>NZ_JAHBDE010000016.1:0-78879 GCF_019956175.1 Pseudomonas sp. BF-R-30 | reverse complement strand
GGCGGCGCGTCAGTCACATCGATGTTGGATGTGCCGCCGTCTTCGCGAGCAAGCCCGCTCCCACAGGTTTTGCGGTGTCCCACCATTCAGGTGATTACATCCTTGCCAACGCCTGCGCCAGATCAGCTCGCAAGTCCTCGACATCCTCAACCCCCACCGACAACCGCACCAACCCATCGCCAATCCCCAGTTCCGCGCGGGTATCGGGCGGGATGGTGGCGTGGGTCATGATTGCCGGGTGTTCGATAAGGCTTTCCACGCCGCCCAGGCTTTCGGCCAGGGCGAAGATCTGCACGCTTTCAAGGAAGCGTTTGGTACCGGCCAGGTCACTGTTGAGGTCGAGGGAGATCATCCCGCCGAAACCGCGCATTTGCCGTTGGGCCAGTTCGTGTTGCGGGTGCGACGGCAGGCCAGGGTAGTAGACCCGTGAGACTTGTGGCTGGCGCTCCAGCCACTGCGCCAGCGCCAGTGCGTTGCTGCAATGTCGCTCCATGCGCAGCGCCAGGGTCTTCACGCCGCGCAGGGTGAGGAAGGCATCGAACGGGCCGGCGATGGCGCCGACGGCGTTTTGCAGGAAACCCAGGCGCTCGGCCAGTTCGGCGTTCTGCCCGACCACGGCGATACCGCCGATCACGTCGGAGTGACCGTTGAGGTATTTGGTGGTCGAGTGCAGCACGATGTCGAAGCCAAGCTCCAGCGGGCGCTGGATCCACGGGCTGGCGAAGGTGTTGTCGGCCACGCAGATGATGCCGCGGGCGCGGCAGGTGCGGGCGATGGCGGAGAGGTCGGTGAGGCGCAGCAGCGGATTGCTCGGGGTCTCGACCATGACCATGCGTGTGTCGTCTTGCAGGGACGCTTCGAACGCCGCCAGGTCGGTCAGGTCGACGAAGCTGAAGCGGTGCCCGGCGCTGCGCTGGCGCACCTTGTCGAACAGGCGGAAGGTGCCGCCGTACAGGTCGTTGCCCGAAACGATGTGCGAGCCGGCGTCGAGCAGTTCGAGCACCGTGGAAATGGTCGCCAGCCCCGAGGCGAAGGCAAAGCCCCGGGTGCCGCCTTCGAGGTCGGCCACGCAGCGTTCCAGCGCCCAGCGCGTCGGGTTGTGCGAGCGCCCGTAGTCCAGGCCTTTGTGCACCCCGGGGCTCTGTTGCAGGTAGGTGGAGTTGGCGTAGATCGGCGGCATCAACGCCCCGGTCGAAGGGTCCGGCGCTTGCCCTGCGTGGATCACCCGGGTGGCGAAGCCCTGTGGCGGGGTGTTTTTATCCTGTTGACTCATGGCAGGGATCTCCGCAAATGGTTGAGCATGTCGGTTCGGGTAATCAGGCCGTGAAAGCCCGAGGCATCCTGGATGATCGCCACCAGTCCACGGCCCAGCTCGGCTTCCAGTTCAGCCAGGGTGGCATCGGGGGACAGGGTTTGCAGTTTGTCGGTCATGGCGCTGGAGACGGCCCTGCGAAAGTGCGCAACGTCTTCATGCACGCCCAGCAGGATGTCGGACTCGTCGATCACGCCGACCAGTTGCTGCCCCTTCACCAGCACCGGCAGCTGCGAGACATCCGCCAGGCGCATGCGCTGGAAAGCCGTCAGTAGCGTGTCATCCGGGCCGACGCTGATCACTCGGCCATCCTCGAAGCGCCGCGCGATCAGGTCGCGCAGGTCGCCGTAGTGCTTGCGTTGCAGCAGGCCCTGATCGTTCATCCACTGGTCGTTGTAGACCTTCGACAGGTAACGCGTACCGGTGTCGCAGACGAAGCTGACGACCCGTTTCGGCTGGGTCTGTTCGCGGCAGTAACGCAACGCCGCCGCCAGCAAGGTGCCGGTCGACGAACCGCCGAGAATCCCTTCGGCGCGCAGCAGTTGGCGGGCATGATCAAAGCTTTCTTCGTCGCTGATCGAATAGGCGTGGCGCACGCTGGACAGGTCGGCAATCGACGGGATGAAGTCTTCGCCAATGCCTTCCACAGCCCAGGAACCGGGGGTGGGGAGGGTGCCACCGCGGCTGTATTCGGCCATCACCGAGCCGACCGGGTCGGCCAGGACCATTTCCAGGTCCGGCTGTACCCGTTTGAAGAAACGGGTCAGCCCGGTGAGGGTGCCGGCCGAACCGACGCCGACGACGATGGCGTCCACATCATGCTGGGTTTGCGCCCAGATCTCCGGCGCGGTGCTGCATTCGTGGGCCAGCGGGTTGGCCGGGTTGTTGAACTGGTCGGCGAAGAACGCATCGGGAATTTCCGCCGCCAGCCGTGCGGCGACGTCCTGGTAATACTCGGGATGGCCCTTGCCGACGTCGGAGCGGGTGATGTGCACCTCGGCGCCCATGGCCTTGAGGTGCAAGACCTTCTCGGTGGACATCTTGTCCGGCACCACCAGCACCACTCGGTAACCCTTGGCGCGGCCGACCAGGGCCAGGCCGAGGCCGGTGTTGCCGGCGGTGGCTTCGACGATGGTGCCGCCAGGGCGCAGGCGGCCATCGCGTTCGGCGGTGTCGATCATCGCCAGACCGATGCGGTCCTTGATCGAGCCGCCGGGATTCTGGGATTCGAGTTTGAGAAACAGCGTACACGGGCCGGTATCGAATCGGCTGACGCGTACCAGAGGTGTATTGCCGATCAGTTCGAGCACGGCAGGGCGGGAGTTGTCAGTCATGTCGTCACTTCCTTGCGCTATTCGCACTGGGTGGACATCGACCGGCGCTGTGCCATCAGGCGTCAATCGCCGGCATTGCATCGCTAGGACCATAGGCCGGGATCAGGCCTCCCGCAACCTTGCACAGCCGACCGGTCGGCTCGACGCTTTTTCCTCGCCAGCAACCACAAAAAACATAATTTCGCTATTTCCCGGCTCCGAACAGAATGCGGCCAACACCCTGACACCGATAGCCCAAGCAGAAGAACAACAGTGATCAGAATCGAGGCGGCAGCCATGACCGACCTGAATCAAACCACCTTTCAGAAGTGCACAGCCATGACAGTTGATAAAACCGAAATTGATACGCTTGTTGTTGGCGCCGGCCAGGCCGGCGTGGCCATGAGTGAACACCTGAGCAAGCTCGGTGTGCCTCACCTCGTTGTGGAGCGCAATCGTATCGCCGAAGCCTGGCGCACCGGTCGCTGGGATTCGCTGGTAGCCAACGGCCCGGCCTGGCACGACCGCTTCCCGGGGCTGGAATTCGACGGTCTGGACCCGGATGCCTTCGCCGGGAAAGAGCAGGTGGCTGAGTACTTCGAAGCCTACGCCCGCAAGTTCAACGCGCCGATCCGTACCGGCGTGGACGTGAAGAAAGTCGAACGCAATACCGACCGTCCCGGTTTCACCGTTGAAACCTCTGATGGCGTGATCGAGGCCCGGCATGTGGTGGTCGCCACCGGTCCGTTCCAGCGTCCGGCCATTCCGCCGATTGCCCCACAGATCGCTGGCATCACTCAGATTCATTCCGCCCAATACTACAACCCGCAGCAACTGGCCGAAGGCGCGGTGCTGGTGGTGGGTGCAGGTTCCTCGGGCGTGCAGATCGCCGATGAACTGCAACGTTCCGGCAAGCAGGTCTACCTGTCGGTGGGCGCCCACGATCGTCCGCCGCGTGCCTATCGCAACCGTGATTTCTGCTGGTGGCTGGGGGTGCTTGGCGAGTGGGATGCCGAAGCCATGCAACCGGGCAAGGAACACGTGACCATCGCCGTGAGCGGTGCCCGTGGCGGCCACACCGTGGACTTCCGCCGGCTGGCTCACCAGGGCATGACCCTGGTTGGCCTGACCCAAGCGTTCAACGGCGCCATGGTGAGTTTCGAAAACAACCTCGCTGACAACATCCAGCGCGGCGATGAAAACTACTTGGCGTTGCTCGACAAGGCCGACGCCTACATCGAACGCAATGGCCTGGACCTGCCGTTGGAACCCGAAGCCCGGGCCATGCTGGCGGACCCGGATTGCGTGACCAATCCAATCCTGGAACTGGATCTGCTCAAGGCCGGTGTCACCACGATTATCTGGGCCACTGGTTACTCAACCGATTACAGCTGGCTGAAGGTCGATGCCTTCAAGGAAAACGGCAAGCCGCAGCACCAGCGCGGTGTGTCGGCCGAGCCGGGGGTGTATTTCGTGGGGTTGCCTTGGCAGTCCCGTCGTGGCTCCGCGTTTATCTGGGGCGTTTGGCACGACGCCAAGCACATCGCCGACCACATCGTTAAACAGCACACCTATCTCAACTACCGGGATGCGACCCAGCGTCAAGCCGAAGCCGCCCGTGCACCTATTCACAAAGCCAGCCTCATGGGAGTTCGTTAATGCCTACTCATACCCGCATCCGCATGTTCAACACCAAAGACACCTACCCGAACCAGACGCTGGACAACGATTTGTGCCAGGCCGTGCGCGCCGGCAACACCGTGTATGTGCGTGGTCAGGTCGGTACCGATTTCAACGGCCAACTGGTGGGCCTCGGTGATCCGCGCGCCCAGGCCGAGCAGGCCATGCGCAACGTCAAGCAACTGCTGGAAGAGGCGGGCAGCGACCTGAGCCACATCGTCAAGACCACCACCTACCTGATCGACCCGCGCTATCGCGAGCCGGTGTACCAGGAGGTCGGCAAGTGGCTCAAGGGCGTGTTCCCGATTTCCACCGGCCTTGTGGTCAGCGCCCTCGGCCAGCCGCAGTGGCTGATGGAAATTGATGTGATCGCTGTCATCCCTGAATAAGGAATTCGCCATGACTTTTTCCATCGTGGGTCGCTGCGCCGAGACCGGCCAGTTGGGCATTGCCATCAGCTCTTCGAGCATTGCCGTCGGCGCGCGCTGCCCGTGGCTGCGGGCCGGTGTCGGCGCGGTGTCGAGCCAGAACATCACGCTGCCGGCCCTCGGCCCGCAGATCCTCGATGAACTGGCCAACGGCTCGGCGCCGCCCCAGGCGCTGGACCACTCATTGACCCGCAACGGCTACAGCCAATACCGCCAGGTGGCGGTGGTCGATGCCCACGGGCGCACGGCGGTGTTCAGTGGCAACCATGCCCTGGGCATCAATAACGCTGTGGCCGGTGACCAATGCGTGGCGGCCGGCAACCTGCTGGCCAACAGTGGGGTGATCGAGGCAATGGTCGCGGCGTTCGAAAACAGCGAAGGCTGCCTCGCCACCCGGCTGATGAGCGCCTTGCAGGCCGGGCAGGACGCTGGCGGCGAAGCCGGCGCGGTGCACTCGGCGGCGTTGTCGGTGGTGGGTGACCTGACCTGGCCGATTGTCGACCTTCGGGTGGACTGGGCCGAGGAAAACCCGATTGGCGAGCTGGGCAAACTGTGGACGGCCTACGAGCCGCAATTGCAGGACTACCTGACCCGCGCCCTCAATCCGACCCTGGCCCCCGCGTATGGAGTGCCCGGCGATGAGTGAGTTGCGCAGCCGCGCCATGCTCGCGCGATTGATCGGGTTCGCCACGGTCAGCCGCGATTCGAACCTGGAGCTGATCGAGTTCGTGCACGACTACCTGCACGAACTGGGCGTGGATTGCGAACTGATCTACAACGCCGAGCGGACCAAGGCCAACCTGCTGGCCACGGTCGGCCCGCGTGTGGCTGGCGGCATCGTGTTGTCCGGGCACACCGACGTGGTGCCGGTGGATGGCCAGGCCTGGACGGTCGAACCGTTTTGCCTGAGCGAGGCGGACGGCAAGCTTTACGGTCGCGGCAGCGCGGACATGAAGGGCTATCTGGCCTCGGTGCTGGCCGCTGTGCCGATGTTTCTCTCCAGCCCTTTAAAGCGCCCGGTGCACCTGGCGTTTTCCTATGACGAAGAGGTCGGTTGCCTCGGCGTGCGCGGCTTGCTGGAAGTGCTGCCCCAACGCATCCCGACACCAGCGTTGTGTTTGATCGGCGAGCCGACCGAACTCAAGCCGGTGCTCGGTCACAAGGGCAAGCTGGCGATGCGGTGTCACGTGCGCGGCGCCGCCTGTCATTCGGCTTACGCGCCTTATGGGGTCAATGCCATCGAGCAGGCTGCACGCCTGATCGGTCGGCTGGGGGACATCGGCGCCACCCTGGCCCGGCCGCCATTGCACGACAAGCGCTTCGATCCTGCGTTCTCGACCGTGCAGGTCGGAGTGATCCAGGGCGGTACGGCGCTGAACATCGTTCCAGCGGACTGCCGTTTCGATTTCGAGATCCGCGCCTTGCCGGACTTCGCCCCGCAAGTGGTCGTCGATGAGTTGCAGGACTACGCCGAGCAGACGTTGCTGCCGGCCATGCAGGCCGTGGACACCGATACCGGTATCCGCTTTGAAAAAATCTCGGCCTATCCCGGCCTGGCGACACCCGCCGACAGCGCAGCGGCCCGGCTGATTGCCCAGCTGTGCGGCAGTGACGAGTTCAGCACCGTGGCCTTTGGCACCGAAGGCGGGCTGTTCGATCGGGCCGGGATTCCATCGGTGGTCTGCGGTCCCGGCAGCATGGACCAGGGGCACAAGCCCGATGAATTTGTCAGCGTTGATCAGATGGCGGCCTGTGACCGCTTGATGGATCGCCTGGCGGCTTACTTGAGTGAATCCGAACACCCATAACAACAACGGGCCGACAAGCCCCGAGGAAGCGATCCATGTCCAGATCCTTGCGTTGCAGTGTTCCGTTTGCCCTGGCGTTGTTGAGTGCCAGTGTGTGGGCGGCCCCCCAGGACCTCACCGTGATTTCCTTCGGTGGTGCTACCAAACAGGCCCAGGATAAGGCCTACTTCCAGCCCTTCAACGCCAGCGGCGCGGGCAATATCATCGCCGGGGAGTACAACGGCGAGCTGTCGAAGATCAAGGCCATGGTCTCCGCCGGTCACACCAGCTGGGACGTGGTGGAAGTCGAAAGCCCCGAGTTGTTGCGTGGCTGCGAAGAGGGCCTGTTCGAGAAGCTCGATGCGGGACGCTTCGGTGATTCGGCGAACTTCGTGCCGGGTGCGCTGACCGAGTGCGGTGTCGCAACCTATGTCTGGTCGATGGTCATGGCCTACGACCAGAGCAAGCAGGCCAAGGCGCCGCAGTCCTGGGCCGACTTCTGGAACGTCGCCGACTTCCCGGGCAAGCGCGGCCTGCGCAAGAGCGCCAAGTACACCCTGGAAATCGCGTTGCTCGCCGACGGAGTCAAGGCGGACGACGTGTACAAGATCTTGAAAACCCCGCAAGGCGTGACGCGGGCCTTCGCCAAACTCGACCAGATCAAGCCGAACATCCAGTGGTGGGAGGCGGGTGCGCAGCCGGCGCAATGGCTGGTGGCCGGTGACGTGGTGATGAGCGCGGCCTACAACGGCCGGATCGCTTCGGCGCAGAAGGAAGGCATGAAACTGAGCATCGTCTGGCCGCAGAGCCTGTACGATCCGGAATACTGGGCGGTGGTCAAAGGCACGCCGAACAAGGCATTGGCGGAAAACTTCATCGCCTTTGCCAGCCAGCCGCAGACGCAAAAAGTCTTCTCGGAAACCATCCCCTACGGGCCGGTGCATCGCCAGACCCTGCCATTGCTGCCCAAGGATGTGCAGGACCAACTGCCGACCGCCGAGGCCAACCTGGCCGGCGCGCGGGCCGTGGACGCGGAGTTCTGGGTTGACCATGGCGAGGAACTTGAACAGCGCTTCAATGCCTGGGCTGCGCGCTAACACAGGCACCACATAACCCCTGTGGGAGCGGGCTTGCTCGCGAAAGCGGTATGTCAGTCACATCGATGTTGGATGTGCCGCCGTCTTCGCGAGCAAGCCCGCTCCCACAAAAAAGCCTGGTGCAAACCCTCAGGTTCAAACTTTGCCGCCTTCGCGCAGTGGTGATGGTAGTCAATTAAAACGCAGGACCCTGTGGGAGCGAGCTTGCTCGCAAAAGCGGTACTTCAGTCACATCGATGTTGGATGTGCCGCCGTCTTCGCGAGCAAGCCCGCTCCCACAAAAAGCACAGTGCAATACCTCGGGTTCATGCTTTGCCGACTTCGCGCAATGGTGATGGTAGTCAGTTAAAACGCAGGACCCTGTGGGAGCGAGCCTGCTCGCGAAAGCGGTATGTCAGTCACATCGATGTTGGATGTGCCGCCGTCTTCGCGAGCAAGCCCGCTCCCACAAAAAGCACAGTGCAATACCTCGTGTTCATGCTCTGCCGACTTCGCGCAGTGGTGATGGTAGTCAGTTAAAACGCAGGACCCTGTGGGAGCGGGCTTGCTCGCGAAAGCGGTATGTCAGTCACATCGATGTTGGATGTGCCACCGTCTTCGCGAGCAAGCCCGCTCCCACAGGGATTTCGTCGTTCAGTTGTCATGGTGTTCTGATCAATATTTTATTTTTATTGGTTTTTTCTGCCGGTTATTCCGGAAAACCACGCAATCTTTTTTAAGGTTTAAAGGCACAAATTAACTAATTTTCCTCCCCACACTCTTTGGCCATGATCGCCTCCAACAAGAAATGCGCAGGTATGCCCGCGCACACCGAAGTACGAACACGTACTCATCCTTGCCTTGGAGTTCGTCATGTCCACCACCGCTTCATCCGCCCCGCTCATCGAGAAACACACGATCGGGTACGTCCCCCCTGAGGATCGCCACGGAAAGGTCAAAGATCTGTTCACCCTGTGGTTCGGCGGCAATATCGCGCCGTTGCCCATCGTTACCGGCGCGCTTGGCGTGCAGTTGTTTCACCTGAACCTGGTCTGGGGCATTGTCGCGATCATCGTCGGCCACCTGGTCGGCGGTGTGCTGATGGCGCTGCACTCGGCGCAAGGCCCGCAGATGGGCATTCCGCAGATGATCCAGAGCCGCGCTCAGTTCGGTTCGCTGGGCGCGTTGCTGGTGGTGGTGATTGCCGGCGTGATGTACATCGGTTTCTTCGCTTCCAACATCGTCCTGGCCGGCAAGTCGCTGCATGGCGTGGTCGAGAGCGTGCCGGTGTCCGTCGGCATCGTCCTCGGCGGCCTTGGCTCGGGGATCATCGGCATCATTGGCTACCGCTTCATCCACGTGCTCAATCGCATCGGCACCTGGGTGCTGGGCCTCGGCATCGTGCTCGGTTTCGGCTACATCCTGACCCACGTGCAGACCGATGACTTCCTGACCCGTGGCAGTTTCAACATTTCCGGCTGGCTGGCCACGGTGTCGCTGGCGGCGCTGTGGCAGATCGCTTTCGCGCCCTACGTGTCCGACTACTCGCGCTACCTGCCCAAAGACGTGAAGGTCAGTTCGACGTTCTGGGCGACCTACCTCGGCTCCTCGCTGGGTTCAATCCTGTCCTTCGTGTTCGGTGCCGTCGCCGTGCTGGCAACGCCGGTGGGCATGGACACCATGGACGCGGTGAAACTCGCGACCGGCGCCATCGGCCCGCTGATGCTGGTGCTGTTCCTGCTCAGCGTGATCAGCCACAACGCCCTGAATCTGTATGGCGCCGTGCTGTCGGTGATCACCTTGCTGCAAACCTTCGCCCACCGCTGGATTCCGACTGCTTCGAGCCGGGCGGTACTGTCGCTGATCATCCTGGCCGGTTGCTGCGTGGCGGCCATCGGCGCCTCGGCGGATTTCATCGGGCATTTCGTCGACCTGGTACTGGCGTTGCTGGTGGTGCTGGTGCCGTGGACTGCGATCAACCTCATCGACTTCTACGCGATCCACAAGGGCGAGTACGACATCGCCTCGATCTTCCGCGTCGACGGCGGCATCTATGGCCGCTTCAACCCGCAGGCGCTGTTGGCCTACGCCATCGGCATCGTGGTGCAGATCCCGTTCATGAACACGCCGATCTACACCGGCCCCGTGGCAGTGCACATCGACGGTGCGGATTTATCCTGGTTGGTCGGGCTGGTGGTCACCACACCGCTGTACTACTGGCTGGCGAACCGTGATACGGCTTACCGTCGGCGCCAGAACATGGCCGGGTTGATGCCGACCAACAGTTGATCGGACCTGTGGCACAGGCGTACCGGGTTGAAATGATTGTGTAATTCGGGATGGTCGTTTGCCGGGCGTATGGCTATGCTCAGCAAGTTTGCCAAACGCCAATGATAACAATCACAGTGAAACCATGAGCCAATCAGACACGCGTGCGACTGTTCTAGCGCTGTATCCAGAAGACTCCCGCGAGGCGGCGGCGTTGCTCAAGCAGGCAGTGCCGCTGATGGTTCGTCACAACATTCCGCCCAACCCGGTGCACTACGCGCTCTGGTACACCTACAGCAAGGGCCAGGAGCCGGAGCTCAATCGGCACCTGGACCGGGTGGTCAATGACTTCGACTACTTCCCGCCGGAGTCGGCCGCCAAACTGTTTCGCGAGTACATCATCCGCGATGAACTGGCGGACGCCCGCTCCGGGCAGCAGGACGCGATCAATCTGGTCGACGACATGGAGCGCGATGTATCGCGCAGCGTGAAGGGTAACCAGGATTTCCAGGCCAGCCTCGGCCAATACCTGCAGATGCTTGAAGAGCCCGCCAGCGAGCGCTTGCCGAGCATCCTGACCCAACTGCAACAGAGCACCCGGCTGATGCAGGGGCAGCAGGAACACTTCCTCGCCCAGTTGCAATCGGCACAGCATGAAATCAAAAGCCTGCGTGACAAGCTGGAGCGCGCCCAACTGGCCGCGACCCTCGATGGCCTGACCGAATTGCTCAACCGCACCACCTTCAACCGCCAGCTTGAACAGGCCTTGAGCAACGTGGCGACGGGCGTGGCGCTGGTCATGCTGGATATCGACCACTTCAAGCAATTCAACGACCAGTACGGCCACCCCTTGGGCGACCGCGTGCTTCAGCATGTCGCCCGGGTGCTGCGTGATTCGCTGCCTGGCGAAGCGTTCGCGGCACGTTATGGCGGCGAGGAGTTTTGCGTGGTGCTCAAGGATTGTCCGGACCTGGCCGCCGCGGGCGCTTTTGCCGAGCGCCTGCGTTTGAAAATCCAGTCGCTGCGGGTCAAGGCCCGGGGCACCGACACGGTGCTGGACACCATCACCGCCTCGTTCGGCGTGGCCCATGCACAACCCGGCGATACACCGGAAAGCCTGGTGACCCGCGCAGACGACGCGCTGTACCAGGCCAAGCGCAACGGGCGCAATCAGGTCTGTCAGCAGCCTGACGTAGCGGTCGGGGCCGTTTAGCCAAGGATGAAGTAGACCTTTCGCACCGTGGTGAGGTTTTCCCAGGTGCCATTGAATCCGCTGGCGACCACAAAGGAATCACCGGGGCCGAACGTGCGCGCGACGCCCTCGGCATCGGTCAGGCGCACGGTGCCTTCGAGGATGTGACACAGCTCATCGTAATCGCACTGGCAATGCTCCCGGTGCGGTCCTGCCTCCCAGATGCCGGCCACGGCGTTTTTCTCAGGCGTCACAAAGTGCCGCCAACTCTTGCTGCGGTAAGGCGCGTCGACCACGGCCGGATCGTTGATTTCAGTTTCACGGGGGGCAAGGTCGCTGGCGAAGTCGATGACGTGCCGGGGCAGGGCTGTGGACATGGTGGTCTCCGGATCAGGAATCGAAACCGATGCCAAAGGCATCGAAGGTCTTGAGCAGCAGGTCACGGTGACCGTCGCGGTCCTCCCGCGCCAGTGAGCGCTGGGCCAGTTTCACGCCGACGTAACGCAAGGGTTCGGGCGGAAAGCGGAACGGCGCCTTGGAGGTCATCAGCAGTTCGGTGCGTTCGGTGCGCTCGCCGCCCAGCAGGTCGAGCATGTTCAGCGCGGCGAAGCGGCTGGCGGACACCCCTTGTCCGGTGAAGCCCAAGGCATAGGCGACGCGGCCCTGGTGTTCGCAACCGGTGAACATCGTGGTGCGCGCCGAGGTGTCGATGATGCCGCCCCAGGCATGGCTGAAGCGCACATCGCCAAGGGCCGGGAAAGTTTGGTGAAACTGCTCGGCCAGGCGCTGGAAGCTTTGCGGTCGCTGGGTCAGGGCTTCGTCGCGGCGCCCGCCGAAATGGTAGATGGCATCAAAGCCGGCCCAGAGAATACGGTTGTCGGCGGTCTTGCGCAGGTAGTGGAACTGGTTGCCGGCGTCGGCGATGCCGTAGCGACCGGTCCAGCCGATGGCTCGCAGCTGCGCATCGCTCAATGGTTCGCTGACCAGGCTGTAGTCGTAGACCGGGATCACGCTCGATGCCAGATGGCCGAGCAGCGGCGGGGCGATGTTGGTGGCGAGGGCGATTTGCCCGGCGATGACTTCGCCGTCGGCAGTGGGCAGGCACAGGCTGTCGCGGCGGGCATCGAGTTTCAGGACCGGGCTGTTTTCGAACAGTTGGACCCCTTGTTCAAGGCAAACGCGGCGCAATTCAGCGGCCATTTTCGCCGGGTTGAGGAGGGCGTAATTGGGTTCGAACAGGCCGGCCACATACGCCGGGGAGTCGAGTTTCTGCGTCAGAGCGCGGCCTTCCAGCCACTCGCAGTCAATGCCGAATCGCGCGTAGTTACGCTGCATCGAGCGCAACCCGTCGACCTGCCACGGTTGGCTGGCGACGTTGAGTTTGCCATGGCGTTCGAACTCGACGTGCATGCCAAAGCGTTGCAGGTCGGCGGCCAGTTCATCGAGGTTCTGCCGGCCGAGGCGGATCAGTTGCTCGGCTTCATCCGGCCAGCGCTTGAGCGCATTGGACACTCCATGGGAAATGCTCGGCGCGCAGAAACCGCCGTTGCGCCCGCTGGCCTCACCGCCGCAGCGTCGTGCCTCGATGATCGCAATGCTCAGCCCGGGGTTGCGCTGACGCGCCAGCAGGGCGGTCCACAATCCGGTGAACCCGCCGCCGACCACGGCCAGGTCGCATTGCACCGTGCCGGTGACGGAAGGTGCGGCGGGCGGCGGGGTGACGGTGTCCTGCCAGAAGGGATGGGGCAGGACATGGTCAAGCGCATCGAGAAGCGATGGGGCATTCATGCTGAAACTCCGGCGGTGTGTCGGGCAGCGACGATTGCGTTCGGTTGCCCGACGGTTTTTGTTGTTATGGCTAGAGTGCCAGGATCACCCGCGCGGCAATGTCGGTGCCGCGGGTCGCCTGCATGCGCTCGCTGAACGATGTGAGGCGTTGTTTCATCGCTTGATCGGCCAGCAGTTGTTCGAGGGCGGCGGGCAGGGCGGCCAGGGGATCGGCAAAGCGCGGCAGGTAGCGGCCGACGCCGGTTTCCTCGGCGCGGGCGGCGTTGTCGTGGCCGTCCCAGCAATAGGGGATGATCAGCGATGGCAGGCCGAAGTACAGCGCTTCGCAGAAGCTGTTGTTGCCACCGTGGTGGATGAACAACTGGCATTCCTTGAGCACCGCCGGCTGGGCAAACCAGCTGTCCAGGTACACGTTGTCCGGCACGGTGGTGTACATGTCGCGGTAGGCGCCGACGTTGACCAGGAAGCGGTACGGCAAGCTTTCGATCGTGCTGATCAGGCGTTTCATCATCCCTGTGTCGGCGGCGCCGAGGCTGCCGAAGCTGAGGTAGATCAGCGGCGCGTCGTTGTGCCGTGGAAAGTCCGGGACAATGTACGGCGCTTCGCGGCGCACGCAACCGTCGAGGTACACGTAGCGTTGCGGGGCCAGCGGTTGCTGGCGCTCATAGCGCACTGGCGTCGGTGACAGCAGCAGGTTCAGCCATGGCGAGTCGGTGAGGAACTGCCCCGCTGGGCACGGCGCGGTGCCGTTGCCGAGGAGAAAATGCGAAAAGCGTTCATGAGCTGGCGCGACAGCCTTGAGGTACTGCTCGGTGTAACGCTCACAGGCCTGGGTGTCGCTGGTCAGGCACCCGGACAGGTACGGCGGAACGGCCGCATCCGGCAGTTCGGTTTCGGCGCAGGACACCACCCGCACCCACGGGCAACCGGCGTTGGCGATGGCCGGGAACATCACCACGTTGTCGAGCACGATCACGTCGGGCTTGAGGCGGCCGAGCAACTGCTGCAAGGGTTTTTCCGCTTCGATGGCGGTATCGATGATGGCTTCCCAGGCCGGCGCCACATAGCTGTCGATCTGTGCCAGCGGGGTCTGGTCGAAGTAGGGAATGCTGCGCTCGATGAAGCGTTCCCAGTAGTGCTGGTGTTCCGCCGCCGACAACGGGCTCGCTTGCGGAATCGGGTACTCGTCGAAACCGTATTCGGCGAACAACCCCTGGAAATGTTCATGGCAGATGAACACCGGCTTGGCGCCCAGTTCACGCAGCGACTGAGCGATGCCAATGCAGTTCAAGGCCGCGCCGAAACTGGCTTCCGGAAACAGGGCGATCAGTTTTTGTTTTTGCATGGCGAGGACTGTCCATGGCGGGTCAGACCCGCCGCTCCTGAAGGTGTTTTTGATGCTGTCTTATTTTCAAAAAAAAATCATCATGTTTTTGCGAGCTGGTTAGCGACGCCCGAACAGATGGCTTTGCGGGATGCCACGGTTGGCGGTTTGCGGCCGTTGCGCGGCGCTCAGGCGCAGGTGCAAACGCAGCAGGTCGGCGGCGATCTCCATCTGCCCGCGTTCGATCTGCGCGATGATTTGCAGGTGTTCGCGTAGCGCTTCCTGCAGGCGGTGCACGCTCACCGATGGCAGCAGGTTCGGCAGGCGGCGCAGGCCCTGATGCTGGAGCAGGGCGTCGCTGATGAAGCGGTTACCGCAGCTCTGGGCCAGCAGTTCGTGGAAGCTGATGTCCAGTTCGCGAAATTGTTGGATGTCGAAGTCTTCCACGGGGCGGGCGAGCAGGCTTTGCGTGGCGCTGCGCAACAGCGCCAGGCGTTGCGGATCGGCATTGAAGCTGGGGCTGAGCAGGGCTTCAGGCTCAAGGATCAGGCGGAATTTCAGGCTTTCTTCGAGGGCGGCCAGGCTGTTCAGCGACGGGCGAAACAGCCAGGACTGGCCGGGGCCGCGCTCGATGGCCTGGCTTTCGCTCAATTGCTGCAGGGCCTTTTGTGCCGCCGGCCGGCCGATGTCGTAGCGGCGCATCAGTTCGCTGATGCTGATGCTGTCGCCCAGGCGCCCGGCCATGCGGTCGCGCAGCACCGAGGCGGCCAATTCTTCTTCCTCGGCTTGCGGCAGGGTGGCGTTGAAGACTTGGCCCGCCGGCGAGGCCAGCAGTCGGTAGCCCTTGCCGGCTTCGTGGCTCAGCAGGTTTTCTTCCAGTAGCACTTTCAACGCGCCGCGAATCAGCGTGCGCGAGACCTGGAAGGTCCGGGCCAGGGCTTGTTCGGCCACCGGGTCGCCGGCCACCATTGCGCTTTCCTGGGTGTGCTCGAGGATGCGGCGGGCCAGCTCCAGGTGATTGGTGCGCGGTTTTTTTTCGGCTGTCGTGCTCAAGCGTCTTTTCTCGTTGTGATCCGCTGTCGGACTCAGGTGCTCATCTTATGTCATGCGCTGGCGAAGCGTCAGGCCGTAAAAAAGCGTTGACATCTTTTGATACTGGTCCTAATTTCTAAAAAAAAACACAAGCAATCGTTTCTCGTTTTGCCGTACTGCCTTCGAACACAACAATAAACAATCGTCGGGTGAGTATTTATGAGCAAGCTGAATGATCTTCTGTGCGTGGGATTGGCCGTTTCCCTGGCGATCGCTTCACAGGCTGCAAGTGCGAAAGACATGGTGATTTCCATCTGGGACGGCTACATGGCCCCGGATGCGCTGGAGAAGTTCAAGGCTGCCAGCGGTGTGGACGTCGACAAGGCGTTGCACGCCACCAACGAAGAAATCATGGGCAAGCTGATGGCCTCCGGTGGCGAAGGGTATGACGTGGTGTTCGTCTCCTCGCCTTTCGCCGAAGTCCTGCACAAGCAGGGACTGCTGGCGGACATCGATCCGGTCAAAGTCCCCAACCTGAAAAACCTCTACCCCGAAGCCACTCACCTGGAATATGACCAGGGCAACCGGTTCTCCGTGCCTTACACCTGGGGCACCACCGGCATCTGCTACCGCTCCGACAAGGTGACACCAGCGCCACAGAGCTGGAACGAGCTGCTCAATCCGAGCGATGCCCTCAAGGGCAAGGTCACGATGCTCGCCACCGACCGCTGGATGCTCGGCGCCGGTTTCCTCGCCAAAGGCTGGTCGGTCAACGACAGCGACCCCGCGCAAATCGCCGCGGTTCGCGACCAACTGATCGCCACCAAAAAACGCATCCTCTCCTTCGACGACACCACCTTCTATTCCAAGCTGGCCTCCGGCGAATCGCTGATGGCCCACGCCTGGGACGGCTGGTGCAACTACGGCACGCAAGCCAACGCGGCGATCAAGTTCGTGGTGCCCAAGGAAGGTTCCGACCTGTGGGTGGACACCATGGTGGTGCTCAAAGGTTCGAAACACCAGGACGAAGCCTTCAAGTTCATCAACTTCATGCTGGCCAAGGAAAACCACGCCTGGGTCGCTGAAAACATCCTCTACAAAGTCCCCAACCAGGCGGCTATGGCCGGGTTGTCCGCTGACTTGCTCAAGCAATACCCCAATCTGACCATCGCCCCCGCCGAGCTGCTGAAAATGGAGCAGTTGCGCGACCTGGGCGGCACCACGCAAAAGGCCTACACCCGCGCCGTCACCGAAATCATGGCGGCGCAGAACTAACGCCACGTCGATCCGAGGCATGCCCGGCATGCCTCGCCACGCTCGCAAGCCGCCTCTGTCCTGAGGCGGGAGGATATGGGTAATGAGTGCTTTGCATGCTGACAGGCGTCTGTCGGCCTGGCTTCTTGCGCCCGGCTTCGGCTGGCTGCTGATGTTCCTGGTGATTCCGTGCCTGCTGGTGCTGGTCTACAGCTTCGTCGAACGGGGTGCGTATGGCGGCATCGACTGGTTGTTCACCTGGGAAAACTACCAGCGTGCGTTCGATCCGCTGTACCTGGGCATCCTGCTCAAGTCGGCGAAAATCGCCGGGCTGGCCACGGTGTTCGCGGTGTTGATCGGCTACCCGGCGGCCTATGCGATTGCCCGCGCGCCACGGCGGCGTCAGGCGGTGTATCTGTTTCTGGTGATGCTGCCGTTCTGGAGCAACTACCTGATCCGCACCTACGCCTGGATCGTGCTGCTCAACCGCGAAGGCCTGATCAACCGCATGCTGCAATTATTCGGCTACAACGGCGAACCCATCAGCCTGCTGTACACCGAGTCGTCCGTCGTGTTGGGGCTGGTCTACAACTACATCCCCTTTGTGATCCTCGCGATTTTCTCGTCGCTGTCGCGGATCAACAACGAACTGTGGGACGCCTCGAAAGACCTCGGCGCCTCGGGCTGGATGACCTTTCGCCGGATCATCCTGCCGTTGAGCGTACCGGGTATCGCCGCCGGTGCGGTGTTTGTCTTCGTGTTGAGCATCGGCAACTTCATCACTGCCGATCTGCTGGGCGGCAAGCAGGTGCAGATGGTCGGCAACCTGATCTATTCGCAATTCCTCACGGCACGGGACTGGCCGTTCGGTGCGGCGCTGAGTTTCTTCCTGATCGCAATCATGCTGATCCTGTTGTTCATCCAGGCACTGGTGGCCCGTCGTGCAGAAGGGGCGCGCTCATGAGTCAGTCTCGTTCTGTCAGCGGCACCGTGCTGGGTTCGCATCTGGGGTTGGTGTACGCCTTCCTTTATATACCGATCCTGGTGTTGATCCTGCTGTCGTTCAACAAGTCCGGATTGCCCACCGCCTGGGGCGGCGTATCGCTGAAGTGGTACGCGGCACTGGCGCACAACACGGCGATTCTGTCGGCGGCACTCAACACTCTGGTCGTTGCGTTGTCAGCAACCTTCATTGCCTGCGTGTTTGGCACGTTCCTGGCGCTGGGCATCGAGTTGCGCCGCAAGGGCAACGACAAAGGCCAGGTGGTCGACACCTTGCTGATGGCGCCGATGATCATTCCCGACATCGTGCTGGCGATTGCGCTGCTGAGTTTCTTCAACCTGCTCAAGGTCGGCCTGGGGTTGCACTCGATCATCATCAGCCACGCGGTGTTCAACATCGCCTTCGTCTGTGCGGTGGTGCGCACGCGGCTCAAGCACTTCGATTATTCGATCCTCGAAGCCTCGATTGACCTGGGTGCGAGCTGGTTCACCACCTTGCGCCGAGTGCTGCTGCCGGTGATTTTTCCCGGTGTGCTGGCCGGCGGTTTGCTCTCGTTCACCCTGTCGGTGGACGAATTCATCATCGCTTTTTTCAACTCGGGCTCCGGCCAGGCCTCGACCACGTTGCCCATGCAGATCTACGCCATGATCCGCTTCGGCGTCACCCCGGAAATCAACGCTCTGGCGACGCTGGTGATGCTGGTCAGCATCACCGCGCTGCTGGCTTCGCAGCGTCTCAACAAGGCTCCTCGCACCCATGAATAATTCACCCGCGGTACTGATCCTGGATAAGGTCAGCAAGTCTTATGGCAACGGTCTGGCGGTCAACGAGGTGTCGCTGAGCATCCGCGAGAACGAGTTCTTCGCGTTGCTCGGGCCGTCCGGCTGCGGGAAGACCACGCTGTTGCGCATGCTCGCCGGTTTCGAGACCCCCAGCGGTGGTTGCATCTACCTGGACGGCAATGACATTTCGCCGCTGCCGGCCAACAAGCGTCCGCTGAACCTGATGTTCCAGTCCTACGCGCTGTTTCCCAACATGACCGTGCGCAAGAACATTGCCTACGGCCTGGAAATGGAGCGTCTGCCGGAAACCGAAATCCGTCGCCGGGTGGATGAAGTGTTGAGCACCGCGCAACTGGGTGAGCTGGCCGAGCGCAAGCCCGATCAGCTTTCCGGCGGCCAGCGTCAGCGGGTGGCTTTGGCCCGGGCACTGGTCAAGCGTCCGCGGGTGTTGTTGCTCGACGAGCCCTTGGGCGCCCTCGACAAGAAGCTGCGGGAAAAGATGCAGCTGGAACTCAAACGCCTGCAACACGAGAGCGGCATCACCTTCATCATCGTCACCCACGACCAGGAAGAAGCCCTGGTGATGTCCGACCGCATGGCCGTGCTCGATGGCGGCAAGGTATGCCAGTGCGGCAGCCCGACCGAACTCTACGAAAACCCCAACAGCCGCTTCGTCGCCAACTTCATCGGCGTCAGCAACCTGCTCGAAGGCGTGCGCTCGGGCCAGCACTCGGTGCGGGTCAACGGCCAGGAACTGAACGTCGAAACCGACGCGCCGCTGGTGACCGGCCAATCCGTCGCCGTGGTGGTTCGCCCCGAACGCCTGCTAGTGCTGACGGAGCAGGGCGGCGATTGCGCCAATCAGGTCAGCGGCAAGATCGTCGAAATCGCCTACCACGGCCTCGACACCAACCTGCACGTGCAGACCCCCCTCAGCGACAAACCGCTGATCGTGCGCGTGCCGTCCTCGCAGTTTGAATTCGCCCATTTTGCAATCGACACGACCATCCGGCTGGGCTGGCAGGCCCGGCATGCCCGCGTACTGACGCGCTGAACAATAAAAAGACCAGGCAGGAGCAGCACTCGATGAAACAGAAAGTGATCGCATTCTTTCCGGAAGCCGCCTACGGCCCGGCGCTGAATTCAGTGGGTATCGCCCAGGCCTGTGAAGCCCTGGGGCATAAAGCGGTGTTCCTCACCGACCCGGGCATGAGCGGTGTCTACGCCGGTTATGGTTTTGAAGAGCACATGGTCAACATGTCGGCACCGATGCCGGCCGAAGAGATGGCCCGCTACTGGGTGGATTTCATCAACGGCCACATTCCGAACTTCCGCAAGTCGCCGCTGGAGCAGATCGACAACTACGTCAAGGAATGCTGGGCGGCCATCGTCGAAACCGCCAAGTGGGCGCAAAAGGACCTGCCGGCGGTGTTGGACAAGGTCAAGCCCGACCTGATCTGCGTCGACAACGTGATCCTGTTCCCGGCAATCAAGCAATACGGCAAGCCGTGGGTGCGGATCATTTCCTGCTCGGAGAACGAGATCGAAGACCCGGATATCCCGCCGCACCTGTCGGGCATGAGCATCGACGACAAGGCGGGCCACGCGCAATTCCGCCAGCGCTTCGAGGAAGTGGTCGGGCCGATCCATGAGGACTTCAACCAGTTCCTGCAAGCCCATGGCGAGCAGCCCTATCCGCTGGGGACCTTCTTTGAAGCCTCGCCGTTCATGAACCTGCTGCTGTACCCGGATGCGGTGAAGTTCGACCGACGCCATCCATTGCCGGCCGAGCGCTTCCATTACCTGCAAGGTTGCGTGCGCCACGACACGCCGTACGAGATTCCGCAGTTCCGTGCGAACCACGACAAGCCGCTGTTGTACGCCAGTTTCGGCAGCCTCGGTTCCGGCGATGTCGAGCTGCTCAAGCGCCTGATCGAGGCGGTGGGCAAGCTGCCTTACCGGGCGCTGTTCAACGTCGGCGAACACCTCGACGAATACCCGGACCTGCCGGACAACGTGCAGATTTCCAACTGGTTCCCGCAGCCGTCGGTGATTGCCCAGGTCGACGCGGTGATCCACCACGGCGGCAACAACAGTTTCACCGAGTGCCTGTTCTTCGGCAAACCGGCGATTGTCATGTCGTACGTCTGGGACGGCCACGACAACGCCATGCGCGCCGAAGAAAGCGGCCACGGCTTCAAGCTCGATCGCTACGAATGGAGCGAAGAACAGCTCGCGGAAAAACTCCACGCGTGCCTCAACGACGGGGCGATGCGCCAACGCCTGCAGCGCACCAGCGCGCAGATGCAATCACGCAAGGGGCCGCAAGACGCGGCCGCGATTCTCGACAAGGTGCTCAACGATGCCTGATTCATCCACCACGGCGGGTATCACGCCGTACCTCGAAGCCGTCAGCAGCCGCACCGATCTGGTGGACTGGGGCGTGCAGAGCGACGCCGTCGAAGGTGTCTCGCATTCCAGCGGCCGCTTGCTGTTCAAGGGCCCGAACAACAGCCCGGAAACCGGATTGTGGGTGTGCACCCCCGGTCGCTGGCGGCTGTCGATTCCCCGGGACGAGTTGTGTCACTTCATCGCGGGGCACGCCACTTACCGTAACGACAACGGTGAAGTGATTGAAGTGCGCCCCAACACCTTGGTGCTGTTCCCGGCCGGCTGGACCGGCGAATGCCACGTCCGGGAAACCCTGCGTAACGTTTATATGCTGGCTTGAACCTGTGAGAAACACTGCAATCCCTGTAGGAGCCAGCCTGCTGGCGAAGAACGTCAGGACAACGCGTTCATCCAGACAGCACGCGTCATCGTTAACGTCCATCGCGAGCAGGCTCGCTCCTACACACACACACAACCTGGAGAGCAACACATGACAACCCCGTTTCTGTACGACCCGCTGAGCATCACCGACGTCAAGGATTGGGGCGTGATCCCGACCATGCTTGAAGGTGAGTCCCGTGTATCCGGCGTGGTGCTGCACAAGGGGCCGGAAGGCCAGTCCGAATGCGGCATCTGGATCTGCACCCCGGGCAAGTGGTTCTGCCATGTCACCAGCGACGAGTTCTGCCACTTTCTCGAAGGTCGCTGCACGTACGTCCACGAGTCCGGTGAAGTGATCGAGATCAAGCCGGACACCGCCGCTTTCTTCGGCAAGGACTGGAAGGGTGTGTGCACCGTCCACGAGACCATCAAAAAGGTCTACATGATCCGGTGACTGCCATGACAGATGCACTGGCGTCATTGCCAACCCGTGACGACCAGCGCGCCGCCTTTCTGGCCCGCGCCGGTTACGCCGGGACCTTGCTGGTCGCCTTGCCGGCGGATGCTTCGACCCGGCGTTATTTCCGCCTGGACGGCGCGGGCCTGCTGCTGATGGATTCGCCGCCCGACAGCGAGCCCATCGGCCCGTTCGTGCGGATCGCCCGGCAGTTACAGGGGCTGGGCCTGTCCGCGCCGGCCTTGCTGGATGTGGACGAGGCGGCGGGGCTGGCGTTGATCGAGGATTTCGGTCACGACACCTACACCCGGCTGCTGCTGGCCGGGCATTCGGAGTCGGCGTTGTATCACCTGGCGGTCGATACGCTGGTGGCGTTGCATTGCGCAACGCCAGCCACGGAACTGGCGCCTTACGACGAACAGCGACTGGCGGCCGAGTACGCGCTGTTCATCGACTGGTACGTGCCGCTGCTGATCGGCAAAGAGGCGGCGCACAACCTGCGCGATGAATATCTGGCGTTATTCGCCGACGCCTGCCGTGATGTCGCGAAACGCCGCGAAGCCCTGGTGCTGCGCGACTTTCACGTCGACAACCTGATGCTGCTGCAAGGCCGTGAAGGTGTCGCCGCCTGCGGCTTGCTGGATTTCCAGGATGCCCTGGTCGGGGCGGCAGCCTATGACCTGATGTCGCTGCTCGAAGACGCCCGGCGCGATGTGCCCGAAGCGCTGCGCAAGTCACTGATCAGTCATTACCTGTTGCAGCGCCCGGAGCTGGATGCGTCGGGCTTTCTTGAAGATTACCGGCGCCTGGCCGCCCAGCGTCACGCCAAGGTGCTGGGGATTTTCGTGCGCCTGGCCGGCCGTGACGGCAAGCACGGTTACCTGGCGCACCTGCCGCGCACCCTGAGTCTGTTTGTCCGCGCCCTGGACGCCGAGGCCTTTGCGCCGCTGCGCCAATGGCTC
The DNA here is from genome assembly GCF_019956175.1 of Pseudomonas sp. BF-R-30. Lineage (NCBI taxonomy): Bacteria > Pseudomonadati > Pseudomonadota > Gammaproteobacteria > Pseudomonadales > Pseudomonadaceae > Pseudomonas > Pseudomonas sp. BF-R-30. The sequence goes on along the minus strand of NZ_JAHBDE010000016.1, from coordinate 56,449 downwards.
GACCGGCACGTGCCGGGCTGGCGTGAAGAACTGCCCGCCCAGACCCTGGCGACGTTGCGTGAAACCCCTTATCGATTGGTTCAAGGATCATCCCATGGCCACGTTCAACACTGACATTACATTGCGTTTCATCAACCCCGAGTTCCTGCCGCTGACTGAGGGCCGCGTGCGCGAAGTGCTCGACCCGGCGACCCTGCAACCGGTCGGGCAAGTCGGCGTGTGTGGCGAAGCCGATGTGCAAGCCGCCACCGATGCCGCCACCGCCGCGCAACGCCAATGGCGCCTGATCGACGCGAAAAGCCGCGCCGCGCGCCTGCATCAGCTGGCCAACGCCATCGAACAGAACGCTGCCTGCAACCGTGAAGTCGCGAGCCTGATGACCCTGGAAATGGGCAAGCCGTTTCCCGAAGCCATGGGCGAGCTGGCCAACTGCGCGCCGATCTTTCGCTACTACGCAGAAATGGCCCGGGACGATGCCGGCAAGGTCGCCGGCACCACGCAGATCGGCTCGTTCCAGCATGTGCGTTACGAGCCGTATGGTGTCAGCGTGCACATCATGCCGTTCAACTTTCCGATCCTGCTGATGTGCTGGACGGTCGCCGCGTCCTTGGCGGCGGGCAACGCCTGCATCATCAAACCGGCGGAAGCCACGACCCTGTGCACCCTCAAGTTCATGGAGCACTTCACCGCGTTGCTGCCTGGGCTGGTGTCTTGTGTACCGGGCGATGCGGTCACCGCGCAGTTGCTGGTGCAGTCGGCGCAGACCCACGCGGTGGCCTTCACCGGCAGTGTGGCGGCAGGCAAAGCGGTGGCCGTGGCCTGTGCCGAACGGATGAAACCTTGTGTGATCGAGGCCGGTGGCAGCGATCCGCTGATCATCTCCAGGCATGCACCGCTGGAAGTGGCAGCGGCAGGCGCGGTGACCGCGGCGTTCCACTTGAGCGGGCAGATCTGCACCTCGGCGGAACGCTTCTACGTCGTCGATGATATCCATGACGAATTTGTCGCGAAATTCGCCGAGCGCACCCGTGCCTTGCGCATTGGTCATGGCCTGGAACGCTCGGAGATCGGGCCGATGGTCAGCGAAGCCGCGCGCAATAAAGTCATGCGCCTGGTCGATGACGCCGTGGCCAAGGGCGCGAAAGTGGTGTGTGGCGGGCGCATTCCACCCGGGCACAGCGTCGGCTGGTTCTATGAACCGACCATCCTCACCGGCGTGACCGGTGACATGGCGATTTTGCAGGAAGAGTGCTTCGGCCCGGTGGCGGCAATCTGCCGGGTCAGCGATTTCGATGAGGCGGTGCGGTTGGCCAACGACTCGCCGTTCGGCCTCGGTGCCTCGCTGTTTTCCACTGACCTGGCCGAAGCCATGGAAGCCGCCGAGCGTCTGGAGGCGGGGATGGTCTGGGTCAACAATCCGCTGATCGACAACGATGCGCTGCCGTTCGGTGGCTGGAAGATGTCCGGCCTTGGGCGCGAACTAGGGCGTCAGGGGCTGGAAGCGTTCCGCCGTTCGAAAATGGTCATCATCGACCACCAGCCGAAGATTCAGGACTGGTGGTACCCGTACGCCGACGATGTGTTCTATCGCGATCCGGCCTGAAGCCGGGATGCACGCAGGAGGATGGTGATGAGCGACAACTTTGGTTGGCCGACGCTGGCGGTGATTCTCGCGGCCGGGCAGGGCACGCGCATGCGTTCGCCGCTGCCCAAGGTCTTGCACCCGGTGGGCAACCAGCCGCTGCTCGGTCATGTGCTGGCGGCGGTGGCGGCGGCGGGTATCGAGCAACGGGCTGTGGTGGTGGGCGCTGGCGGCGGGCAGGTGGCCGAGTACCTGCAACAGGTGGCACCGACGGCGCAGGTGTTTACCCAGCACGAACAACTGGGCACGGCCCACGCGGTGCTCGCGGCCCGACCGGCCTTGCAGGCGCACGAACAGCAACAGGGTTGTGTGCTGGTGCTGTTCGGCGACTCACCCTTGATCACCCCGCAGACCTTGAATCGCTTGCGCAGGGCATTGATTGACGGCGCGGCGGTGGCGGTGGCGGGTTTCCACACCCAACAGCCCGGGCCTTACGGGCGGCTGCTGGTGGAGCAGGGGCGCTTGCGGGTCATTCGCGAAGCCAGGGATGCAAGCCCGCGGGAGCTGGACATCAACTTCTGCAACGGCGGCGTCATGGGCCTGCGCGCCGATACCTGTCTGTGGCTGCTGGAGCGTATCGGCAACCTGAACGCCCAAGGCGAGTACTACCTCACCGAAGCGGTGGCGGTGGCCAACGAAGCGGGACTGACGGTGACGGCCGTGGAAGTGGATGAAGTCGACGTGCTCGGGGTCAATGACCGCGAGCAATTGCAGGTCGCCGAACAGCTTTACCAGCAGCGTCGGCACCGCAGGATCAAGGAGTGTCCCATGGGTGACTATCAACGGTTGTACATCGGTGGCGAATGGATCGCCCCGGTTCAGCGCGGTGTTTTCGACACGCTCGATCCGAGTGACGAGTCGGTTCTGGCGCGGGTTGCCTCGGCGACCGCAGAGGACATCGATCTGGCCGTGTCGGCGGCGCGCAGGGCGTTTGACGAGGGCGACTGGCCACGCTGGCCCGGTGCCCGACGGGCGCAAGTGTTGAGGAAAATCGCCGAGGGCATCCGCGCTCGCCAGGACGAACTGGCGGCCATCGAAGTGCGTGATAATGGCAAGCCGTTGCCGGAAGCATTGTGGGACATCGCCGATACCGCCGGGTGCTTCGACTTCTATGCGGGACTTGCCGAGCAGTCGGACTCACACAACGAGCAGTCGATTGAGTTGCCGGATGCGCGCTTCACGTCATCGGTGATCAAGGAACCGATGGGCGTGGTCGCGGCGATCATCCCGTGGAATTTCCCGATGCTGATGGCCGCGTGGAAAGTCGCCCCGGCACTCGCAGCGGGTTGCACCCTGGTGCTCAAGCCTTCCGAACTGACCCCGCTGACTGCCCTCGAACTGGCCGGCATCGCCGACAAGGCCGGGTTGCCGGCCGGGGTGCTGAATGTGGTCACGGGCTTGGGACGCGAGGCGGGCGCGCCGTTGGCCGAACACCCGCAGGTCGACAAGATCGCCTTCACCGGCAGCGTGCCGACCGGACGCAAGATCATGCAGGCCGCCGCCAGCGAGATCAAAAACATCAGCCTGGAACTGGGCGGTAAATCACCCTTCGTGATCTTCGCTGACAGTGACCTCGAAGCGGCGGTGGAGTGGATTCTGTTCGGGATCTTCTGGAACCAGGGGCAGGTCTGTTCAGCCACCTCGCGGGTGCTGGTGGAACGCCGGTTGTACCCGGCGCTGTTGGAGCGCTTGATTGCCGCCACCGAGCAGATTCAGATTGGCCAGGGCTTCGAGGAAGGGGTGAAGCTCGGGCCGCTGGTCAGCCAGGGGCAGCTGGACAAGGTGCTGGCGGCCATTGCGGCCGGCCAGACCGAGGGCGCCCGACTGGTTTCGGGCGGTGTGCGGCCGGTTAATCTGCAAAAGGGTTATTACCTGACGCCAGCGATTTTCGCCGATGTCCCCGAGGACAGCGCCGTTTGGCGCGAGGAGATTTTCGGCCCGGTGGTGTGCCTGCGCGCCTTCGACACGGAAGCCGAATCGATCCGTTTGGCCAATGACTCGCCGTTCGGCTTGGCGGCGGCCGTCATGTCCCGGGATATCCCGCGTTGCGAACGGGTCGCTCGCGGTTTTCGCGCGGGCATCGTGTGGGTCAACTGCTCGCAGCCGACTTTCGTCGAGGCACCCTGGGGCGGCTACAAGCAAAGCGGCATCGGTCGTGAACTGGGCGAGTGGGGGTACAACAACTACCTGGAAACCAAGCAGATCACCCGCTACAACGGCGAACCCTGGGGGTGGTATCTGAAGTGACGTGAGCGCCAGAGCGGCCTGCCTCAGAACAGGGGCAGGTGATTTTTTCCGATCTGTGTGCCTATGTGTGTAATCCCGGTGACACGCCACTCAACTCAGAGCCAGTACTCCCAAAGGCGCGCCATCTGCTCCTTGGCTTTCACACCGAGCGAGCGGCTCTGCCACTTTTCCATCTTGATTTCGTTCGACTTGGCCAGATCGGCCAGGAATGCCTCCTGCATTTTTTTTCCAAACCCGGCGCCCAGCACAACAACGTTGACTTCATCGTTGTGCAGGAAACTACGCCAGTCGAGGTTGGTGGAGCCGACAGTCGACCACACGCCATCGATTACTGCTGTCTTGACGTGGAGTAGCGCGTCTTTGCGTTCGTAAAGCTTGACGTTGGCTTTCAACAGCTCGCTGTAGTAGGCGCGTCCAGCATGGAACACCAGCCACGAATCGGTGCTGCTGGGCAGCACCAGCTTGACGTCGACGCCACGTGCTGCAGCCTCCTTGAGGGCCGCCAGCAACTGCGGGTCGGGAATAAAGTAGGCGTTAGTCAGCCATATCTCGGATTGCGCGCTACGCAGCGCCGAAATCAGCGTGGCATAGATCAGGCTGAACGGCTCATTTGGCGAGCTTCCGATGGCCCGCACCACCTCGGTGCCTTTGCGCTCAGGTGGCGGAAAGTAGTGGCGAGCCGCGAGTGGTTCGCCTTTCTGGGTAGCCCAGGTTCCGATGAACAGCTTCTGGAGTTCCGCAACCACAGGCCCCTCGATGCGCAAGTCGGTATCGCGCCAGGGCAAATCACCATTTGGGCGAGTCTTTGAGTAAGAATTGAACGAGCTCCCCGAATAGACGCTGCTGATGTTGATCCCGCCGAGAAAGGCAATACGGCCGTCCACTATCAGCAGCTTTCGGTGGTCGCGCTGGTTCACGTCCCAGCCCGCTTTGGCCGTCACCGGATTGACTGGGTTGTACTCCAGCACCTTGACGCCTGCGTCGGTCAATTGAGAGAAAAACGCCGATGATGTTTTAAGGGTTCCGACGCTGTCACGGATCAGATTGACCTGTACGCCTTGCCGTTGCCGAGCGATCAGCGCGGTGGCGAAGCGCTGGCCGACTTCATCATCGTCGAGGATGTAGGTCTCCATGTTGATGTGGTCGCGCGCTGCTTCCACGGCTTTGATCATCGACTGGTAGGTGGTGGGGCCGTCCTGCAGCAAGTCGACCTTGTTTCCTTCCGTCAGCGGGCTGCCGACGATGGACTCTTCGATTGCGAGGTGCACGTCGAAGATGTCGGTCTCTGCGCCGGTGGACTCGAGTCGCTCGAGAATGGCCTTGCTGCGCTCGGCTGACAGAGGCCCGTGTACCCCGTCGAGCTGCACTGGCGCAGAGGGCGCGTGAGCCATATCGGGCACTATCCTGGGCAATGTACTGCAGGAAACCACAAATGCCAGGAGCACAGCCATGCACAGAGCCAGAGGAACACACACACCCTTACATGTGGCAAGAAGATTCATCAGGCCCCCTCTTTGTGAGGACGGTGATAGCGAGTGGCGATGCCGTCACTTGCTTTGACTACTGCGTAAGGGCAGGGTTCGTCGTCAGAGAGTGCTTTTGGCCGATCGTCACTTTTCGGGAATGGGCCGATTGCTGCCGAGCAAACAAGACCGCCGGTGCGATCTTGCCAGTTCCTTACATCTCCACCTGTGTGCCCAGTTCTATCACCCGATTCAACGGCAACTTGAAGTACTTAAGGTTGCTGTTGGCGTTCTTGAGTAAAAAGGCGAAAAGGCTTTCTCGCCAACGGGCCATACCGATGCGCTTGGTCGGGATCACCGTTTCCCGGCTCAGGAAATAGGTGGTGCGCATCGGGCTGAAGTCCAGCTCGGCCAAGTGACAGAGACTCAACGCCAAGGGGACATCGGGCTCCTCGATAAAGCCAAAGTGCAGACTGACCCGGAAGAACCCTTCGCCATACGCTTCAACCTCAAACCGTCTATCAGCACTTACACGAGGGCTGTCTTCAGACACCACCGTAAGCAATACCACTTGCTCATGCAAAACCTGGTTATGCAGCAGATTGTGCAGCAGCGCATGCGGAACGGCATCGGACCTGGCTGTCAGAAATACCGCCGTACCCAGTACCCGATGAGGAGGCTGCGTGCGGATGCTACCGATAAACAGTGGTAGAGGCAGCGCGGTTTCGTCCAGCCGTTCAACAATGATCTTGCGCCCACGTTTCCAGGTGGTCATCAAAATGAACAGGCCAATGCCAGCAATCACCGGGAACGCACCGCCCTGGAAGATCTTCGGAGCATTGGCCGCGAAGTACAGGCTGTCTACCAGCAGAAAACCGAGCAGCATCGGAACGGCCAACCAGCGCGGGGTTTTCCATAGCAGCAGGACGACGGCCGAGGACAGGATGGTGGTGATCAGCATGGTGCCCGTTACAGCGACCCCATAAGCGGCGGCCAAAGCACTGGACGACTCGAAACCAAGTACCAGCAGCACAACACCGACCATCAACGCCCAGTTAACGGTACCGATGTAAATCTGTCCCTGCTCCTGGCTGGAGGTATGCTGGATAAACATGCGAGGGACATACCCAAGCTGGATGGCCTGGTGTGTCAGGGAAAATGCGCCGGAGATCACGGCTTGAGAAGCGATGATGGTCGCCAGTGTAGAGAGTGCGACCATCGGCAGCAGTGCCCAGCCCGGCGCGAGCAAATAAAATGGATTGCGCACCGCCTCAGGGTTTTCCAGGATCAAGGCACCTTGGCCAAAATAATTGAGTACCAGTCCTGGCAATACCAAAATGAACCAGGCGCGGGCAATGGGTTTGCGACCGAAGTGCCCCATGTCTGCATACAGTGCTTCGGCGCCCGTCAGCGCGAGCACCACTGCCCCGAGGATGGCCACACCGATTCCCGGATGAGCGATGAAAAAATGCGCTCCCCAGTATGGATTGAGCGCTTGCAGCACTTCCGGCCGCTGTAAAATGCCATAGACCCCCAGCGCACCCAGCACGACAAACCACAGCACCATCACTGGGCCGAACAGAATGCCGATACGAGCCGTGCCGTGTTTCTGTATCAAGAACAGCGCCACCAGCACGATCACTGACAAAGGCACGACCCAGTGTTCAATTCCGTCAAACGCCAGCTGTAGCCCTTCAACCGCAGAGAGCACCGAAATAGCCGGGGTGATCATGCTGTCCCCGTAAAAAAGTGCCGCACCAAACAGACCAAGCAGAACGAGTATTTTACTCATGCGCGGATAAGGGGCGGCTGCGCGGCGGGCTAAAGCCGTCAACGCCATGATGCCGCCTTCACCCTGGTTGTCGGCACGCAGGATGAACAGCACATATTTGATCGAGACGACCCAGATCAGTGACCAGAAGACCAACGACAGAATACCCAGCACGCCGTCGTGGTTGGCCTGAACTCCGTAGTGGCCAGAAAATACTTCTTTGAGCGTGTAGAGGGGGCTGGTGCCAATGTCCCCGTAAACCACTCCGACCGCGGCGACGAGCAAGCCCACTCCTGACGCTTTGGATTGCGAGTTTTCATGTACTCCGATTGCTGTTTCACTCAAGGGTCGCTTCTCTCGAATTACGGGGAGGAAATGCATGCCATCCTTGGGCAAAACGATGTGCCTGGGCCACTGAAGCCTCAAGGCGCATGGACGATCTAAAAAGTCGCGGCCAGTATCTTTGAGGGCGCAAACAGCAGTCGTAAAGAAAGCGTAAAAAATTTACGGCAGATACTCGAAACATCAGATCCAGTGGCTTGGGCCTGTCCCGCCCCAGCCCTGGCAAGCCGGGACGACGCGTCGTGCGAGCAATCAGACCTGCGCCTCGCCCGGGAACGTCGGCAGCCCGTACGTCAACGCAAGTTCCAAGGCCGGTTACAAGGGGTATAACTATCAGAACAAAAGGCGGGTCACCCAGAATCGGCCCTCCAAAGGCAGCGCCCGGGACGGGCGCCCCAGGCCTGATCGGCGCCAGCGGCGCGGAGCGATGTGATGAGTTCCAGAGCATGGCGATGGGCTCGCAAGAGCTTTCTTGGCTGCATCGAGCTGGCCGTGCTGGTCACTCCACTGTGCGCCAGCGCCATGTTCAAGTGCCAAGCCAGGGACGGAGCCATCAGCTACACCAGCCAAGCCATCGCCAGCGCCCGCTGCACTCGCCTCAATGGCATGGCGGGCGCCGGTGTCGGCGCCAAGGCAATGGCGCTGCCACGGGTTGTGCGGGACGACACCCCAGGCGCGGTGCGGATCCGGGTATGGACTTTCATCCACAAGGGTAATCGTCAATATGTGAGCCGGCGCCCAGTCGGGATCTCCGCACGGGTCGATGTCCTTGAGCTCTATTACATCAAGGGCTGCTATCTGTGCATGGCGCCGAAGGATTTCAAGGTCGCCTCACTGCGCCTGGACACCCATTCCTATCGACGGGAGATCGAAGCCGCTTCGGGTCATTATGGTGTCGACAGGGCGCTGGTCCGCGCAGTGATACATGCCGAATCGGCGTTTCGCCCCAACGTCATTTCCGAAGCCGGCGCCCAGGGGCTGATGCAGTTGATGCCCGCCACCGCCGAGCGCTTCGCCGTGGACGATCCGTTCGACGCACGACAGAACATTCGTGGCGGCGTGCGCTACCTGGCCTGGCTGCTCAAGCGCTTCAACGGCAACCAGATGCTGGCGTTGGCAGGTTACAACGCCGGCGAAGCGTCTGTGGTCCAGTACAACGGGGTGCCTCCCTACGCCGAGACGCAATCCTACGTCACCCTCGTGCAGTCCTTGACCGAACGCTATCGCAACCATAGCGGCCGTCCGTGAGGGGCAGAAACCGGCCAGGAGCGGACCTCGAACACATCACCTGATCGGCTGTTTTTTTTAGGACGAAGCGGTCACCCGTGTTCCGCTGCCAACATTGACCTGAACTGCGAAATGATCTCTGAAGATAACCCGGCAGCTTCGAACACTGCGCAGGTAAAGCTAACGGGTGCAGGACCTGGCGCAGTTATGATGCGGTCGGCAACCACCGCTACTTGACTGCTTCGATAAAGCGTGGCCCCGTCATAACCTGCGGCATTCTGTTGTAAAAAGTCAGCGCTGTTCGAAGTATGAGGGACCGTGTCGAGAAGCCCGGCCCTCGCAAGTGCCAGCGTCCCCCCACAGATACCTGCAATTGTCGCTCCACTTGAACGACTAGCATGAAGAAAGTCCCGAATGTCCGGTGCATCTGCACGCTCCCAGATCATTCCACCGATGACGACAACAACGTCCGGCTTCCAGTCCAGGCATTGTTGCAAGCTGCTATCCACAGTTACAGCCAATCCACCCTGCGAGCGGAACTGCCCCGTAGTAGAGGTGAAAAACCTGACGTCGATCCCGTAAAACGGGGATGCGGTTCCTGCAATGAAAGCGTATTCCCAGTCCGCAAAACCGGGTGTCAGTATCAAGCCCAAGCGTGCCATCAGTCCGAATCCTCCATGAAAACGAACAACATAAAGCGACAACAAACAGATCTCAACGTCCGCTCAGGTCTATTGTGTTGAAAAAAATCCCAACGCCATCCTGACTGTTACTGGACTTGAGAAAAAAACAATGAAGTCGCCGTTGCCTCTGTAGTTACCTCTTCAACCAGGTACTTGCCGGTTCTTCGCCTGCCCTCCATCCACATCCGCATGATTGATCCTCGTCTGAAGGTGAAATGAGTGGAGCTACCTCCAACAGATACCATAGAGGACAACCACTGACACGCCTCTGGGCGCTTGATACAGGGCAAAGGGATGACTGGAAAAACGGTGGGCAAGTCTGTGCAATTGCTCAGCCGGTGGAACTGCAAACCATTCTGGCAATCGAAACCTTAAAGGGCGAGACGGGCGTAGTATGGGTTACGCATTCGCATTGAACGCCCTGTAGGGCTGTAAAGCCGGGAGGGTTGCATGGAAAGGGACGCGATGTTCAGGTTCCTTGCGGGCTACCTGTTGATGTGTGTCCTGCTGGCATGGGGGGTGATCCAGGCGTCGCACTGGATTGCTTCTCGCTTGCTGCTGTATTGGATTATTTAGCGCCGACCCTCGCTGCTTCGCTTCTCCTTGTCGATTCTTCCAGTACCACAATGGTGCGATCCACTGTCTGGCCTTCTCCCTCTGACCCTCAGCCTGCTCGATCAGTCGCTGCAATCACGCGATCAGGCCGGTTCGCTGAACCGGCAACTGGCCCCATTCAAGGATTGAGCCAGTTGCCGATGCTGCCAGGTTAGTGGAACGGAAAGATGTAATTCATCCATGCCGCCATGCGCAGAAGGATTTTGCGCATCATCGCGATGTGATGGAAATGCTGGCTGTACAACGCCGCCTGGCCGTAGGCGCCGCCGGGCATCTGGTCGGCGTACTGGGCATAGTCGGGATCGGTGATCTCAATGATCACCGGAACCCGGCCGGCCGGTGGTGAACCGGTGAAGCTGATCAGTGTGCCTGACGGTTGGATCTGGCCTTCGGCGATGACCGAAACGACGGTCTTGACCTTGCCTTCGAAAACCTTGCCTGGAATGCCGTCGAAAGCGACCTCGGCCTCGTCGCCCTCGGTCAGGCGCAACAGGCTGTTCTGGCGCATCCACGCGGAGAAGTAATGTCCTTCGGCGGGAATGAAGACCATCGAAGGGCGCAGCGGCAACCTGGTCGCCATCATGCCCGGACGCAGTGAAACATGGGTGACGAAGCCTTTGCTCGGCGCACGGACGGTGGTGTTGTCGAGTTCGTACTGCGCGTTGTCCAGTTGTGCCTTCAGGTCATCACTGCGAGCGACCACCATATCCAGTTCCCGTTGGGTACTGAAGTTACGCTTGATCAGCTCGGTGATCCGGGCGCGATCGGCCTGGGCGGCAATCAGCTGTGCCTTGAGGGATTTCACCCGGTATTCGAAAGGCGCAGGGTCGATGCGAAACAGCACATCGCCTTTTTCCAGGGGATGGTTGGTCTTCACCGATACATCGATCACCTGGCCGCTGACCACGGGTATCACCGGAACCGATACAAAATAGGAACGCGCCACCTCGGAGTAGGGGTGGTTGTAGTTCATCGTGAAAATCAGCGTGCCGATAATCACGATCCCGCCCAGCACCGCCGTGGGCACCGTCCATTTGTTCAGGGGGATGCGGAAGATCTTGAAGATGGCTACGCAGAGAGCGGCATACGTCAGAATGAGTAAGAGATCCATGGCTCAAATGCCCTCGCCGAGATTGTCCGTTGGCACACGGTTCTGTGCCGTACCCATCGCTGACTCCAGGCGCTCGATCCGGCCTTGCAGCTCGGCGACCTGTTGTTCGAGGTGAACCACATGACTTTTGGGTGAGTGTCCGTCACTGAAACCCCAGCCCCGGTCCTCCCGATAGGCCATCGCCCAGATCCACAGGAACGGCCAGAGTGCGTGCAAGGTGAAGAGGCTGACCCAGCCGGTGGCGTGGATCGCATCCTGGTGAGGGTGGTTGCGGTGGACGGCAATTTCATAGGGGATGTCGTGGAGCAGGATGATCCCGTAGAACAAGAAGAGTCCTACAAATATCAGTACGCCCAGGGCGAAGTATTCAAGCATGAACCAGTCCTCTTGAAGCAGATAGCGTGTGCGCCTGAGTGTAGCCGTTCAATCTACACTTGACGGGGATGCGGATATCCAGCCGGAACAACCGGTGCTTGACCGACGAGGTGAGTTCATGCCAACCAATGCTCAATTCGAAAGGGCGCCTGTACTTGACCCTGTCGAGCGCATTACCGAGGTGATCTTCGGCCTGCTGATGGCCATGACGTTCACCGGCACCATCAGCGTGGCTACGGCAGACCAGGCCGCCGAACGCACGATGATGATTGCCGCGCTCGGCTGCAATCTCGCCTGGGGACTGGCCGATGCGGTCATGTACCTGTTGCGCGCACTGGTCGAGCGCACGCGCAGGATCAAGCTGTACATGGCCTTGCGTAATGGCACGGACGCCGCGGCCGGTCAGGCGCTCGTTGCGCAAGTGTTGCCGTTGCAGTTCGCGACGGCGGCCGGCAGTGAGGGCCTGGAGTTGTTGCGCCGTCGGCTGCTCGAGCAGCCCCCCTTGCCGATCAGGGCCGGCCTCGGCTGGAGCGACTTCAGGGGCGCCCTCGGTGTTTTCCTGTTGGTCGTGTGCTCGACATTTCCGTTGGTGGTGCCGTTCATGCTGCTCGATCAGACGGCGCTCGCCATCCGCCTGTCCAACCTGATCGGACTCGTGGTGCTGTTCATCGCAGGCTGGCTGCTCGCCAGATACGCTGGCGCCACGCAATGGCAGGGTGGGGTGATCATGGCCGCCACGGGGGGCGTGCTGATCCTTGCAATCATTGCGCTGGGTGGATAAAAACCGGGCATCATTCAACACACTAAAGACTCGTTCTCATTTACAATTGCCCTTCCATTTACGTCGGGCAGCCTGGCATGGATGTTTTCGCCGCAATCCATCTTCATTTATCCCAGTGGGTGATCGAGCCGGTCACCCGGCAGTTCCTGGGCATTTTCGACTTCAACGGCAGACTCGGTCTAGCCTTTCTCTGCATGTCTTACAGCGTCGCCTATTGCCTGTTCCGCTACCGCAAATCCCGGGGCTTGACCGACGCGCGCTCATTCGGGCAGTTCATCGGCGGCTGCCGGGTGTACCTGCATCGCTCGGCGCTGCTCGACTACCGCTACTACTTCGTACTCGCCATCCTCAAGGTTACCCTGGTCCTGCCCATCGTCGGCCTGGTCGATCCGTACGTCTTGCGTTCAGCGGACTACATCGCGTTCTTCACCCAGCTGTGGGGCGCGCGTACGCAAGTGGAAGAGAACCTGGCGCTGACCCTGCTCTATGGGCTGGGCGTATTTCTGGTCAAGGATTTCAGCCATTACTGGGGCCATCGCGCCTTCCATTCGCGGTATCTGTGGGCCTTCCACAAAGTCCATCATTCGGCGCCCGTGCTGGTGCCGGCGACGGCCAGCCGCGTGCACTTTCTGGAAGAAGTGGTCGAAAAGCTCACGGATATCATCTGCGTCGGCGCATTTGCCGGGGTCTTCTGGTACGCCTGCGGCGGGGAGATCAGCCGCTATACCTTGTTTGGCGTGACCTACATGGTGTTCATCTTCAATGGCCTGGCGGCCAACCTGCGTCACAGCCATGTCTGGTTTTCCTTCGGGCCGGTGCTGGAACGGGTGCTGAGCAGCCCGGCGCAACACCAGATTCATCACAGCGATGCGCCGCGACACTTCAACAAGAACTTCGGCATCAATCTGTCACTGTGGGACTGGATGTTCGGCACGCTCTACGTAACACAATCCAAACCCGAAACCATCCACTTCGGCACCGGCGAGCACGATCACGAGCGTTACTTGACGCTGCAGGGTTTGATCGTCACGCCGTTTGTGGACATCGCGCGCAAATTCCTTCCTGCAAAACGCCCGAAAGCACAGCCTGAAAGCGGATCTGATCCGTATTTTTCAGCGCAATCTGCCTCTGTAACGGATACAGCCTCCAGCCCACAATAAATCTCCGGTACGGCAGCCCCCGACGCTGCTGTACCGCCAATTCATAGTGTGGGAGGCCCTATGGCCAAGATGACGATTTTTCTCGGCGGTTTTCTGCTGTTGACCATCCTGATCGGTATGCTGGCGACGATTCCGCCGACTTGATTACACCCGTTGCCAATCAGGAACTCTGCCGATCAATATCGCGCCGCAGAACGACAGCGGTGGTGATGTCTTCAACGATTTCGTGACTGGCTACTGCATCTCTGACCCGATTCAGATCATCAATAGTTCGCGATTCGACCTCAATGACCAGGTCGAGCTGGCCACTGACCGAGGAGACTCGTCGTACCTGCGAGTTTTGGGCAAGCAGGTCCAGCAAGCTGATTGCGGGTGTGCGTTTCAGGCATACAAGAAGGATTGCGCGAATCACGTTGGCATCGATTTCGCCGATATCAGCTCGGTAGCCTCTGATCACACCATTGCGTTCAAGGTTGATGACTCGCTCGCTGGTAGCACTTCTTGAAAGCCCGATTCTCGCTGCCAGGGCCTTCAGGGCAATTCGAGCCTCTTTGGAAAGAATTTCGAGTATTTCGCGATCTTTCGTGTCCAGGTCGCGCATCAGAACTCCCTAATTTTGCTACCGAAATTGTGCCGGTCGATTCCGGCAATATGCAGGCTGAAGCCGACCGTATACCTACTGCCGTCCAAGGCTTTGCGTGCCAAGCTATCTGAAAAAAATGGCTTGGAAAACAATTACCATGACAAATCTTTCCCATCCTGCCCCCCAGTTCTCGACAGGGGATGCCGAAAAACTGAGTGAGCAGCTTTTCAACGTTATCGGTACGGCCACGCCTCTGGATGGCGAGCGCGACCGCAACTACCGGTTGAATACAGGAACCGATGCCGGATGGATTCTGAAAGTCGTCAACTCGACTGAACCTCGAGTTGAAAGCGAGTTTCAGACAGCCATTCTCAGTCACCTCGCCACGCACAGTCCCGAGCTTACCGTGCCTTTTCTCAAGAAAAGCCTTGCCGGTGAATACCTGGCCTCTGCGGTAGCGCCCTCCGGCGAAACCCATGCGGTCCGCCTGGTCAGCTGGTTGCACGGAACGCCGCTTGCCGAGGTCGAGCGCACGTTCGAATTGATGCGCAGCCTTGGCCAATCGTTCGGTGAGATAGATCGTGCACTTCAGGGCTTCATGCATCCAGGCGCGGTACGTGATCTCGACTGGGATTTGCGTCACGCCGCACGTTCGAGTTCACGCCTGCATTTCGTGAAAGATCCTGGCAGAAGGGCCATTCTGGAACGCTTCATAGAACGTTTCGAAAAAACCGTTCAACCGAAGCTTTCGCGACTGCGTGCACAAGTCATTCACAATGACGGCAACGACTGGAACATCCTCGTCGATTCCCGCAATCATCAGAAAGTCTCGGGCATCATCGATTTTGGCGATGCGGTCCATACGATTCTGATTGCCGAAGTCGCCATCACCTGCGCCTATTCCATTCTCGACACGGAAGATCCAATCGGCGCGGCTGCCGCCCTCACGGCCGGTTTCCATGAGAAGTACCCTCTGCAGCCGGAGGAGCTTGACGTCCTCTTCAATCTCATTGCGATGCGCCTGGTCACGAGCGTCACCTTGTCGGCATCGCGATACGACCGAACGCAAGACAATCCCTACCTTGGCATCAGCGAAGCGCCGGCCTGGCGCCTTCTGGAAAGGATGGATCGCATGAACCCTCGTCTGGCGACTGCGATCTTGCGTAAAGCCTGTGGTTTTGACGCGATCGAAGGCGCTGGTGCGGTTCGCCGCTGGGTGGCCGAAAACAGCAAGTCCTTCGCGGATATCGTGCGTCCATCCGCTGCGACGATGAACAAGGTCATTGCTCCGTTCGGAGACGCTTCGCATGTGATGACTATCGCTTCAGCCGAGCAACGTCCAGCGCAGGCAACGAAGTGGTGGAATGATTTTTCTGCCGAACACAAGGTGCCGCTCGGTATCGGGCCATGGGGAGAGGAAAGGACCATCTACACCGACACGGCGTTTGAATCACGATTCATTGAAGGGCAGCGTCGGATCCTTCACGTCGGTGTCGACTTGATCATGCCCGCTGGAACGCCTCTCTATACGCCCGTTGCCGGTGTGGTGCAGAGCGTCGAGGTCGAGCATGAGCCGCTTGGTTATGGTGGTTTGATCATGCTCGAGCACTCGCCTGAAGGTTGCCCGCCATTCCTGACGCTGTGGGGGCATATGGCTCATGAAGCCTTGGCGCGGCTCAAGCCCGGTGACCGCCTGGAGGCTGGCGAGCTTGTGGGATACATGGGAGCGGATACGGAAAATGGCGGATGGATTCCCCATGTGCATTTTCAAATGTCTACGGACACAGCGTTGAAAGCGAGCGAATTCATCGGCGTAGGTGAACGGGCTTATCTTGAGGTATGGGCCGACATTTTTCCCGATGCATCGAGTCTCGCGGGGATTCCTCCGGAAACCTACAGCCAGGACGGACGCACCAAGGCAGAGATTGTTGCGAAGCGAAAGGAGTTGTTGCTTCCAAACCTGTCGATTTCCTATTCAGATCCGATCAAGTTCGTTCGCGGTGATGGGGTCTGGTTGATCGATAACTTTGGTAGGGCGTATCTGGACTGCTTCAATAACGTGTGCCATCTCGGCCACTCTCATCCAGATGTGGTGCAAGCGCTTTCGCGGCAGGCATCACGCCTGAACACGAACACGCGTTATCTGCACGATAATATCGTGGAGTATGCAGAGCGACTCACCGCTACCTTGCCTGAAGGTCTGGCTGTCGCTTCCTTCGGCTGTTCGGGAAGTGAAGCAAACAGCCTCATGCTGCGTATGGCGCGCAATCACACGGGGCGTAACGATGCAATTGTGCTGGATTGGGCTTACCACGGCACTACGCAGGAACTGATCGACCTCAGCCCTTACAAGTACAAGCGTAAAGCCGGTAAAGGGCGTGCAGATCATGTGTTTGAGGCGGCCGTCCCGGATGCCTACCGTGGTGTGGATCACTGGTCGTTCGAGGAACTTGGCAAGCGTTTCGCTGAAAGCGTGGCGGATCAGATTGAACTCATGCGCAAGCAGGGCAGATCCCCGGCGTTCTTTTTGGCGGAGTCCATTCCAAGTGTCGCCGGGCAACTTTTCTTCCCGGAAAACTACTTGAAAGAAGTCTATGCAATGGTTCGTGCAGAGGGCGGTCTTTGCCTGGCTGACGAAGTCCAGGTCGGCTTTGGTCGCGTAGGTAGCCATTGGTGGGCTTTTGAAACCCAGGGTGTCGTTCCCGATGCAGTGTCCATGGGCAAACCCATTGGCAATGGGCATCCCATGTCGGCGGTTGTGACCACGCGAGAAATTGCAGACAGCTTCAACAATGGCATGGAGTACTTCAATACCTTCGCCGGCAGTCCGGTTTCCTGTGCTGTAGGGCTCTCGGTGCTCGATGTAATTGAGCGCGATAACCTGAAACTCAACGCACTGACCGTTGGCAACTATCTGCTCGACGGCTTCCGTAAGTTGCAGCAGCGATACGATGCAATAGGCGATGTGCGCGGGTTGGGTCTTTTTCTCGGGATAGAACTTGTCACGGACCGCAAAACGAAAGTTCCAGCCACGGAGCTGGCCAGGAAAGTAGCCGATGGTGCAAGGGAGCGAGGCATCTTGATCGGTACTGAAGGCCCCCATGACAATGTTCTGAAAATGCGCCCATCGATGATTTTCAGTCAGAAAAACGCTGATTTTCTGCTTGAGGTCCTGGACGAAAGCTTTAAGGCCGCACTCCGGTAGATCGCAAAGGGCGGGGCGTGCGACAAGACACCAGGTTGGACGATGTGGCTCCCCGACATAGTGTCGGCCAACTCCGGCAATGTGTCAGGTTGGCTGACACCTTGCCGGGTGCTTTCCAGAAGTGCCTATGCAAGACTTTTCATGAAGGCCGGGTGAATAACCCCAAGAAAATAATAAACAATTCTTCCAAGGTGCCATCCATGCTAACTAAAAAGCTCAAGGGTTTGATTGTCGCTTCTACCGTGGCGGCAGCGGCGCTACTTTCCACTTCAGCTGTTCATGCTGATGATTTGAAGTCGATCCAGGATTCCAAAGAGATCCGTATCGCGATGAGCGGTCAATACTCTCCCTTCAGCTTTGCAAACGAGCAGAACCAGATCGTCGGATTCGACGCCTCCATCAGCGAGGCGCTGGCTGAGCGGATGGGGGTAAAGGTGACGATCATCACGACGCCATTCGACGGGATAATTGCAGGACTTCTCGCGAAGAAATATGACGCCATCGTCGCTTCGATGACCATTACCCCGGAACGCCAGAAAGCAGTGGATTTTGTTGGGCCTTATTACCACGCTGGCCGAACGATCGTAGTGAAGGACAACTCTTCGATCAAAAGTCTTGATGATCTTAAAGATGTTGTTGTCGGCGTTACCCTTGGGGATGCACACGATAAATGGGCCAGGGCCCGCGGCAACCTGAAGGTGAGAACGTACAAAGGTCTACCCGAAATGCTTGTCGACCTGGAGGCCGGGCGCATCGATGCGATAGTGATGGACAGTGTTCCGGTGTTGGTCGCCGTCAAAGAAACAGGGCAGAAGGTTCGCATCATTACTCCACCGGATAGCGATGGTGGCATTGAAGGCATGGGCATTGCCCTGCGCAAGAATAACCCTGAGCTCAAGGCGACCATGCAGAAGGCGCTTGAAGACATGCTCGCCGATGGCACCTACGAAAAGATCTCGATGAAGTGGATTGGCAACGATATCCGCTGATTCATGTTCAGCATGGCCCGACCTGTCGTCGGGCCAGCCAATCCGACTTTTCCGAGCGTTCCCATGGATCTGACTCTCATACAACGCACATTCCCGTTTTTCCTGGAGGCGGCCTGGATTACGGTGCAAATCTCTGTACTTGCTCTTCTGCTTGGTTTTCTGGTCGCAATCGTGCTGGTTGCTGCCCGGTTGTCCACTGCTCTCGCATTTCGATACCTTGCAAGACTCTACATCAGCGTTTTTCGCGGCACTCCCTGCCTGGTTCAGCTGTTCATCATTTACTTTGGTGGGCCGCAGATCGGAATTGAACTGGAGCCGTTTGCCGCAGGGGTAATCGGCTTGGGCCTGAACATCGCTGCCTACATGGCGGAATCCATTCGTGGCGCTATCACCAACGTTGACCCAGGCCAGGAAGAAGCTGCACGTTCGATTGGTTTCGGGCGTGGCCAGACCTTATGGTTTATCACGCTGCCACAAGCTGCAAAGTTGATGATCAGGCCGCTGGGAGTGAACGCTGTCGCTCTTATCAAAGGTTCTGCACTGGTGTCGACGATCTCTGTTGTTGAGCTTTCATATACAGCGCAACGCTTTATCAGTTCAACGTACAAACCTTTTGAGATTTTCATGGTGTCGGCACTGCTTTACATCGTGATGGTCTACTCGGTCAGATTTGTTGTTGACTATCTCGATAATCGCTTCGCGGCAAGGTGAGAGCATTCAGATGCAAAGCCTGGATCTTAGTATAGTTACACCCTATTCCGAGCTACTTGCGACCGGTCTTTGGTGGACGGTTGTGATGTTTGTAAGTTCCAGCATATTGAGTTTGATGGCAGGGGTAGCCTTTGCACTCATCGTTCTTTATGCGCCCAGGATCCTGGCGCTGCCCGTGCGTTTTATGACGTGGTTGCTCATGGGCACTCCACTGCTTCTTCAGTTGTACTTGATTTATTATGGTCTTGTACAAGTGGGGATTGATATTCCTGCCCTGGTGGCAGGCATCATAGGCCTCAGTTTGCACTTTGCCGTCTACAATGCCGACGTTATTCGTGCCGGTGTGGTATCGGTAGACCCTGGTCAGATTGAAGGTGCCCGCTCCATTGGTCTCAGCCGTGGACAGACTCAGCGTTACATCATCGTACCGCAGGCGCTTCGCAGGACTATTGCGCCGCTGGGAAACAATCTGATTGTCCTGTTGAAGGACACCTCTCTGGTTTCCATAATCGGTATTGCCGAGTTGGTGTACAGCGCACAACTTGCCGTGAGCGAGACCTATAGCCCGTTTGAGTTTTATCTGACTGTCGCGGTTATTTATTATGCAGCCAATCTAGTTCTCGAAGCCGGTCTGCATCTTCTCGAAAACAAGGTAGAGATGTCACGATGATCAGCAAGGAATTCATGGTTGAGGTGAAGGGCGCTCGCAAGGCTTACGGAGCACTTGAAGTACTCAAGGGAATCGATCTTTCCATATCTCGCGGACAAATTGTCGCCATCATCGGCCCAAGTGGATCTGGCAAAAGCACGCTTCTGCGGTCAATCAACCACCTGGAGGTGCTTGACGATGGCGAGATATGGTTAGAGGGTGAGCAAGTCAATCGGCCATTGAAAGGTCGTGCGTTTGAACAGCATATAAATGCTGTGCGTCAGCAGATGGGTATGGTATTTCAACACTTCAATCTATTTCCGCATTTGACCGTGTATGAAAACATCGCTCTTGGTCCGATAAAACTCAAGGGCCTTACAAAAAAAGCATCTCGTGAGTTGGCAATGGAATACTTGTCAAAAGTTGGCTTGGCCAACAAGTTCGATGAGTATCCTTCTCGCCTGTCAGGCGGACAGAAACAGCGCGTTGCCATAGCAAGGGCACTGGCGATGCAACCAAAAGTCATGTTGTTCGACGAGGCTACATCGGCACTGGACCCTGAGCTTGTCGAAGAGGTCAACCTGGTCATGAAGCAACTCGCTGCGGAGCACATGACAATGTTGATCGTCACTCACGAAATGCGCTTTGCCGGCGAAGTGGCAGACCGGATTGTCTTTATGGACGGCGGGGTTGTAGTGGAGGAGGGGGCACCGCAAGAGATCCTGCAAAACCCTGTCCAGGAACGAACCCGGTCATTCTTGAAAAAGCATCTGCACGACAGATAAGTTGCGCCTTCCCACAAATCTTGCGTGATCTTGCAAAACCTAGTCTCGCAGACAAAGCCGGCACTGGTGGACAAGCTGGCGGACGTTTTCATCGGTGGTCAGTGACAACGCTGGCGCTCACCGGTACTCATCATGCCGACGCCACCAGGGCCCCGTTTCATTGCGTCCCTTGGGCGCGCGGTCGAGCCATTGGTACATGCTCCACAATCCGTCCAGGCCCCGCGCGTAGGTGGAGTAGGTGTGATAAATCTCGCCGTCCTCCAGCACAAACGTACTCAACCCCGGCCTGTCGCGGGTATAGGTCGGCGCATCGGTGCCACAGGTCGCGGCGAATTGTTTCACCGGTTCCGGGATCTGGCTGGCGTCCATGGCATGGCCGCCGCGCTGGTAGTTGTATTCGATCAAGCCTTCGCGCTGCTGCGCTTCGGTGAAGTAGACATTGAAGTCGGCGGTGAAGTCGCTATCGGCGGCCGAGGCCCAGGGGAAGGTCCAGCCCATTCGGCGCTTGTAGGCCTGCAGTTTCGCCAAGGGTGCGCGGGATATCGCCATCAGGGTCACGTCGTGGTTCGCCAGGTGGACGACGATGGGGTCGAAGCCATCGGCGATGGCTGAGCAGGAAGGGCAGCCGGCTGTGTAGTCGGGGCCGAACATGAAGTGGTAGACCAGCAGTTGCGAGCGCCCTTGAAAGAGTTCGGCCAAGGTGGCGCTGCCGTTGTCGGTATCGAAGCGGTACGTCTTGTCGAGGTGAAACCATGGCAATGCCTGGCGTTGCCTGGCCACATCATCGCTGCGTCGGGTCAGTGCTTTTTCCGCTTCAAGCAGTTGCAAACGTGCCGCCAGCCATTGTTCCCGGGTCGCGGTTTTGTGGGTGTTCATCGTTGTACGCTCCTGGTGAAAGCTCGTGATTTAGACTAAACCCGGGTATCGAATGATGGGAGTGACAAGCGTGGCGGGATTACGATGGACTCGATGATCACGGCAGCTGCACAGGCGCTGGCGGCGGGCAATCCGCTGGGCGCACTGGACCGCGTGGCCTTGCGCGACGATGCGCCGGCCCTGGCCCTGCGCGGTATCGCCATGGCGCAACTGGGCGATCTGGTGCGGGCCAGGGCGCTGGTCAAGCGGGCGCAACGGGCCTTTGCGCCCAAGGAAGTGCTGGCCCGGGCGCGATGTGTGGTGGCTGAGGCCGAAATCGCCCTGGCTTCGCGGGAGCTCGGGTGGCCGGTCAAGGCGCTTGAAACGGCGCGGGTCACCCTTGAACACCACGGTGACCGGGTCAATGCCGCCCATGCGCGTTATCTGCAAATCCGCCGTCTGCTGTTGATCGGCCAGCTCGATGAGGCACAGCAGTTGCTGGCCGGACTCGACCCCGGCCCATTGCCACCGGCCTTGCGGGCAACCCATGAACTGGTGCTGGCGGGGATCGCTATTCGGCGCCTGCAATCGCACGCGGCGCGGGAGGCGTTGAACAGGGCCGGGCAGGCTGCCGGTCAAGCCGGAATTGCGGCGCTGATGGCTGAGGTCCAACACGCTGTGTATCTGCTCGATGCCCCTGCGGCACGCCTGATTGCCCAGGGTGAAGTACGGCCGCTGTTGCTCGATGATGTTGAAGCGTTGTTCTGTTCAACGTCACTGGTGGTGGATGCCTGCCGGTACGTTGTGCGCGGTTGTGGCATGTCGGTGTCGCTCGCGACGCGGCCGATCCTGTTCGTGCTCGCCCGTGCGTTGGCCGAGGCGTGGCCCGCCGACGTTGCGCGGGAAACGCTGATCGCCCGGGCGTTTCGTCTGAAGCTTTCGGATGAATCCCATCGCGCCCGGCTTCGCGTGGAAATCGGCAGGCTGCGTAAAGCACTCAAGCCATTGGCCGGCGTTATCGCGACAGCGCGCGGTTATGCCTTGCATTCGCCGGTGTGTACGCATGTGGTGACGCTGGCGCAACCGGTCGAGGAAAAATTTGCCGCGGTGTTTGCCTGCCTCGCCGATGGCGAGTCGTGGTCGAGTTCCGCCCTGGCACTGGCGCTGGGCACCAGCCAGCGCACGGTGCAACGGGCGCTCGATGCGCTGGCGGAGCAGGGCAAGGTGCAGTGGTTTGGCCGTGGTCGAGCGCGGCGCTGGATGACGCCGCCCGTGCCGGGATTCGCGACGACCTTGTTACTCCCGGCGCCGCTGCCCGGTGGCTAGGATGAACGGCACCAACCCCATCGAGGAATGCCAGATGAAACACGCAACTGCTGAAATCATTCGTGAATATGGCCCGTTTGCCGATGTCGACCACGTGTGCGGCGTCACCTGGGACGGCGAAAAGGTCTGGTTCGCATGCAACAGCAAAATCAACGCCCTGGACCCGGAAAGCGGCAAGGTTCTGAGCTCGATCGATGTCGCTGCCCATGCCGGCACCGCGTTTGACGGGGAGCACCTGTTCCAGATCGCCGAAGACCGCATCCACAAGATCGACCCCCGCACCGGTCGCATCCTTTCGACGATTCCTGCTCCCGGCGCAGGCGCCGATTCGGGGCTGACCTGGGCCGAAGGGACGTTGTGGGTGGGCCAGTACCGCGAACGCAAGATTCACCAGATCGACCCCGAGAACGGCAAGATCCTGCGCACCATCGAATCCAACCGTTTCGTCACCGGCGTGACCTGGGTGGACGGCGCGCTGTGGCACGGTACGTGGGAAGGCGATGAAAGCGAGCTGCGCCGGATCGATCCGCAAACGGGCGAAGTGCTGCAGAGCCTGAAAATGCCCGAAGGCGTGGGCGTGTCGGGGCTGGAGTCCGATGGTGGCGAGCGGTTGTTCTGCGGTGGCGGCGATAGCGGCAAGGTGAGGGTGGTGCGCCGGCCTGCCTGAGTGAGGCCGGGTTACCAAGTGCAACCTGTGTGGGAGCGAGCTTGCTCGCGATTGCAGAGTGTCAGGCAACATCGATGTTGACTGATTTGACGCCATCGCGAGCAAGCTTGCTCCCACAGGGTTAGTGGATGTACGCAAAATCTGCGAGCAACCGAAATCACTGTGGGAGCGAGCTTGCTCGCGATAGCGGTGGGTCAGTCGATATCAATGTTGAATGTGCTGACCTCATCGCGAGCAAGCTCGCTCCAGCCACTCAGTCCGTTCGTGGATGCTGATCGTTGATGTCGTACCAATCCGCTTTCGAGCTGACAAAAACATGTTTTTGCTTGTTTGGTCGTAACGCCGTATCCAGCGTACCGAGGGCAATCGAAATCCACTCGGAAAACGCTCCTGTCGAGTCAGTCCAGAACAGTGAAGATCCGCAGTGAGAACAGAACTGCCGTGTGACACCCCTGGACGATTCATACGTCTTCAGCGAATCTGCGCCGGTCATGATGCCAAGCGCCGAGGCGGGTGCGCTGGCATAGGTTGCAAATGCAGCCCCATGGCCCTTTCGGCATTGGCTGCAATGGCAATGGGTGACGGCTTTCAGCTCGGTCGACAAGCGATATTTGACGGCGCCGCAGAGGCAACTGCCGTGGTGAAACTCATCCATGTAAAGTCATCCGTGGATCGATAGTATTTTTCCGTCCTGCCATGTTTTCTGCTGGTCGAAATCGGTCTAAAAGCCCGGTTGGCAAATGTGTCTGTTTTGCTATCCTCAAACCTGTAGGTGAAGACGCAGACTGATGCGCAAAAGGATAGCAAGGAGACGTGGGGCGCGTTCCGAAGGGTACACGGTTAGAAAGATCCCCGCGCTGGGATCCAGCCCTTATGCCGTGTGAAGCAGAAGAGTTCCATTACAGTTTCACGACTCTTTTGTGGGAGGCCTGATAAACCTTGTAAGCCGGAGACCAGCACCGGCCACCTACTTGTTACATTCACCCACAAAGCCCGCTCAGTGCGGGCTTTTTAATGCCCGCAAGGTGGGTCCGGTCAGCGGCTCAAGGCGCGCCAAACAGCATCGTCCAGTAAACACCGTTGTCGCTGCGCGCGTTGGCGGCGTAAGCGGCACCGACCTGGGTGAACATCGGGTTCATCAGGTTGGCGCAGTGCCCGGGGCTGGCGAGCCAGCCGGCCATGGCCTTGCTGGGTGAACCTTGCCCGGCGGCGATGTTTTCACCGATCTGCCGGCCACGGTAGCCAGCGGCCCTGGCGCGGTCGGAGGGCATGTCACCGTCGGCGTCCTGGTGGGCGAAATAGTTGCCGTAGGCCATATCCTTGCTGTGGCTTTGTGCTGCGGAGCCCAAGGCTGCACTCCAGGACAGCGGCCGTGCGGCGGCGAAACGCTGGCGACCACACAGTCGCGGTTTGGCCCGGGCTGCGTTGACCTGCGCCAGCAACGCCTGAGCGGCGCTGCGTGGATCGCCGGTTTTCCCGTCGAGCACCGGCCGTGCCAGCACCACTTGCCACTCACTCCCAGCGCGGCTGACGCCGATGTCGGCGTACTGATTGTCGAGCAGTGCGGCGCAGTGCTCGTCCTGGAACATGTCGAAGGCTTCTTCGGCATCCCGTGCACCCACCACGCGGATGGACCTCACCATGGTGGCCTGATAGCCGGAAGCCTTTAACCGGTCCCGCAACCCACCGCCATAGCCAACGGGCAGGGCCAGGTTCGACTTGAGCGTCAGGGGTGATAAGCGTTGCGTCGGCCGCCGGTCGCAGCGTTGCGGATGGGCGCGATAGTCGTTGATGGCGTCTACCAGTTGCCGTTGCCCATCGGCGTGGGCGGGGCTTGCAAAAACGGGGAGCAGGGAAAACAGGCACAGCGAAGATAAGCGCAAGGCAACGACAGTTTGGCGCATGGACGGACAACTCTGATGAGATGACAACGAAGAAAGTGGGGAAAAACGCTGGGCTATGACTGGTGCCTTGAAACAAGGTTCACGGCGGGCACCTGTCTATTTGCGGGCGAAGCCATGAGTCCGACGAAGGGTGTCAGGTCGTCGGAAACCGGCAGCAACGGTTGTCACGCCAGCGCTAGGCTGGCTGATCGGTATTGCCTGAAGCAGGCTCTGTCGCGACGTCCGGGGTTTCGCTCGGACGCAACCTGAAGCGACAGACATGCCCGCCGCGCACCATGCACTCGCTGTGCTCGACTTCACCGCCGCCCAACGCGCCAATCAAGGCCAGGTCCAGTTCGCAGACCACCGGGTGGGCAGCGGCCAAGCGATGGAACACGCAGTTATGCGCGACGATTTCCGGGGGGCCGCCTGAGCGAAAAAACACCTCGGCTTCGTAGCCCGCCTGGTTCATGTGCTGGACGATCCTGGCTTCATCCACGACCTGCTGTTCACGGTCCGAAGCCAGTTTGCGGCCCATGCTGCGCATCAGCGAGGCCAGGGCTTCAGGGCCGATGATGGCAGCGACTTCATCAATCAATACGCTGGCCAGTAGCTGATAATGGCGAGGGAACTGCTCCCGCGCGTGGTCGGTGAGCTGATACAACTGCTCGGGGCGACGGCCCGTCGGCCGGGTGTCGCCGCGCAGCACCAGAGCGTCACGCTCCAGCGCCGCCAGGTGTTGGCGGATCGCCGTGCGCGTGACTGCCAGGTGCTCAGCCAACTCGTCAATGCTCATGCCGCCCCCATGGTGCAGCAGTGCGTTGAGCAGGTCCTGCTGTGTTCGGCCCAGTCCTTCCAGCATGGTGTGCCCTCGCGCGATATCAGAACTTGTCCGGGAATTGCTTGACCAGCGCGCCGGTCAAGGCGTCGGCCAGGGCCAGGATGTGCGTGCGCATCATCGCCCAGGTGCGGGCTTCGCCGGTGTAATCGTGTGCCGAGAATTCATCGATCTGGGCAACGTGGTGACCGCCATGGGCCGACAACATGTTGACCAACGTGGCTTCAGGCAGATTGGGGTTGGCGGTGGCCAGGAAAGTCGCAATCGCCTTGGCATTGCCGGTCAACTCGGTAACGGCAGCCTGCTTGCCTTTCGCGTCTTTCGCGACGGTGGCATCGCTGTAGTGTTTCACCGCGCCCCAATGACCGGCAAGCAGCTTGAGCAACTGATCGGCTGCCGGTTGGCCGTAGAGCGGGGCGATGCTGTTGGCGATTTTGGTGGCGTTGTCGACCACTTGGTCCGCCGCCACTTTGGCTTGCTTCTGGTCGGCGGATTGATTGGCCAGCGCGTAGTTTCTGATCCAGAAAATGTGTTCGACCCAAAGGTCGCGAAGGGCCAGGCGCGTGGTCAGCGCGGGGCTGTCGGCAGCGGCAGGTGAGGCGGCAGGCGTCTGGCTCCAGACCGGTTGCGCACAGAAAGCCAGCAGGAGCAAAGCCAGGATCTTGATATTCATGACGGCACCCTCTGAGAGTGGGAATGTTCGACAATATCAATATAGGCATAAAAATATGTTTTTATTCGGCGTGGGTGAACTCTCGGATTAACGGTCGTATTTCGTCATGGGAAAAGGCACCTCGCACTCAGGTTTTACAACCCTTCACGCAGACGTTTGAGGTAGTCGGGGCTGTCACTGATCGAGTTATGGCCCGACCCCGCAATGACCTGCAATGACGCCACACCACGGGTGAAGTGACTCAACAGGCGCTCGGTGCTTGAGCGCGCAATCACCTCGTCATGCTCGGCCGCGATCAACAATGTCGGCACGGTGATGCGGGCGGCGTACCGCCAGGACTGAAACTTGTCCTTCAACAACCAGCGCACCGGAAACCAGCGGAACTGACGGGCAGCGAGCCCTTCGAGGCTGTTGTAGGGCGTGATCAGCACCAGTCGCGCCGCCGGGCGCTCGCTGGCCAGGCGCACGGCCACCCCGGAGCCCAGGCTGCGTCCGACCACTGCCACATGCGGATGGCTGGCATGTACCTGGTCGAACAAGGTGATGGCATCGCGGGCAATGGCCTCTTCGGAAGGCGAGCCGGAACTCCCGCCATAACCCCGGTAATGCAGCAGATACAGGGCGTAGTCAGGGAATGCTTGGGAGAACCCGGGCAGGTTGCGCGAGACGTCTTCGGCATTGCCGCCAAAATAAATCAGCGCGTTGGGACCCTCGTGCGGTCGGATGGACACCAGCACCTGTGCGTCGGCAGTCGGCAGGGTGAGCAGCGTCGCGGCAGTCCCGACGGCGCGCGGTTGCGGGTAGTAAATCAGCGCTCGCTGGAAAACGAACAGCGCCACGCACAGCGCCAGGTACAACGCAGCGACGATGACGACGAGTAACAACAGGGTGCGCGACATTCGACTAACGTTAGTGGGCGGCATTGACTGCTCGGGGTTTGAAAATGGCTGGCGCCACAAGGCTTTCTGAGTGTAGTCAATCGACCCTTGGCGCGGGTTATCCGTATTGTCGGCGCAACAGGCCGGACCCTGGCGACTGGTGAGAAGCGTTTTATGAGCCATCCTGTGGGGTACACCCGTAGAGCAATACTCACGCTGGCTGCCGGTGCTTCGGCGGTCTTCACGTTCGGTCAGGCGGGGGCACAACCCGTGCCGTCGACGGGAACAGGAGGCAAGACCATGCAGACCCGCGCCATTCCTTCCAGCAACGAGTCCTTGCCGATCGTAGGGTTGGGCACTTATCGCGGATTCGATGTCGAGCCTTCGCAACCGGCCTACAAGGACTTGCCCGCGGTGCTGGACGCGTTGTTCGAGAAGGGTGGCAAGCTGATCGACAGCTCGCCGATGTACGGTCGCGCCGAACAGACCACCGGCGAACTGCTGTCGATCCATGAGCCGCGCTCGCCGGCCTTTCTGGCCACCAAGGTGTGGACCCGGGGCCGCGAAGAAGGCATCGCGCAGATGGAACAATCCTTCGCCCTGTTGCAGACCGACCGGATCGACCTGATGCAGATCCACAACCTGCTGGACTGGCGGACGCACCTGCCGACCCTGCGCCACTGGAAGGAAGCTGGGCGCATCCGCTACATCGGCATCACCCATTACACGGCGTCGGCCTATGAAGAGGTGGAAGCGGTACTCAAGGCCGAGCCAGTGGATTTCTTGCAGATCAACTACGCCCTGGATGATCGCGGCGTAGAGAAACGCTTGCTGCCGTTGTGCCGCGAGCGGGGAGTGGCGGTGATCTGCAACCGGCCGTTTGGCGGTGGCGGCTTGCTGGCCAAACTGAAAGATAAGCCGCTGCCAGGCTGGGCGGCGCAAGTCGGGGTCAAGAGCTGGCCGCAACTGGCACTGAAGTACCTGCTGTCACATTCGGCGGTGACCTGCGTGATTCCCGGCACCGGCAACCCGCGCTACATGGCGGAAAATGTCCGGGCCGGTTTCGGCCCGATGCTCACCGATGCCCAGCGTCAGCAACTGATTGCGCTGGTGGGCTAGCGACGTGTTCAACCCGTTGCGGCGAGTCGCCGAACCTCTCCTATACTGAGTCGCGTCCATGCCGCGGGAAGCGCATTCGCTGCCCTGACGGCGTCCCTGTCCATCACTGCAAGGAGATCGAACATGGCTATCCGCATTGGCGACGAAGCACCGGATTTCACCGCCGACACCACCGAAGGCACCCTCAACTTTCACCAATGGATCGGCGATGGCTGGGCCATCCTGTTTTCCCATCCCAAGGATTTCACCCCGGTGTGCACCACCGAACTGGGTTACCTGGCCAAACTCAAACCGGAATTCGACAAGCGCAACACCAAGGTCCTGGGCCTCAGCGTCGACCCGGTCAGTGACCACAACCGTTGGGTCGGTGACATCGCCGAGACCCAGGGCACGGCGGTGAACTACCCGCTGATCGGCGACGAAAACCTGGTGGTGGCCAAGCTCTACGACATGATCCACCCCAATGCCAGTGGCGGCGCGCGCACGGCAGTGGACAACGCCACGGTGCGTTCGGTGTTCATCGTCGGCCCGGACAAGAAGGTCAAGGCCATGCTGATCTACCCGATGAGCGCCGGGCGCAATTTCGATGAAGTGTTGCGTCTGCTTGATTCCCTGCAACTCAATGCCAAACACACCGTTGCCACGCCAGTGAACTGGCGGCCGGGTGAAGACGTAATCATCCCGACCTCGGTGTCCGATGAAGACGCGAAGAAGAAATACCCGGATGGCTTCAAGACCCTGAAGCCGTATCTGCGGACCGTGGCTCAACCGAAGTAGTCACCAACAGTCATACCGCCATCGCGAGCAAGCTCGCTCCCACACTGGATCTCCAGTGAACACAAGATCTGTGTGCGACAGAGATCCATGTGGGAGCGGGCTTGCTCGCGAAGGGGCCAGCCCCGGACTTCCAGTCAAACCAGATACTTGCGAAACCACCCCAACGTCCGCTCCCACGCCAGCTTGGCCGCCGCCTCGTCAAAGCGCGGCGTCGAATCATTGTGAAAGCCATGATTGCAGCCCGGATAAATGTAGGCCTCATAGGTCTTGCCCCCGGCCTTCAACGCTTGCTCATAGGCGGGCCAGCCTTCGTTGATCCGCGTATCCAGTTCGCCGTAGTGCAACATCACCGGGGCCTTGATCCGGGGCACTTCCTCGGCCGTTGGCTGACGGCCATAAAACGACACGGCGGCCCCCAGTTCCGGATAGGCCACGGCAGCGGCGTTGGTCACGCCACCGCCGTAGCAGAATCCGGTGATGCCGACTTTTCCGCTGGCGGCAGGGTTTTTCATCATCCATTCGACGGCGGCGAAAAAGTCGTTCATCAGCTTTTCCGGGTCGACCTTGGCCTGAAGCTCGCGGCCCTTGTCGTCATTGCCCGGATAACCGCCGACCGAACTCAGGCCGTCCGGGGCGAGGGCGATGAAGCCGGACTTGGCCAGCCGCCGGGCCACATCTTCGATGTACGGGTTGAGCCCGCGGTTTTCGTGCACGACCACCACTGCTGGTACTTTGCCGGTGGCTTTGGCCGGACGCACCAGATAACCGCGAACCTGGCCGTGGCCCTTGGGCGACGGGTAGGTGATGTACTCGGCAATAATCTCCGGATCGGTGAAGGAGACCTGCTCGGCCAGCGCATAGTTGGGGCTTAGCGCGGCGAGCAGGGCTCCAGCGGTCAAACCGCCGAAGGTAAACAGCGCCGCACGGTCGAGAAACTCCCGGCGGTTGATCTTGCCGTGGGCGTAGTAGTCGTACAGTTCCAGCAGTTCGGGGGCGAAGTCTTTTGCGGTTAGACGGGTCATGGATTCAGCTCCTCTCGTCTGGTTTAACGGGGCCCCTGTGGGAGCGGGCTTGCTCGCGAAAGCGGTCTGTCAGACAGCAATGTCTTCGACTGACACTCTCTCTTCGCGAGCAAGCCCGCTCCCACAGGGGAAAAGGGTGAAGCCAACATCTCATTTCAGGCTCTGCGCCCCGGCCTTAGCTACCTGCGCATCCTGTTCGGGCTTGACGCCCGACACCCCGACAGCACCAATCACCTGTCCATCAAAAACAATCGGCACGCCACCCTCAAGCGAAGTCAGCAAGGGTGCCGAGAGGAAAGCGTAGCGCCCAGCGTTGACCATGTCCTCATAGCTTTTCGATTCGCGCCGCCCGAGGGCTGAGGTGCGTGCCTTTTCGGTAGCGATATACACGCTGGCAGGCGTGCAGCCATCGAGGCGTTCGAGGGCCAGCGGGTGGCCGCCGTCATCGACCACCACTATGGTCACGGCCCATTGATTGGCCTGTGCTTCGGCGCGGGCGGCGGTGAGGATCTGGCCGACTTCGGCCTGGCTCAGGACAGCTTTGCGGTTCATGGGCATCTCCAGGGTTCGGTTAAGGCAAGTTGGCTTCGACCAGTTCGATCCAGTGCCGCACCGGGGTTCGCCCTGCGCCGTCGAGGTGCGACTGGCAGCCGATGTTGGCCGTGACAATGACCTCCGGATGGCCGCTTTCCAGGGCCTCGAGCTTGTTGTCGCGCAGTTGTCGCGACAGTTCGGGCTGGGTCAGCGAATAGGTGCCCGCCGAGCCGCAGCACAGGTGCCCGTCGGGGACAGACGTCAGGTTGAAACCGAGTCCGGTCAGCAGCGCTTCCACGGCACCGCCGAGTTTCTGCCCGTGCTGCAAGGTGCAGGGGCAATGGAAGGCCAGACGTTGCGAGGCGTGAATGCCGAGTTGCTCCAGCGGTTCGTCGCGCAACACTTCCACCAGATCCCGGGCCAGCGCACTGACCTTTTTTGCCTTGTCGGCATAGGCCGGATCGCTGGCGAGCAGGTGGCCGTAATCCTTGATGAAGGCGCCGCAACCGCTGGCGGTCTGCACAATCGCCTCGGCGCCTTTTTCCAGGCTCGGCCACCACGCGTCGATGTTGCGACGGGCACGATCGAGGCCGATGGCCTGGGCGTCCAGGTGGTAGTCCACGGCGCCGCAGCAACCGGCTTCGCGGCTCGCGATGACGCTGATCCCCAACCGGTCCAGCACCCGCGCCGCCGCGGCATTGGTGTTGGGGGACAGGCTGGGCTGCACGCAACCTTCGAGCATCAGCACCTGACGCTCGCGCAGGGTCATGGGTCGCGGCTTGGCCGGGTAGACATTGCGCGGCAACTTGCTTTGCAGGTTGCCGGGCAGCAGCGCGCGGAACACCTGACCGCTATTGACCAGGCTCTTGAACAGCTCTGGATGCGGCACAGTCTGCCGCAAACCCTCGCGCAACAGGCGCTGACCGAGCGGGCGTGGCACCGCCGCATCGACCACAGCCCGCCCGATGTCCAGCAGGTTGTGGTAGTCGACGCCCGACGGACAGGTGGTTTCGCAGTTGCGGCACGATAGGCAGCGGTCCAGGTGCTGCTGGGTCTTTTGCGTGACGTCGTTGCCTTCCAGCACCTGCTTGATCAGGTAAATGCGACCCCGTGGTCCGTCCAGTTCATCGCCGAGCAATTGATAGGTCGGGCAGGTGGCATTGCAGAACCCGCAGTGCACGCAGGTGCGCAGGATGCTTTCGGCTTCTGCGGCGCGTGGCAATTGGCTGGCGCGTTCACTCAAGGTCGTCTGCATGGTTCAAAGCTCCGCGTACAGGCGTCCGGGGTTGAAGATACCCCGTGGATCGAGCTGTTGTTTCAGGTTGCGGTGATAGCGCATCAGGGCCGGGGGCAGAGGCTGGAATGGAGTGTCGGTCAGGCCGTGGCTGAAGCAGGTGGCATGGCCACCGACCTCGTCGACGACCTGACGGATGTACGCCGCTTCGGCATCGGATTTCAGCCAGCGCTGGGCGCCCCCCCAGTCGATCAACTGGCGCCCCGGCAACGACAGAAGCGGCGTGTTGTGTGGCAGTGACAGGCGCCAAAGCGGTTGGTCTTCATCGAAGAAACTCAAGCGCTGTTCGTTGAGATCGTCCCACCAGCAAGACTCCAGCCGTTCGCCTCCGAGGCGCTCATGGGCCGCCGATACCGAACCTTCACCGCCCTCAAGCCGCAGGTGCAGGCGTGAACCGTCGTGACAAGCCGCGCTGATCGGCAACGGCTGCTGGCCCCATTCCGCCAGGCGCAACAAGGCCCGTTCGGCGTCCATTTCCAGGCTGATACTGAGGCACTGCCGGGGTTTGGGCAGCACTTTGAGGGACACTTCGGTAATCAGCCCGAGGCTGCCGTAACTGCCGGCCATCAGGCGCGACAGGTCGTAGCCGGCGACGTTTTTCATCACCTCGCCACCGAAGCGCAACAGCTTGCCTTGCCCTGTGATGACCCGCGTGCCGAGCACGAAATCGCGCACCGAACCGGACCACGGGCGCCGTGGCCCGGACAGCCCGCAGGCGATCATGCCGCCGACGGTAGCGCCGTCGCCGAAGGATGGTGGCTCGCAGGGCAGCATCTGTTGCGCGGCGTCCAGTACCTGCGTCAGTTGCGACAACGGTGTGCCGCAACGGGCGGTGATCACCAGTTCAGTCGGGTCGTAACTGACGATACCCCGGTGCGAGCGGGTGTCGAGAATCTCCCCGGCCGTGGTGCGGCCGAGAAAGGCTTTGCTGTTGGAACCCTGGATGCGCAAGGGCGTGGCGTTTTCCAGCGCCTGATTGACCTGTTCCAGCAGTGACTGGCTGTCATCGAAATCTTCAGGGCCGTGCATCAGAAGCGCTCCAGCTCGGGGAAGGGCAATTGACCGCCATGTATGTGCATGGCACCGAATTCGGCGCAGCGGTGCAGGGTCGGAATGTTCTTGCCGGGGTTGAGCAGGCCGCTGGGGTCGAAGGCGGCCTTGATGGCATGGAACAGGGTCAGCTCATCGCTGTTGAACTGCGCGCACATCTGGTTGATCTTCTCGCGGCCCACGCCGTGTTCACCGGTGATGCTGCCGCCGACTTTCACGCACAACTCCAGAATCTTGCCACCCAGGGCTTCAGCTCGATCAAGTTCACCGGGTTGATTGGCATCGAACAGGATCAGCGGGTGCATGTTGCCGTCGCCGGCATGGAACACGTTGGCCACCCGCAGGCCGTATTCGTTCGAAAGCTCGGCGATGGCGTGCAGTACGCCGGGCAGTTCGCGACGGGGAATGGTGCCGTCCATGCAGTAGTAGTCCGGCGAGAGGCGACCCACCGCCGGGAAGGCATTCTTGCGCCCGGCCCAGAACAGCACGCGCTCGGCTTCGTCCTTGGCCTGGCGTAACTCGGTGGCGCCGGCCTGTTGCAGTACCTGGCGCACCCGGTCGCAGTCCTCTGAGACATCGGCTTCGACACCATCGAGCTCGCACAGCAGAATGGCCTGGGCATCCACCGGATAACCGGCGTGGATGAAGTCCTCGGCGGCGCGGATGGCCAGGTTGTCCATCATTTCCAGGCCACCGGGGATGATGCCGGCGGCAATGATGTCGCCGACGGCGCGCCCGGCTTTTTCCACGGAATCGAACGCCGCCAGCAGCACTTTGGCGGTCTGCGGTTTGGGCAGCAGCTTGACCGTGACCTCGGTGATCACCCCGAGCAGGCCTTCGGATCCGGTGAACAGCGCCAGCAGGTCGAAACCGGGGGCGTCGAGGGCGTTGGAGCCCAGGCTCAGGTGCTCGCCATCGACGGTGAGGATGTCGACCTTGAGCACGTTGTGCACGGTCAGGCCGTACTTCAGGCAGTGCACGCCACCGGCATTTTCCGCGACGTTGCCTCCGATGGAACAGGCGATTTGCGAGGAAGGATCCGGCGCGTAATACAGGCCGAAGGGTGCCGCTGCCTGGGAAATCGCCAGATTGCGTACGCCGGGCTGAACCCGAGCGGTACGGGCGGCTGGATCGATGTGCAGGATGTTGTTGAAGCGCGCCATCACCAGCAGCACGCCTTTCTCCAGGGGCAGCGCGCCGCCGGACAACCCGGTGCCCGCGCCACGGGCCACGACGGGGACGCGCAGTTCATGGCAGACCCGCAGCACCCCCTGGACTTCGTCGATGGAGCGGGGCAGCACCACCAGCATCGGCGTGGTGCGATAGGCCGACAGCCCGTCGCATTCGTAGGGCTTGGTTTCCTCGCGCTGATGCAGGATCTCAAGAGCTGGCAAGCGGGTTTGCAGGGCGTGCAACAGCGCCTGTTTGTCGACGTCGGGCAAGGCGCCGTCAACGCGTTCATCGTAGAGAATGTTCATCGGCGCTCGACACTCGTTTTGTTGATGCGTGAGGTCTGTTTTCGCGGTCCACTGTCTTAATCATTGGCCCGTCAGGCTCAGCTGTCCATGGGATCGTTGTCTGCTCGACGTACCACCATCCATAGATGTGGGAGCGAGCTTGCTCGCGATAGCGGCAGACCATTCGACATCTATGTTGAATGACACTCCGCCATCGCGAGCAAGCTCGCTCCCACAGGGATCAGGTTTCCCACTGGGATCAGGCTCAAGCAGAATTACGCTTGTATTCGACTCAATGCCCGCCCACCACCATATGGCTGAACGGCGCGACGTAGGCCTGCAGCGTCACCAGGCCACCGACCAGGATCGCCAGCACAATCGAGTGGAAGAATACGTAGCGCAGGATTTCCCCTTCATGGCCGTACCAGCGGGTGGCGGTGGAGGCGACCACGATCGACTGGGCGTCGACCATCTTGCCCATGACCCCCCCGGAACTGTTGGCGGCAGCCATCAACACCGGGCTGATGCCCAACTGCTCGGATGTCACCCGTTGCAGGCCACCGAACAGCACGTTTGACGCGGTGTCCGAACCTGTCAACGCCACGCCGAGCCAGCCGAGCAGGGTGCCGAACATCGGGTAGAAAATGCCCGTCGCGGCGAAAGCCAGGCCCATGGTCGCATCCAGGCCCGAGTAGCGCGTGAGGAAGCCCAGCGCGAGCATCGCCGCAATGGTGATCAGCGAATAACGCACCACCCACAAAGTGCGCAGGTACTGGTGAATCAGTTGCGGGATCGAGTACCCCATCAGCAAACCGCCGACAATCGCCGCCAGCAGAATGCCGCTGCCGGTGGCGGTGAACCAGGTGAACTTGTACACCGCTTCTTCGGTTTTCGGCGCGGCCACCACGGGCGGGACTTTCTCGACCTGCAAGTGCAGGGTGGTGAAGGTCACGACCGGCGCAAACAGCGGGTTCGCCTCGCGCATCGGCTTGCCCTGAGGATCGAGCTTGGCGGCACTGGTTTGCGGGTCGATGGCGGGGCGGGTGTCGAAGGTGTTCTTGAAGCCCTGGGTGCCCCAGATGAACACGAAGACCGTGAGGATGAGCCACGGCATCCACGCCCGCATCACTGCCGGTTTTGCTTCATTGGCAAAGGTTGCAGTGGGTACAGGCTTTTCGTCGTGCTCGGCGTCGATCTTCGAGTTGTCGACCCGGCCGGACAGGGCGGCGGAGGTATGCACGGTGGCCGGTTTCCACACTTTGAGGAAACCGGTCAGGCAGGCCATGGAAATCAGTGCGGCGATCACGTCCACGAGCATCGGCCCGTGATAGTTGGACACCAGGAACTGCGGCACGGCAAAACTGACCCCGGCCACCAGGATCGCCGGCCAGATTTCCACCATCTTGCGCCAGCCGGCAAAGGCCCAGATCAACCAGAACGGCACCAGCACCGAGAAGAACGGCAACTGTCGGCCGACCATCATCGACAGCTCCATTTCATCCAGTCCGGTGACCTTGGCCAGGGTGATGATCGGTGTGCCGAGGGCGCCGAACGCCACGGGGGCGGTGTTGGCGATCAGTGCCAGCCCTGAAGCGGCGAGCGGCGAAAACCCCAGCCCGATCAGAATCGCCCCGGTCACCGCCACCGGCGTACCGAAACCGGCCGCGCCCTCGAAAAACGCCCCGAAGCAGAAGGCGATCAGCAGCAATTGCAGGCGCCGGTCATCGGTGATGCGCGCCAGGGAGTCTTGCAGCACCTTGAACGAACCGTTCTCGGTGGTCAGGCGATGCAGGAAGATGATGTTCAACACGATCCAGCCAATCGGCAGCAGGCCGTTGGCCGCACCGAACAGCGCCGCGGAACCGGCCATGTTCGCCGGCATGCCGAAGGCGAAGATCGAGATCAGCAAGGCCGAGGCCAGGGCGAGCAACGCCGCCAGGTGCGCCTTGATATGAAAAAACGCGAGGGACGCCAGCATCACCACCACCGGCACAGCCGCCATGAGCGTTGAAAGCACCGGGTTACCGAACGGATCGTAGACTTGCTGCCAGACCATGTTCCACCTCTGCTTTTTATTGTTGGACGTGCAGATCCCCAGGGGGGAGGTGGCCTTGAGTATAGGTGGCATTGCGCCGCTGTCAGGGCCGGCCTCCGGTCCTGCCAATCGGCGCATTCCGGAGGGCTGAGCTAGCATGGCCAGTAGGGTTTGAATTCAGTCAGGGGAGCAATGCAGTCATGACCGAGCGCCATATGGAGCACAAGGAAACGCTATCGAACGGATGCAACATCAAAGTCAAGGCAGAGATATTGAAGGACGGTTCGTTGGGTATGTTCATCGGTGTCTATCGGCCGGACGGCTCGGCCATCGATGAGAACCACGACCCGCGGCCGCACATGCTGGACATGGAAGCGGCGATGGATTGGGGGATTGATATTGCCAAGGGGATCGGCAATAGCCAGCGAACGTTGTGAGCGGTTGCCGTCCGTGCCCGGGCGACCGGCGGTCGCTGTCAGAACCCGAACGAACGGGCCGAGCTTTTTGCCAGTTCGACATCCAGCAGATGCTCGACCAGCACATCATTCAAAAAACGGAACTGATCATTGAGCCCGACCACTTCGTTGCTGAAGTGATGATCGGCTGCCGGGATCAGCAACGCCTCGAACTTCTCGTCGAACAGAAGAGTCAACTCTTTACGTGACTCGAATTCCTGCGCGTAGAAATTGTTGCCGAACACCGGAAAACGTACGGCGAGGGTGACAGTGTGAATCATGATGTTTGTTCCTCGCTCAGGACGTACCAGGCAAACACACTCAATGTGAACGCCGTCAGGGCCAGGCAGGTCAGCAGATGGATCAGCATGAGGTTCCCCTCCGATTCGGGGTTTCGTGTTGGCTTGGAATTGATCCTACGCTGACGGCGTTCAAGCGGAAGGCAATCGCGGCGATGGTGAATATCGACGCCAGTGATGGTGGTTTTTGTGTTGTTGATGCGGACCCCTTCGCGAGCAAGCCCGCTCCCACAGGTTCACCGCCAACCAAGGTGGGAGCGGGCTTGCTCGCGAAGGCGGCCTCAAGGGCACAGCCACCTATACTTAAACCGATGGTTTCGAGTATCGGGCATTTCGTCCGGTGCACACTGCGGGAAGTCGCAATCTTGAGCCTGCGTTCGCTGATCGTCGCCGTGCTGGTGGTGTTGGCGGGGTGCGCCACACCGCCGCGTGCGCCGGTGGAAGTGGCGCCAGTCATCGTTCCCGCCAGCACCTGGCAGCAAGTGGACCGGGAGATCGTCGCTGCGTCGCAGTCAGCCACCGAGCAGACCAGAATCTATGCCCGCGGCGCCATGGAGTACTGGCGTACACGGGTCTATGAGTTGACCGAACAGAATTTCATTCCGTGGTTCAGCAGCTACTGGACCCAGGAATGGCTGTCGGTGAAGGTCAGCTGGTACACCCTCAGCGCCAGGGGTGAGCAGGACGCATCGGAAAAACGCCTGGCGGCGTACCTGCTCGAAGCCTATCAGGAGAAGGTCCTGGCCCCGGCGGCATTGGAAGTCGATCCCGATGCGATTCTCGGTCTGGCAGCGGCGTTCTACGTCGACATCCTCAAGGAAGAGCTGCAGAAAATCTCCACCCGCCACGGCGTGCCGATGGCCCAGCTCAACGGGCGCATCCAGAAAATCCCGGCCATCGCCCTCGGGCCGCCGCCGGCGCGGGACGCTTCGTTGTACCAGATCGTGCACACCGAATCGCTGAACACCTTGCCGGCCTTCGCCGCGCTGGTCGACAAAATCCACAAGGCCGGTGGCGACAAGGGGGTGGGCTCGACCGACACCGCGATGGCGCCGGTGGCCAGGCGCGCCAGCCGGCGGATGGAAGCCGAGATGGCCCCGCGCGGGGCCGCCAGCGCCGTGGCCGCGGCAGCCGGGAGACTCGCCGGTGGCTTGATCACGATAGGGGTGGCGGGCATTCGCGCACTGATTCAGGCCAATGACCGGCCCGACAGCGAGGCGCTGATCCGCAGCAGCCTGGGCAATACCTTCGACAAGGCCTGGCTCAAACTGGTGCAGAACCCGACCACCGGCGTCATGGCTGGCACGCTTTACATGGCGGGGCAGATCGAAGGCAGCCTGGCGGTGAGTACTGAACCACCGGTCGGTTTGAGTACCGGCGCTGTCGATTGGACGCCAGCGCAATCGACTACCCAGCAGAACACCCCATGACCCAAGGAGAGATACTCATGTCATATGTCGATGGTTTTATTGCTGCCGTACCTACCGCCAACCGTGAGCAATACATCAAACACGCCGAAATCGCCGCCTCGATTTTCAAGGAAAACGGTGCCTTGAGCGTGGTCGAATGCTGGGGCGAGGATGTCCCGGAAGGCAAGGTCACCTCGTTTCCAATGTCGGTGAAGCTCAAGGAAGGCGAAACCGTTGCCTTTGGCTGGATCGTCTGGCCGGACAAGGCCAGGCGCAATGCCGGAATGGACAAGATGATGCAGGACCCGCGCATGAAACCGGACGTCAATCCGATGCCCTTCGATGGCCAGCGCATGGTGTACGGCGGGTTCGAATTGCTCTTCCAGGCCTGACGCCGCACGCGGGATCACTCCGGCGTCGGGGTGATCCTGCAACTCTTTCGATGGCGGATCTCGTCGTCCGTCGGCCGCTCGCGGATGAACTCGAAGCGCGGCTCGCCTTCGCTGTAGTGCACCAGCCAGCCCCATTCCAGCTTGAGTTCATCCTGGCCGGGCTCGGGCGGTCTGGCCCACCATGGTTCCTTGCTGATGATCTGTCGCATGGCCCCCTCCGGTTTTTCGGGATGCTAAAACTATAACGCGCTTGCCCCACGATGCCAGAAATGCGCTGGTCGGTACGCGAGTGTTGGGTACACTCAGGCAGTCTTCCCACGAGGTGTCCGGCATGAACGACGAATCCCGCGAGCCGTTCAAGCGTCTGTTCTTTGCGCTGAACTGCGCCCCGGCCCAGCGCCGGGAGATAGCGCAGTGGCGCAGTGCGCTGCAACTGCGCAACGGACGGCCGGTGCCGGCGGAAAACTTTCACCTGACGCTGAAGTTTTTGGGGGCGGTGGGCGCGGCGCAGATTGCCGATATCTGTACCGCTGCGGCGGCGATCCGTACACCGGGCGAGCGTTTGACGGTGGTGCTGGATCGGCTGGACGTGTGGCGCAGGGCAGGGGCGCTGGTGCTCGCACCGGAGCAGGCGCCCCCGGCATTGTTACGCCTGGTGTACGCCCTGGAACAGGCGATGTTGCCGTTCGGGCTGGAGGAAGCGCCAAGGGAATACCGTCCGCATCTGACCCTGGCACGGCAGTATCGGGCACCGGTGCCGGAGTCCGCAACGGCGCCGGAATTCCTCCTGCGTGCCGACCGGTTCACCCTGTTCGAATCCCACAAGGGCCGCTATCGGGCGCTGGCCGAATGGCCTTTGATCGATCCCCAATAAAAAAGGCGCCCGAGGGCGCCAAAATTCACCTGAACCGAGGGAGCCAGGTGAGGCCGTTCTACTTGCAGGAGAGGCAGCGGTGGTAAGGCGCTGCGTGAACGGAAAATGTTGAACCCCTCCGATCAACTGTGGGAGCGGGCTTGCTCGCGAAGAGGCCGGCACATTCAAGAGAGATGTCGACTGACCTGACGCCTTCGCGAGCAAGCCCGCTCCCACATTAGGTAGGTGGGGTTCTGGATTACTGGCCCAACTTCACCTTGGTCCAGCCACGGGTCATGATCCGCTGGACGGCAATCGGCTGGTCCGGCACGGCATAGAGCGTGGCCATCACCGCTTCCGGCGGGTAGGAGCCCGGATCGTTGCGGATCGCTTCATCGACCAGTGGCGTGGCCGCAGCGTTCGCGTTGCTGTAGCCGATGTTGTTGGTGATGTCGGCAATCACGTCGGGGCGCATCAGGAAGTTCATGAACAGGTACGCGTTCTCGACGTTGGCGGCATCGCGCGGGATGGCGAGCATGTCGTAGAAACTGGCGGCGCCTTCTTTCGGGATGCTGTAGTCGATCTTCACCTTGTCCCCGGCTTCCTGGGCGCGGGCCTTGGCCTGCAGCACGTCGCCGGAGTAACCGACGGCCACGCAGATGTTGCCGTTGGCCAGGTCCGAGATGTATTTCGACGAATGGAAGTACGCCACGTTCGGGCGAATCTTCATGAACAGCGCCTCGGCTTCGGCGATGTGCTGTTTGTCCTGATCGTTCACCGGGTAGCCCAGGTAGTGCAGGGCGGTCGGGATCATTTCAGTCGGCGAATCGAGGAAACTGATGCCGCAGGCTTTTAGCTTCTCGGCGTTTTCCGGTTTGAACAGCAGGTCCCAGGAGTTGGTCGGGGCGTTGGCGCCGAGCACTTCCTTGACCTTCTGCGGGTTGAAGCCGATGCCGATCGAGCCCCACATGTACGGGATGGCGTGGGCGTTGTCGGGATCGCTCGCGGAGGCGTTTTTCAGCAGCACCGGGTTGAGGTTTTTCCAGTTCGACAGCTTCGACTTGTCCAGTTCCTGATAGACACCGGCCTTGACCTGCTTGGCCAGGAAGCTGTTGGACGGCACGACGATGTCGTAGCCGGATTTGCCCGCCAGCAGGCGTGCCTCAAGGGTTTCGTTGCTGTCGAAGACATCGTAGGTCACCTGGATGCCAGTCTCTTCCTCGAACTTCTTGACGGTATCCGGGCCTATGTAATCCGACCAGTTATAGACGCGCAGAACCTTG
Source organism: Pseudomonas sp. BF-R-30 (assembly GCF_019956175.1). Lineage (NCBI taxonomy): Bacteria > Pseudomonadati > Pseudomonadota > Gammaproteobacteria > Pseudomonadales > Pseudomonadaceae > Pseudomonas > Pseudomonas sp. BF-R-30. Next base: position 15,011 of record NZ_JAHBDE010000016.1, on the reverse strand, counting down.
TCATTGGCCTGGGCGCCGGTGGCGATTGCGCCCAATAAGGACAGTGTCAGCAGAGTCCTGCCAAACATTTTCATCGGTACAACTCCATTTTTTTATTCAAAAACACAAAACAGTGAACACAACACCTGTGGCGAGGGGGCTTGCCCCCGTTGGGTCGCGCAGCGGCCCCAAAACCGGATTCCGCGGTGTTTCAGTTACACCGAACGCACTGGTTTTACGGTTGCTGCGCAGCCGAACGGGGGCAAGCCCCCTCGCCACAAAGAGCAAACCACAGCGTCTTAGGCGGTGGCTTCTAGCATTTTCTTTTCAGGTTGCTGCCAGGATTCGCTGGCGGTCTGGTCCATGGCTTCCTGGATCGCGCGCTTGCGGCTTTCTTCGGCACGGCGGCTGAAGTACCAGACCATGAAGGTCACGATCGACACTGCCAACAGGATCAGGCTGGCCACGGCGTTGATCTCGGGCTTGACGCCCAGACGCACCGCCGAGAACACCTCCATCGGCAGGGTCGTGGAACCCGGGCCGGACACGAAACTCGCCAGCACCAGGTCATCCAGCGACAGGGCGAACGACATCATGCCGCCGGCCGCCAGTGACGGCGCGATCATCGGAATGGTGATCAGGAAAAACACCTTGAACGGCTTCGCACCCAGGTCCATGGCCGCTTCTTCGATGGACAGGTCCAGTTCGCGAAGGCGGGCGGAGACTACCACCGCCACATAGGCGGCACAAAACGTGGTGTGGGCGATCCAGATCGTGACGATGCCACGCTCCATCGGCCAGCCGATCAACTGCGCCATGGCCACGAACAGCAGCAACAGCGACAGGCCGGTGATCACTTCAGGCATCACCAGCGGCGCGGTGACCAGGCCACCGAACAGCGTGCGGCCCTTGAAGCGTGTGACGCGGGTCAGGACGAACGCGGCCAGCGTCCCTAGTGCGACTGCCGCAATCGCGGTGTAGCAGGCGATTTCCAGCGAGCGCAGCACCGAACCCATCAACTGGCTGTTGTCGAGCAAACCGGCGTACCACTTGATCGACCAGCCACCCCACACCGTCACCAGCTTTGAGGCGTTGAACGAGTAGATCACCAGAATCAGCATCGGCAGGTAGATAAACGACAGGCCGAAAATCAGCATGAACTTTGAAAATCCGAAGCGTTTCATCCCCGTGCCTCCATCTCTTTGGCCTGGCTGCGGTTGAACAGCAGAATCGGCACAATCAGGATCAACAGCATTACCACCGCCAGGGCGGACGCCACTGGCCAGTCGCGGTTGTTGAAGAACTCTTGCCACAACACACGGCCGATCATCAGGGTTTCCGGGCCGCCCAGCAGTTCCGGAATCACGAACTCACCGACCACCGGAATGAACACCAGCATGCAACCGGCGATGATGCCGTTCTTGGCCAAAGGCACGGTGATTTTCCAGAAGCTGTTGAAGGTGCTCGAACCCAGGTCCGATGCGGCCTCCAGCAGGCTCTGGTCATGTTTGACCAGGTTGGCGTACAGCGGCAGCACCATGAACGGCAGGTATGCATACACCACGCCGATGTAGACGGCGGTGTTGGTGTTGAGGATCTCGATCGGGTGCGACGTCAGCCCGGTCCACATCAGGAACCCGTTGAGCAGGCCGTTGTTGCTGAGGATGCCCATCCACGCATAAACGCGGATCAGGATCGCGGTCCAGGTCGGCATCATGATCAGCAGCATCAGCACGTTCTGCGCTTCCTTGCTGGCCTTGGTGATGGCGTAGGCCATCGGGAAACCGATCACCAGGCACATCACGGTGCTGAAAAACGCCACCTTCAACGAGCCCAGGTAGGCAGACAGGTACAGCTCATCCTCGCCCAGCAGGGTGTAGTTGCCGATGTTGAGCAACAGCTGGAATTTCTGCTCGGCGAAGGTGTAGATCTCCGAGTAGGGCGGAATGGCCAGGGCTGCTTCCGAGAAGCTGATCTTCATCACCAGGAAGAATGGCAACATGAAGAACAGGAACAGCCAGATGAACGGAATCCCGATGACGAACTTGCGCCCGCTGGGGACCCACCTCAGGAATTGCTGATTGAAGGTTTTCATGCGCGCAGTACCACGCCGCTGTCGTCTTCCCACCACACGTAGACCTGATCGTCCCAGGTCGGACGCGCACCACGGCGTTCGGCGTTGGCCATGAACGACTGGACGATCTTGCCCCCAGGCAGTTCGACGTAGAACACCGAGTGCCCGCCCAGGTAGGCGATGTCATGCACTTTGCCAGCGGACCAGTTGTAGCGGTTATCCGGCTTGACGGTGCTGACCAGCAGTTTTTCCGGGCGGATCGCGTAGGTGATCGACTTGTCCTGCACCGAAGTGCTGACGCCGTGACCGACGTAGATCTTCTGCTCCAGGTCCGGACTGTGGATGATCGCGTGACCTTCCAGGTCCTCGACCACGGTGCCGTCGAAGGCGTTCACGTTGCCGATGAATTCGCAGACCATGCGGCTGACCGGTGCTTCATAAATGTCCACCGGGCTGCCGATCTGGGCGATCCAGCCCAGGTGCATGATCGCGATACGCTGGGCCATGGTCATGGCCTCTTCCTGGTCGTGGGTCACCATCACGCAGGTCACGCCCACGCGCTCGATGATCTCCACCAGTTCCAATTGCATCTGCGAACGCAGCTTTTTATCCAGTGCGCCCATCGGTTCGTCGAGCAGCAGCAGCTTCGGACGCTTGGCCAGGGAACGGGCCAGGGCCACGCGCTGACGCTGGCCGCCGGACAGTTGGTGCGGCTTGCGCTTGGCGTACTGGGTCATGTGCACCAGGCGTAGCATCTCCTGCACCCGGGCGTCGATTTCGGCCGCTGGCAAACGGTCCTGCTTGAGGCCGAAGGCGATGTTCTGCGCTACCGTCATGTGCGGGAACAGCGCGTAGGACTGGAACATCATGTTGATCGGTCGTTCGTACGGCGGCATGTCGGTGATGTCGACACCGTCGAGCAGAATCCGGCCTTCGGTCGGGCGCTCGAAACCGGCGAGCATGCGCAGCAGGGTCGATTTGCCGGAACCGGAACCACCGAGCAGGGCGAAGATTTCACCCTGGTGGATCTCCAGGGACACATCGTCCACAGCGATGGTTTCGTCGAACTTCTTGGTGACGCGATCGATTTTCACCAACACCTTTTTCGGTGCCTGGTGACCCTCAAGAGCCTTCCTGTAGATGCTGGAGGCGTTTGCCATGTGAAACTCCCAACAGGTTTCAGTCGCCCGGCCAACACGGCCCGGCTTAATAGTGGATTGCAAACCCTTATCAGATGATGTCTGTCAGTCCAACGCAGGACCCTGTGGGAGCGGGCTTGCTCGCGAAAGCGGTGTGTCAGGCGACAGCTGTGTTGATTGTGTCGCCGCCTTCGCGAGCAAGCCCGCTCCCACATGGGGTTGCATCAGGTTGACCGGCATTGCACTGCGGCCGGGTTTATTCGGCGCCGCCATCCTGGCTGCCTGGTCGTACTTGTTGTTATTGCAGTGTGTTGTTTTCGCGAGCGAGGCACGCACAAGCGCCTGCCCGCTCGCGTTGGGCAGTCAATCGTTGAATGTGGATATCAGGTCGTCAGCTCGAGTGACGCAATGCCGCCCGTTGCCGGCAGGCTTCGCCGAACGCCCGGAAAATACTCAAATAAGGAGGGTTGTTCAGCACTTGCCATTCCGGGTGCCATTGCACACCGAGGGCAAAGGCCTTGCTGTGCTCGACGGAGATCGCTTCGATCAGGCCATCAGGCGCGACGGCTTCGGCGCGCAGGCCGGGCGCGAGGCGGTCGATGCCCTGGCTGTGAATCGAGTTCACCTGGAACACCGCAGGCAGCTCCAGCGCTTCGAACACACCGCCGGGCTGCACATTCACCTCATGGGCGGGTGCGTATTGCACGGCCAGGTCCGGATGGTCGGCCTCGCGATGGTCGAGCAAGCCAGGCAGTTCATGGACCTTTTGATGCAGGCTGCCACCGAACGCCACGTTCATTTCCTGGAAACCACGGCAGATGCCGAGTACCGGCACGCCCGCTGCAATAGCGGCGCGGATCAGGGGAAGGGTGGTGGCATCCCGCGCCGGATCATGATCCGTGCCGGGGGCGCTGTCGGGGCCTTGATAGTGGAAGGGTTCCACGTTCGACGGCGAGCCGGTCAGCAACAGACCGTCGAGCTGCGGCAGCAGGTCATCGATTTCGGTCAGGTCGCCTAAGGAAGGAATAACGACAGGCAGCCCCAGCGCCGCAACGCTGACAGCACGCAAGTACTTGTCACCGCTGATGTGGTAGGGGTGCAGGCCAATCTGTTTGACGCACGCAGTAACGCCGATCAATGGCTTGAGTGCCATTTTTATCACCTCGAAGTTTCACACTTGAACGAGCTTTTCCGGAGCTTAGCCTTGTTGATTTTAATTAACAACTCTCATGTAAAAAATTCTAAACGCCGCACGTCCGATCTTCAGGGTTTACGCGTGTTTGAGGGCGTATCTGGCACTCTCGTCCCCCTGTGAGGCCCGAAAATAAACGTTGAAAGGCCAGGTGTTCGCTATTGACTTCACTTTGCCTTTCGGATTGACTGGGCTCGTGAAAGGGCGGTGAACATAATAATTAACAGTAAAAAAATAGGTGCATCATGTCGGTCCCTCTGCGTGCCGTTCAACTCAACGAAGCAAACGCATTCCTTAAGAAACATCCTGAGGTTTTGTACGTCGACCTTCTGATTGCGGATATGAACGGTGTGGTGCGCGGCAAGCGCATCGAGCGCACCAGTCTTCATAAGGTTTACGAGAAAGGCATCAACCTGCCGGCCTCTCTGTTTGCTCTGGACATCAATGGTTCCACGGTGGAAAGCACCGGCCTGGGTCTGGACATCGGCGATGCCGACCGGATCTGCTACCCGATCCCCGGCACCCTCAGCATCGAGCCATGGCAGAAGCGCCCGACCGCGCAACTGTTGATGACCATGCACGAAATCGAAGGCGAGCCATTCTTCGCCGACCCGCGTGAAGTGCTGGCCAATATCGTGCGCAAGTTCGACGACATGGGCCTGACCATCTGCGCCGCGTTCGAACTGGAGTTCTACCTGATCGACCAGGACAACGTGAACGGTCGTCCGCAATCGCCACGTTCGCCGGTGTCCGGCAAGCGTCCGATGTCGACCCAGGTGTACCTGATCGACGACCTCGACGAATACGTCGATTGCCTGCAAGACATCCTCGAAGGCGCGAAAGAGCAGGGCATCCCGGCTGACGCCATCGTCAAGGAAAGCGCCCCGGCGCAATTCGAAGTCAACCTGCATCACGTGGCTGACCCGATCAAGGCCTGCGACTACGCGGTCCTGCTCAAGCGTCTGGTGAAGAACATCGCCTACGACCACGAGATGGACACCACCTTCATGGCCAAGCCGTATCCGGGCCAGGCGGGTAACGGTCTGCACGTGCACATTTCGATTCTCGACAAAGAAGGCAACAACATCTTTGCCAGCGAGGATCCCGAGCAGAACGCCGCGCTGCGACACGCGATCGGCGGTGTGCTCGAGACCCTGCCGGCGCAGATGGCGTTCCTTTGCCCGAACGTCAACTCGTACCGTCGTTTCGGCGCACAGTTCTATGTACCGAACTCGCCGAGCTGGGGCATCGATAACCGCACCGTGGCCGTGCGTGTACCGACCGGCTCCAAGGACGCCGTGCGCATCGAGCATCGCGTGGCCGGTGCCGACGCCAACCCGTACCTGCTGATGGCATCGGTATTGGCCGGTGTTCACCACGGTCTGACCAACCAGATCGAACCGGGCGCCCCGGTGGAAGGCAACAGCTACGAGCAGAACGAGCAGAGCCTGCCGAACAACCTGCGCGACGCACTGCGCGAGCTGGACGACAGCGAAGTCATGGCGCGCTACATCGACCCGATGTACATCGACGTGTTCGTGGCGTGCAAGGAAAGCGAGCTGGCCGAGTTCGAGAACTCCATCTCGGACCTTGAGTACAACTGGTACTTGCATACCGTTTAAGACGGATCACACCGATCAACTGTGGGAGCGGGCTTGCTCGCGAAGAGGGCGGCACAGTCAACACTGATGTCGACTGACACATCGCCTTCGCGAGCAAGCCCGCTCCCACAGGGGATCGTATTTCCAAGGTCGTAATTGGTTGGCGTTCAATCCGGCGACCACCTATTCCCCTGCGTCGAGTCACAACCATGACAAACACTCGCAGCGATTGGGAGCAGCGCTTCCAGTCCCTAACCATCGAAGGTCGCGCATTCATTGACGGCCAATACTGCGCAGCCGCCAGCGGCGCGACGTTCGAATGCATCAGCCCCGTGGACGGTCGTTTCCTGGCGAACGTCGCCAGCACCGACGAAGCCGATGCCAATGCAGCGGTCGCCGTGGCGCGCCGCACTTTCGAATCCGGCGTGTGGGCCAACCTGGCCCCGGCCGAGCGCAAGCGCATCCTGATCCGTTTCGCCGACCTGATCCTGGCGAACCAGGAAGAACTGGCCCTGCTCGAAACCCTCGACATGGGCAAGCCGATCAGCGACTCCATGAGCATCGACATTCCGGCGACCGCCAACGCGATCCGCTGGACCGCCGAAGCCATCGACAAGATCTACGACGAAGTCGCCGCCACGCCCCAGGATCAACTGGGCCTGGTGACCCGCGAAGCGGCCGGCGTGGTCGCGGCCATCGTGCCGTGGAACTTCCCGTTGATCATGGCCAGCTGGAAATTCGCCCCGGCCCTGGCGATGGGCAACTCGTTCATCCTCAAGCCTTCGGAAAAGTCCCCGCTGACCGCGATCCGCATCGCCCAGTTGGCGCTGGATGCCGGCATCCCGAAAGGTGTGTTCAACGTCCTGCCGGGCTACGGCCACACCGTCGGCAAGGCACTGGCGTTGCACATGGACGTCGACGTGCTGGCCTTCACCGGCTCCACGGCGATTGCCAAGCAGCTGATGGTTTACGCCGGGCAGAGCAACATGAAACGCGTATGGGCCGAAGCCGGGGGCAAGAGCCCGAACGTGGTGTTCGCCGACGCGCCGGATCTGCGCGCGGCAGCACAGGCGGCGGCCAGTGGCATCGCCTTCAACCAGGGTGAAGTCTGCACTGCCGGTTCTCGCTTGCTGGTGGAACGTTCGATTCGCGAGCAGTTCATGCCATTGCTGGTCGAAGCCCTGCAGGCCTGGAAACCGGGCCACGCCCTCGACCCTGCGACCACCGTCGGCGCGGTCGTCGACCAGCGTCAACTGGACAACGTACTGCGCTACATCGGCATCGGCAAAGAGCAGGGTGCCGAACTGATCGCCGGCGGCAGCCGCACCCTCGAAGACACCGGTGGCCTGTACGTGGAACCGACGATTTTCGACGGCGTGACCAACGCCATGACCATCGCCCGGGAAGAAATCTTCGGCCCGGTGCTGTCGGTCATCACCTTCGACACCTTCGATGAAGCCCTGGCGATTGCCAACGACAGCATCTTCGGCCTGGCCGCCGGTGTATGGACCAGCAACCTGAGCAAGGCCCACACCTTCGCCCGTGGCCTGCGTGCCGGCAGCGTCTGGGTCAACCAGTACGACGGCGGCGACATGACCGCGCCGTTCGGCGGGTTCAAGCAGTCGGGTAACGGTCGGGACAAATCGCTGCACGCGTTCGACAAGTACACCGAACTCAAGGCGACCTGGATCAAGCTCTGATAACAATAAAGCGACGGTCGCCGGCTCTGTCGGCGGCCATCGGAGAACTGTATGAAACAAGCACATGTAAACAGCTACTACGCCGCCACCCGCAACTTCACCGGTGATTTCCCAGTGCTGGAAGGGGCGGTGGACTGCGACGTCTGCGTGATCGGCGCCGGCTACACCGGCCTGTCCTCGGCTCTGTTCCTCGCCGAAGCGGGCTACAGCGTGACCGTGCTCGAAGCGGCCAAAGTCGGCTTCGGCGCCAGCGGTCGCAACGGCGGCCAACTGGTCAACTCCTATAGCCGCGACGTCGATGTCATCGAAGAGCGCTACGGCGACAAGACTGCCGAAGTCCTCGGCAGCATGATCTTCGAAGGCGCCGACATCATCCGTCAGCGCATACAGCACTACGACATCCAGTGCGACTACCGCCCCGGCGGCATCTTCGCGGCGATGAACAAAAAGCAACTCAAGGGCCTGGCCGAACAGAAGAAGAGCTGGGAACGTTACGGCAACAAGAACCTGAAAATGCTCGACGCGGCCGACATCAAGCGCGAAATCGGTTCCGATGCCTATGTCGGCGGCCTGCTGGACATGCAGGGCGGCCACATTCACCCGCTGAACCTGGCCCTCGGCGAAGCCTCGGCCATCATCGGCCTGGGCGGCAAGATCTACGAGCAATCGGCGGCGGTGGAAATCACCTATGGCGAGCCCATCACCGTGCGCACCGCCAAAGGCGTGGTGAAGGCCAAGTACCTGCTGATCGCCGGTAACGCCTACCTGCCGCAGGGCCTGGACAACCGCGTGACCAGCAAGAGCATGCCGTGCGGTTCGCAGATCGTCGTCACCGAGCCGTTGTCTGAAAAGCAGGCCCGAAGCCTGATCACCAACAACTACTGCGTGGAAGACTGCAACTACCTGCTCGACTACTACCGCCTGACCGCCGACAACCGCCTGCTGTACGGCGGCGGCGTGGTCTACGGTGCGCGCGAGCCGGACGACATCGAACAACTGATCCGCCCGAAGATCCTCAAGACCTTCCCGCAATTGAAGGACGTGAAGATCGACTACCGCTGGACCGGCAATTTCCTGCTGACCATGTCGCGCATGCCGCAATTCGGCCGTATCGAGAAAAACGCCTACTACATGCAGGGCTACAGTGGCCACGGCGTCACCTGTTCGCACCTGGCCGGCAAACTGATCTCGGAAATGATCCGTGGCGACGCCGAGCGCTTCGATGCGTTTGCCTCGCTGCCGCACATGCCGATGATCGGCGGGCGTACCTTCTCGGCGCCGTTGACCGCCCTCGGCGCGGTGTACTACTCGCTGCGTGACCGTTTCGGCATCTAAGCTTTACCTCGCCGGCGGCATCTCCCCAAAGGGTGCCGCCGGCTTTTTAATACCAGAAACACCAAATCCCCTGTGGGAGCGGGCTTGCTCGCGAAGAGGCCATATCAGCCAAAACTGATGGCGCCTGACACACCGCTTTCGCGAGCAAGCCCGCTCCCACAGGTTGTACAACTTCGTGGCAAATGGCTATTTTTCCAGCCGTTTATCGAACCTGCTGAGCATTACCAACAAACGTGATTTAATAGCCGCCTTTCACGTTTCCGGGACCGGAAAACGGCGTGATCCGCGCCTGCACTCCACCCCTCCATTATCCCTGTAGGAGCGAGCCTGCTCGCGAAAGCGTTGGTTGAGTCGACATCAATGTTGAAGGTCAGATCGCAATCGCGAGCAAGCTCGCTCCTACGGGTTGGCACATAAGGCTGTCATGGACACGGGCTCACGACTCAAATTAGTACGCGAAAGCTACAAACTGTCCCAGCGCGAGCTGGCCCGGCGTAGCGGCGTCACCAATGCAACCATCTCCCTGATCGAACAGAATCGGGTCAGTCCTTCCGTCAGCTCCCTGAAGAAATTGCTGGAGGGCATCCCCATGTCCCTGGCCGACTTCTTCACCTTCGATCAGCCGCCGCGCGAACACCAGTACGTCTTCCGCGCCAACGAACAGCCCGACCTCGGCCGCCATGGCCTGCGCCTGCTGCTGATCGGCGCGTCCGTGCCAAGCCGGCAGATGCGCTTGCTGCGCGAGCAATACGCACCGGGCGCAAGCTCCGGCGAAGAGCCGATCGTGCATTCCGAAGGCGAGGAGTGTGGGTTGGTGACCCGGGGTACCGTGGAGTTGACCGTGGATGGCCAGGTGAGTGTGCTCAACGCCGGGGACGGCTATTACTTCCCGACGACCTTGCCGCACCGGTTTCGCAATATCGGGGCAGATGAGGCGGAAATCATCAGCGCCAACACACCGGCGAACTTCTGATAACCGCTTTGCGGGCAGGGATCATCAGGATCCAGCCGTTAAAACCCGCATCTGATGCGGGTTTTTTTATCATTTGAATCTGGTTTGGCCGGGCATCTTGAATGTGCAGTGTTGGTCATTTCCAATGTTCAAGACGAAATACTGCACCCTTTGCGGGTTATTTCGATCTGTTGGTAGTCGGCACGCGTTTCTTTCTGCAGGGTGGCCAACAGAGATAAAGTGGCTTGCGGATCATTGAGCGGTAATGTCTTGAGTACCTCGACATCAACATCCCACCACTTGCTGTTGATCAGCGCCTCAATCAACTCGGGTGTATGCCGATACTTGACAATTTTTGCCGGGGTGCCGGCAACAATGGCGTACGGTGGCACGTCATGGGCAACCAGGGCGCGGGTTGCGATGACAGCGCCGGTGCCTATAGTCACGCCTTCCAGGATCATCGCGCTATGGCCGATCCAGACGTCATGCCCAATCGTGATGTCCGCAACCTCCGGGTCGTAAACCAGCGCAGTGTCGGTATATTGAAAGGGATGTGAACTGAGCCAGCCCAACGGATGCGAGCTCTTTTGTTGGCCGATAAAACAGCTGCTGCCGATGGAGCAAAACCTGCCAATGGATGAGACCGCGGAAAGGACGCAGTCACTGCGGATATAGGTATGCGCACCGATCTCCAGCTTTTTTGACTCTATGACCACATGCCCAAGCGTCACGCCTTCTTCTAGGGTCACTGTCGATCTTTTGTGCAGCGACAATAAACCGCCCGCCACTTTGCATTTGTGTTTGCGGATCCATCTTTTCCAGTAACTATTTCGCAAATAACTAATTATTGTTTTCATGAACCGCTGTCTTGGATATCCGTTATCGGGCATGGCCCGGCCCCATGAGCCAACGGCGAGTCTAAATGAATCGGCCGGGGTAGATGAGCTTTTTAGACGTTACTCAAAAACGGTTTTTGCGCGTTTCAGTCTGCTGATGGCTGCTGTAGCCAACTGAACGGTGGCCATTGAAAACCCGCAGAAATGCGGGTTTTTTTTTGCTTGAACAATGTCACTGCTTCTTCGGCCCCTCAAACCCCCGCTGCTCGATCACCCCAAACACATCCCGCACATCCTGAAGCAGAATCCGCGAAATGTTGGTCACGGTGTTGATGTCGTTTTCGGCGTAGTCGGGGAGGCTGGTGCAGGCCATGAGGTTGAGGTATTGCAGGACGGCGTTGAGGCGTTCGGCGGCGCAGTTGTGGAGCTCGCGCAGCGGGGCGTCGCTGTCGATGAGGAGGACGGGGTAGCTGGTGGCGATTTGTTTCATGGGGGTGAAGCGGGGATGCGGACTGTTAGTCGTCATAAGTAAAACTTCCTCGTATCTGTAAGAAGAACTACTCCCGGTCGCTGCGATTCGAATGGGGTGGTAGCTATGTGCGGGTTCGCAGACCGAGGATACGAGGAACCCGGCAGACCCGAAGATCTCCCACACACAGCCACCATAAAGCGACATGCGGGCGCAGATGCGACCGTCATCGGCTTGATGGACTGCAAGGTTACTACACGTATCTACAGGGCTGCGAAACCCTGTCGCCAATTCAAGTCAGCGACGGGCGCACATTAGGTGTCGATCTCCAGCGCTGCAACCGGCCTGTAGGACGCCAAATGACCCCTGTGGCGAGGGAGCTTGCTCCCGTTCGGCGGCTCTGCCGCCGTAAAACCGGGCACTGCGATGGGTCTGAGGAAATGAGTTGCAAAGGATCAGGGCCGCTTCGCAGCCCAGCGGGAGCGAGCTCCCTCGCCACAAAGGGACAAGTCCTACAAATTTTCCAGACGTCAAGATTGAACGTTCGTCGGATGGCGGGTTGCTACCATCGCAATTGCCTGCCGATATCAACACGGCTGCTACGCTTGGTCGTTGCAGTGCCCGAGTTCCATTCCTGCTCACGCTGCAAGGGTAATCACGGAGTGCGACATCCATTCCTGTCGGCAACCTGCACGGAGGCAGGCGATGGTGATCAAAAGCATGGCCGATTCGACTGCGGCGGGGAGACCCGAGCCGCTCGATCGGGAAGAAATCGAGCGGGTGCTGGCGCTGTTGCTGGTCAGCCCGTTGTTTGCCAAATCCAGGCGCATGGGCAGTCTGTTGCGCTTTCTGGTCGAGCACGACCTTCAGGCTTGCAATACGCCGCTGACCGAACACGCCATTGGCATCGCGGTGTTTCGTCGTGACCCGGCAGTGTATTGCACGGGCGACGATCCGGTGGTGCGAGTGCAGGTGGGGCGCTTGCGGCGCAAACTTGCAGCGCATTACGCCGGCAACGGCCAGCAGGACCCGGTGCGCTTCAGCATTCCACCCGGGTGTTATCGCTTGACCTATCAGCGGCTGCGGCCCAAGGGCGTCGGCACTCGCCATCCCGTGGTCCAGATCCAGCCGTTTACCTGCCTCACCCGCGATGGCGATGACTTTACCCGGGGCTTGTGCGAGGAGTTGAGCTGCCGACTGTTCGAGTCGTTCGAGCAGGCGCAGACCGGGACCAATCATGTGTTGATGCGGGTGGCACGCAACAGCGAGCCGGTACCGGACTTCAAGCGTGGCGGGCGTTACAGCTATTGCCTGGAGGGCAGCGTGCGGGTCGAGCCTTCGCGGGTGCGAGCGTCATTGCGCCTGGTGGATGTGGCGCAGGGGCGGATTCGCTGGTCGGCGCAGTTCGATCGTGATCGACCCCATGGCATCGCCACCCAGGAGGACCTCGCGCAGTCGATCTGTCGCTCGCTGACGGGCTACTTCGCCACGACGGGCAAAGAGGAGTGAAAGGGCAACCGCAAGGTTGCCCCGGCATGACGGTTACACGGTTTTCCACTGACCGCCTTCGTAAAGGCGACCTGCGGTGTTATCGAACGTCAAGTCGATTTCGATCGCCTTGGAGCGTGAGGTACTGAACATGGTGCTGGTCTGTACGTTCTGTTCGAACCACACGAGGATGGTTTCCACCGGCGTCAGCACGGTTTCACCGGTGACCACCTGATCCACCGCAACGTAAATGGGGGTGCTGACCTGATTGCCATCAATGCCGGTAGATAACTGGTTGATACCCGGATGGATGGGGTCGTAGTCATTTACAAAGGTTATGGAAATGTTCGGTCCCCCGGTAACCGCCGAACTCAGCAGACCGTGCTCATCGAGTGTCGATGTTTGCCCCAGGCCGATATTGACGATGTTGGTCGAGACTTTGACCTGCACATTTGCCTTGAACAGGTTGGACGCAAACAGCTGATATTGAGGCGTCCAACTGAACTCGTTGTTGCTCAGGTAAGCATCATAGGACTGCCAGACCACGTTGTAGTCGGCGTCACCCACCTTCTTGGCAAAGCACAGCTTGTAGCCGGACTTCTTGAGCAGCGCCAGGTCGCCGGCGGCGATTTCGATGGTGACGGTTTTTTGCGAAGCCGCCAGGGCCGACCTCAGTACCCGGCCGTAATCCGCCGCTTTCAGTTGCGTTGCACCCATGATCGACTTGACGGCTTCTTGCACATCATTGTGAAGCTGCTGGCTCTGTTGGCTGACAGCGATTGATTTGCTCATGGTTTCCTTCTTCCTTGGTGGTGTGTTGGGCAAACAATGGGCTGCTGGCGCTTGGCGCTGCTGTCCATTGACGGCTTCACTCTAGGGGCGAGGGGCAGGGCGGCTAAGTGTCTTGGTGTTACAAGCGGGTATCGGGGGTGTATCAGGGGCCGGGTCAGCGGGGCAGCCGATCGGCCGCCCCGCCTTGACCTCAGGCGGCCCGGGCATCGGCCCAGACGAAGTTCCAGCTGGTGCGTTTGCCCTTAGCGATCTCGATCAGCTTGTTCTCGTACACCGTGTGATTGACCACGCCGGTGTAGGTCAGGGTGCGGGCCGCATTGGTCCCGGTGACCTCGCCCGGCTTGCCGCCCGACTCGACCATGGCTTTTTTCATGTCGGCATCCGACGGGGCGCTGCTCTGGTTTTTTTCCACTTTGACGAAACTCATGATTCACCTCTTCCGTGATGGGGGGATCGGTGCCAACGCGGGCCGACAAGTCGACGACCCTGTTCCACACCGACGGCCATACTCTATTGGCCAGTTCGGCGGCGCAGAAGTGACAACTGTGGCGCTGAGGTAACAATCGGGAAACAGCGCCACGCATTGAAGTATCTGCGACGTATCAAGCGTGGATGCACATCGAAGAAGGTTGCAGCGAATGCCTGGACGCGAAACCTGGCTTCGAGGGGATGAGCGCAGACGGTTCATGGCTCTGTGACTCGATGGAACCAACTACGTCAATAGCGTCTAAATTTCAGGGAACATTTCCCACCACGAAGGAGCGACTCATGTTCAGGTCTCGATCTTTGATTGCAGCAATCACCTGTTTGACCCTGATCAGCGGCTCGGCGACGGCGCTGGCTGATCCCGGTAACGGCCAAGGTGGCGGGAAGGTCAACCATGGCAACCAGGGCAGTCATGGCAACAAGAACAAGAATTCCGGCGGAGGGGACTGGAGCAATGGCCCTAGCATCAACCGCAGCAGCGTGCTCCAGATCATTGGCGTGAACACGGGCTACTGGAGCCCCGGGCCTGATTTGCCACCGGGCATTCAAAAGAACCTTGCCCGAGGCAAGCCGCTTCCACCCGGCATCGCCAAAAAACTGGATGGCCGGCTGGTCGGCAGGCTGCCCCACTACGATGGCTACGAATGGCAGCAAGTCGGTACGGACCTGATCCTGGTTGCGCTGGCCACCGGGCTTGTCTATGAGATTCTCGACGGTGCGTTTGATTAACGTGGGGAAGGTCGTCTTCCCGTTGACTGAGGGCGCTCCAGCCGTCTGTCGTGGCACTTGAACTGTCCGAGGGATATCGCGTCATACGTCACGCGATATCAACCTCCTACGGAAGCAATCATGCTTTTTAAAAACAAGAGTCTCGTTGCTGTAATGTCATGCGCCATGATGCTTGCAGCCGCTCCGTTACTCCCTGATGGCCTGTCGATCATGGGTTCCGCATACGCGAAGGACGGCGG
>NZ_JAHBDE010000015.1:0-92437 GCF_019956175.1 Pseudomonas sp. BF-R-30 | reverse complement strand
CGCGAAAGCGGTGTGTCAGGCAATGCAAATGTTGTCTGGCACACCGCTTTCGCGAGCAAGCCCGCTCCCACATTTTGACCGCACACAGCCATGGTTCAGCTAACCTGTCTGTCTGCTGAACACACCTGCGAAACACCGCGTCGCAGAAAATGACCGTTGAAACCACCGCCAACCTGCCCCATCTAAGACCCATACCCATTGCGCAGGTGCCCCCATGAGCGACCAGCAGGAATTCCCCGAAGACCCGAGCGAATACGCCGATCCGGAAAACGCCCAGCAGCACAAACCTGGCAAAGGCCTGGCCCTGCCGGGCCAGAACCTGCCGGACAAGGTCTACGTCATCCCGATCCATAACCGACCGTTCTTCCCGGCCCAGGTGCTGCCGGTCATCGTCAACGAAGAACCGTGGGCCGAAACCCTCGATCTGGTCAGCAAATCCGATCACCACTCCCTGGCCCTGTTCTACATGGACACGCCCCAGGAAGACCCGCGCCATTTCGACACCTCGGCCCTGCCGCTCTACGGCACGCTGGTCAAGGTGCACCACGCCAGCCGCGAAAACGGCAAGCTGCAGTTCGTCGCCCAAGGCCTGACCCGCGTACGCCTCAAGACCTGGCTCAAGCATCACCGTCCGCCGTACCTGGTGGAAGTCGAATACCCGCACCAGCCCACCGAGCCGACCGACGAGGTCAAGGCCTATGGCATGGCGCTGATCAATGCGATCAAGGAACTGCTACCGCTCAACCCGCTGTACAGCGAAGAGCTGAAGAACTACCTCAACCGCTTCAGTCCCAACGATCCGTCGCCGCTGACCGACTTCGCCGCCGCGCTCACCTCGGCCACCGGCAGCGAGTTGCAGGAAGTGCTCGACTGCGTGCCGATGCTCAAGCGCATGGAAAAAGTCCTGCCGATGCTGCGCAAGGAAGTCGAAGTCGCGCGCCTGCAAAAAGAGATTTCCGCCGAAGTTAACCGCAAGATCGGTGAACATCAGCGCGAGTTCTTCCTCAAGGAACAACTCAAGGTTATCCAGCAGGAGCTGGGGCTGACCAAGGACGACCGCAGTGCCGACCTCGAACAGTTCGAGCAGCGGCTGGTGGGCAAAGTCCTGCCGGCGCAGGTGCAGAAACGCCTCGAAGAAGAAATGAACAAGCTGTCGGTGCTCGAAACCGGCTCGCCGGAATATGCGGTGACCCGCAATTACATCGACTGGGCGACCTCGGTGCCGTGGGGCGTGTACGGCGAGGACAAACTCGACCTCAAGCACGCGCGCAAGGTGCTGGACAAACATCACGCCGGCCTCGATGACATCAAGGACCGTATCCTCGAATTTCTCGCGGTCGGCGCCTACAAAGGCGAGATCAGCGGTTCCATCGTATTGCTGGTGGGCCCGCCGGGCGTGGGCAAGACCAGCGTCGGCAAATCCATCGCCGAATCCCTGGGCCGGCCGTTCTACCGCTTCAGCCTTGGCGGCATGCGCGACGAAGCCGAGATCAAGGGCCATCGCCGCACCTACATCGGCGCGCAGCCGGGCAAACTGGTGCAGGCGTTGAAAGACGTCGAAGTGATGAACCCGGTGATCATGCTCGACGAAATCGACAAGATGGGCCAGAGCTACCAGGGCGACCCGGCCTCGGCGCTGCTGGAAACCCTCGATCCGGAGCAGAACGTCGAGTTCCTCGACCACTACCTCGATCTGCGTATGGATCTGTCGAAAGTGCTGTTCATCTGCACCGCCAATACCCTGGATTCGATCCCCGGCCCGCTGCTGGACCGGATGGAAGTGATTCGCCTGTCGGGCTACATCACCGAAGAAAAAGTCGCCATCGCCAAGCGCCACCTGTGGCCCAAGCAGCTTGAGAAAGCCGGTGTGTCCAAGGGCAGTCTGAGCATCAGCGACAGCGCGCTCAAGGCGCTGGTCGACGGTTATGCCCGTGAAGCCGGCGTGCGCCAGCTGGAAAAAAACCTCGGCAAACTGGTGCGCAAAGCGGTGATGAAACTGCTCGACGAACCAAAAGCCGTGATCAAGCTCGGGCCGAAAGACCTGGAGGCTTCACTCGGCAAGCCGGTGTTCCGCAACGAGCAGGTGCTCGCGGGGGTCGGCGTGATCACCGGGCTGGCCTGGACCAGCATGGGCGGTGCAACCCTGCCGATCGAAGCCACGCGCATCCACACCCTCAACCGTGGGTTCAAGCTCACCGGGCAATTGGGTGATGTGATGAAAGAGTCGGCGGAAATCGCCTATAGCTATGTCAGCTCGCACCTGAAGTCCTATGGCGGCGATCCGAAATTCTTCGACGAAGCCTTCGTCCATCTGCACGTGCCGGAAGGTGCGACGCCAAAAGACGGCCCGAGCGCAGGTGTGACCATGGCCAGCGCCCTGCTGTCGCTGGCACGCAATCAGCCACCGAAAAAAGGCGTGGCCATGACCGGCGAACTGACGTTGACCGGGCATGTATTGCCGATTGGCGGGGTGCGGGAAAAGGTGATCGCAGCGCGGCGGCAGAAGATTTTCGAGCTGATTCTGCCGGAGGCCAACCGCGGGAATTTCGAGGAGTTGCCGGAGTATCTGAAGGAAGGGATTACCGTGCACTTCGCCAAGCGGTTTGCGGATGTGGCGAAGCTGTTGTTCTGATATATCGCTAGCGCCTGCTCCATCGCCTTCGCGAGCAAGCCCGCTCCCACATTTGATCGCGTAATAAGCAAGTCACTCGGTCTAATGTGGGAGCGGGCTTGCTCGCGAAGGCGCCAGTACTCAAAACGCCAATTCCCGTGGCTGTCACACTTTGTCTCATCTTAAGTTATGCTCGCCGTTCGTCGTGAACGCCGGAGCCACTGACCTTATGTCCCCCATTCGCCTGTTTGTCCCCCTCGCCCTCGCCCTGCTGGCCGGATGCGCCACGCAACCTGCGCACAACGTGACAGTGGAAAAACAAAGCGAATGTCCGGTTCAGCTCAGCAACGGGCAAAACCTGATCCTGACCCTGCCGAGCAATCCGACCACGGGTTATCGCTGGGCGATCCAGGATTCGGCCGGCGGTGTGTTGCACGCCCTGGGCCCAGAGGTTTATCGAAATCCGGAAGATGCCGGCATCGTCGGCGCGGCCGGAGTCTCGACCTGGCGCTTTCAGGCTTTCGCGCCCGGCACCGGACGCTTGCGCCTGACCTCGCAACAGCCATGGGCGCCGGAAGTGCTGCCGGTGGACTCTTTCGACTGCGCGATCTCGGTCAACTGACCGTGGGCTGGCTGATTCTGGCGCTGATGGGCGCAGTGACCTTCCTTTATGGCCTGAGCGTGCATGCGTCCCTGCTGTGCCTGCTGGTCAAGCCGCTGCCGGTGCTGGCCCTGCTCGGCTGGCTGCACGACGCACCGCCAGGCGAGTATCGGCGCTGGATCAGCCTGGGGTTGATTTTCTCCCTGGTCGGCGACGTGTTGCTGGCATGGCCGGGGGATTTGTTCGTGTTCGGCCTTGGGGCGTTTCTGGTTGCGCATCTGGCCTATCTGAAAGCGTATTTGAGCGATTGCCGGCGTCTGGCCGTAATGCCGCTGATGCTGGCCCTCGGTGTCGGCGCCGTCCTGCTGGGGATTCTGATTTCCAACGGCCTCGGGCCATTGTTGGTGCCTGTGATTGTCTATGGCACGGCGATCAGCGCCATGCTCTGGCGCGCCCTGGCCCGACTCGGGACCGACGTGCCCAAACGCTCGGCGCTACTGGCGGCGGCGGGCGCAGTGGCATTCGTGTTCTCCGACAGCGTGATCGGCATCAGCCGGTTTGTGGTGCCGTTCGACGCGGCGCCGTACGTGATCATCCTCAGCTATTGGCTGGGGCAATGGGGCATCACGGCATCGGCGTTCACTCAGAAACCGCGCTGACCCCATCGCGAGCAAGCTCGCTCCCACAGGTATTGCACAGCCCTTGTGGGAGCGAGCTTGCTCGCGATAGCAATATCACTGAACACACAGACTTTGCAGGCTGCTTGGCGGTTTATCAGACAACCCGCGCATCCCCGCGCCAACTTGGCTAAAATGCCGGCCTTTTCCACCTACACCGCTGGAACCGCCGTGAGCAAAGAACCCGATCGCCTTTTCGCCCAGCCTCTGGCCCAGGTGCCTGACTTCGCCTTCAACGAGGACGTGGTGCGGGTGTTCCCGGACATGATCAAGCGCTCGGTGCCGGGTTATCCGACCATCGTCGAAAACCTCGGCGTGCTCGCCGCGCAGTTCGCCCAGCCGGGCAGCGTGCTCTACGACCTGGGCTCGTCGCTGGGTGCCGTGACCCAGGCCCTGCGCCGCCACGTGCGCACCGACGGTTGCCGCGTCATCGCTGTGGATAACTCGGCGGCGATGGTCGAACGCTGCCGCGAGTACCTCAACGGTCAGGACTCGATGTTCCAGGAGTTGCTGCCGGTGGAGGTGATCGAAGGTGACATCCTGGCGCTGGAGTTCCAGCCGGCCTCGGTGGTGGCGCTGAACTTCACCCTGCAATTCATCGCCCGGGACCAACGCACGGCATTGCTGTCGCGCATCCGTCAGTCGCTGTTGCCCGGCGGCGCCCTGATCCTCTCGGAAAAACTGCGTTTCGAAGACGAGCAGGAACACGCGTTGCTCACCGACCTGCATATCGCCTTCAAACGCGCCAACGGCTATAGCGAACTGGAAATCGCCCAGAAGCGCAGCGCCATCGAAAACGTCATGAAGCCCGACAGCCTCGAAGAACACCGCGAACGCCTGTTGGCCGCCGGGTTCTCGAAAGTCGTGCCGTGGTTCCAGTGTCTTAACTTTGCCTCGTTGATTGCCTTGCCATGATTGATCTGTCCCCCCTCGCCCGCCGTCTGGCCGGCACGCCGCTGGCCGAATGGGCCAACACCCTGCAAGCGCAACTCGACAAGAAAATGGAAAAGGGCCATGGCGACCTGGAACGCTGGCAAAGCGCGCTGGACGCCCTGCCGAAGATCCAGCCGAGTGAAGTCGATTTGCTCAATGGCTTGAAGCTCGATACCGATTGCAGCGACGAGACCCGCGCGCAAATGCGCACCGCGCTGATGGGCCTGTCGCCATGGCGCAAAGGGCCGTTCGATTTGTTCGGCGTGCACGTCGACACCGAATGGCGCTCGGACTGGAAGTGGTCACGGGTCGCCCCGCACCTGAACCTGAAGGGCAAGCGCATCCTCGATGTCGGCTGTGGCAACGGTTATTACATGTGGCGCATGCTTGGCGCCGGCGCGGACAGCGTGATCGGTGTCGACCCGAACTGGCTGTTCTTCTGCCAGTTCCAGGCGGTGCAACGCTACCTGTCCGAGCCGAACGCCTGGCACCTGCCCTTCCCGTTCGAAGACCTGCCGCCGAACCTCGAAGGGTTCGACACAGTGTTTTCCATGGGCGTGTTCTACCACCGCCGTTCGCCCATCGAACATTTGCTGGCGCTGAAGGATTGCCTGGTCAAGGGCGGTGAGCTGGTGCTGGAAACCCTGGTGGTCGAAGGCGACAAACATCAGGTGCTGGTGCCGGAGGACCGCTACGCGCAGATGCGCAACGTGTGGTTCCTGCCGTCGGTGCCGGCGCTGGAGTTGTGGTTGCGACGTGCCGGGTTCACAGACGTGAAGTGCGTGGACGTGAGCACCACCACGGTCGAGGAACAGCGCGGGACGGAGTGGATGAAGTATCAGTCGCTCAGTGACTTCCTCGATCCGGAAGATCACAGCAAGACCATTGAAGGGCTGCCGGCGCCGATGCGGGCGGTGATTGTGGCGCGCAAATAATTGTCACGATGGAGATCCCTGTAGGAGCGAGCCTGCTCGCGATGGTGTGTCAGTCGACACCACTTAGACTGACACTCCATCGCGAGCAGGCTCGCTCCTACAGGGGGGCGGTATTCAGTCTGTAGGTTTGGCGCGCCGGGCCTTGAAGAATTCGCTCAGCACCGCCCCGCATTCCTCCGCCAATACCCCACCTTCATGCAGTACCCGATGATTCAGGAAGCCCTGGGTAAAGAACTGCCCCTGGCTCTGCACGATCCCCGCCTTGGGCTCCAGCGCGCCGTACACCACCCGGGCAATCCGCGAGTGCACGATCAGGCCCGCGCACATGCTGCACGGCTCCAGCGTCACGTAAAGCGTACTGCCGGTTAGCCGGTAATTGCTGACGGCCTGGGCGGCGGCGCGGATCGCGACCATTTCGGCATGGGCGCTGGGGTCGTTGCCACTGATCGGGCAGTTGAAGCCGCGACCGATGATTTCCCCATCCTGGACCAGTACCGCACCCACCGGCACTTCGCCGAGGGCCGCGCCTTGGGCCGCCAGTGCCAGGGCCTCACGCATGAATTCGCGATCACGACTGCGGTCGATGATGGCGGCGGGACGAATCTGACGCATCACGCCACCTCGATAGCGGCCATCAGGCCGGTTTCCATGTGATCGATCACATGGCAGTGGAACATCCATACACCCGGGTTATCCGCCACCAGCGCTACCTGCGCGCGCTCGTTCTTGCCCAGCAGGTAGGTGTCGGTGAAGTACGGAATGACCTTGTGCCGGTTTGAGGCGATGACCTTGAAACTCATGCCGTGCAGGTGAATCGGGTGCTGATACTGGGTCATGTTTTTCAATTCGAAAATGTAGCTCTTGCCCTTTTCGAGCTTGGCGATCGGACGGTCGGCGCAAGTCTTGTCGGTGATGTCCCAGGCCTTGCCGTTGATCTGCCACAGGCTTGGCGGCTTACCATTATCGACGTTCACCGACACCGAACCGACCCATTCGAAATTGAAGTTGAGTTTCTCGGCATTGGCCAGGTCCGGCTCGGCCACCGGGTTGGCGGGCAGCGCGGGCGGCCACTCGGTCGGGGCGTCGGTGTTGGCCACCGAACGCAGCGTACCCAGGCGCACCGGGCCGTTGCGCAGGGACAACTCTTCACCGGCCGGCGGTGCCTTGATCGCCAGGCAGATACGCATGCCGGGGCCGAGCCAGTATTCCTTGCCGAGCGGGCGCGGTTCGATGGGGTTGCCATCCAGCGCATAGATCTGCGCTTCGACGCCGGGAATATTCAGGCGATAGGTCAAGGTGTTATCGAGGTTGAGCAAACGTACACGGGTGATCTGCCCGGCCGGCAAATCAATCACCGCTTGCGCGATGCCGTTGATGGTCGACAGACGCCCCGCCGTGCCGCCACGGGCCGCTTCCCGGGGAATACTGAAGTCGACGAAAGCGCCCTGCTCATCGATGTGCCAGTTCTTCAGGCTCAAGGTTTTTTCGTACTTGAAGCCGGTGGGCTCACGCTCCTCGACAATCAGCGGGCCGACCAGGCCGCGACCGAGTTCCTCGCTGCTGCTCACATGGGGGTGATACCAGTAGCTGCCGGCATCGGGCACGCGGAATTTGTAGTCGAAATATTCACCCGGCAACACCGGTAGCTGCGAGACGTAGGGTACGCCGTCCATTTCCAGTGGCAGGCGGATGCCATGCCAGTGAATGGTGGTCGCGACCGGCAGGTGGTTGATGAAGCGCACCCGCAGCCATTCACCCTGGCGCACCCGCAACTCGGTGCCCGGCGCCGACGGGCCGAACGCCCAGGCCTGGGTCTTGTGCCCGGCTACCAGTTCCACGTCCAACGGCGCTGCGATCAGCTCGTAGTCGTGACCCGCCTCGGCGTCGGCCATCTTGCCCAGCCAGTAGCGCGACGCGCCCCCTGCACCGACACCAACGACAACAAGACCGGCCAGGCCACCGAGGATTTGGCGACGGGTAAACGACATGAACTCAACTACCTCACGTATCAGCGACAGGCCCGGGGCCTGTAAAAGGCGAATACGATACACCTGCAACTGCGAAACGGTAAGGGTGACCTGTGGCCGCACATCAGCTGTGGGCATAACTATGTAGTGCACTTGCCTTGAAAAAACCGGCCATCCTCGACATCCCGTTTTCTCAAGGAAAGAGAGTGCATGAACCCGAACGAAACACGCCCGCTGCCCAATGCCGCCGACAAGGCCGCGCTCAAGGCGATCGCCACCACCGTCATCCAGACTTGCCCGAGCCTGCAAGACACGGCGCACGAAGTCGCCAGCGACTTACTGAAAAAATCCGGCATTACCGACCTCGATCCGGATCAGGTGTACTTCCACCGTTTCGACACAGCCGAAAGCAGTTCGAAAACGTTCACCGGTTGGGAGCATGTCAAAGCAACGCCGACGTCAACCACGACCCTGACACAGCTGGTGATCCAGCGCTTTCGCACCAGCGATCAGGACAACGCCGACCTGCTTGACGTCTATGCAGGCTTTTATACCGCCGGCCCGAACGCCGGGAGGTTCAACGAAACCAACGAAGTACGCCTGCACGGCAACGAGGTGCTGAAGGCGTTCTGGAACATCGATTTCAGCTCGTTCTATACCGACAAGCTGACCGCGTTCTGGAAGCAGTCCGGCACCGACTTCCGAACCCTGGCCAAATGCAATTTTCTGATACAAGCCGTAAAGGCCAGGGACAAACGGCAGTTGAGCGACGATGACTTCCAGTTCGTCACGAACGCCGTAATGGGTCCGATCAACTGGCCTGTCGACCTGCAGATGCTGCGGGCTCAGCACCCTTGCGCCGACATTGTTCGGGCTCTGGACGTCGACGGGTACCTGGCCACCAACATCCTGCGTTTCGTCGCACCCAAGGGGCGCCAGATCGTGTACCTGCCCGGTGAAAACGTCGCTTTCAAAGTGCTGGAAACCGCGACGGACATGCACTATTGGATGTTGCAGCAGATGAACGAAGAAGAGGCTCGCCGAGGCTTCATGACGCATTTTTCCTTGGCCGATCGTCAAGCCATCGACAAGAACATCACCGATATCATGAACCGGCTGGTCAGCACTTGGGGCAAGTACGACCATCACCTGATCAATCAAAAAAACCAGGTCATCACCGGCGACGCATTCAGCTGGTTGAGCAACTCGACCCAAAACGCAATGTTTTCCGAAGCCGAACTCTCGCTGACGTCCAATGGCGATCTGCGCAAAAAACTCTGGATCGGTTACCTCAGCGCCGGTTTAAAAGTATTCGGTCCCATGGCGGTGGTCGGTTGGCCGATTGCCCTGCCGGTGGTCGGCGCCAGTATCGCCAGCCTGGGTTTGAACATCGATCAGGCGGTCAACGGCAAAACCGCCGGGGAGCGCAAGGCCGGCGTTCTTGGCGCCGTGCTCAGCGGTATCGATTTGCTGTTCAACCTCCTGGTGCTCAAAGGTCCGGGATCGCTGGAGGAAATCGGCCCGGACATCGACGCCGCCGAAGCCAAAGAAATGGCCGATCTGGTTGAATCAACCACACCTGCCGAAACCGCCGGGTCGAAGGTCGACCCCATCGCAGGAGAATCAGAAGCTGTCACGGGCTCGACTGAGGGCAGGCCTGCGTCATCAGTGCCGGACGCCTTCAGGATTAATGATGTGCTCAGCGATGACGCCCTGGTTCGTGAACCTGGCAAGTTCCTGAGTACATATCGGCTCGCCTCGAATCCTTCGTCCGCCATCAAACTCAACGGCAACGCCTATTACGTGCGTTATGAAAACAGCCTCAACGGGCGTGGGTACTGGGCAATCATCGACCCGGCCAATCCCGACTCTTTCACGGATTCGATTCCAGTACGGTTTATGAATGATTCGGGAGAATGGGAAATCGTTCCCAAACTGGGCCTCAGAGGCGGGATGCAAGCAGCGGCCGTATCCTCCCCCGCCGTCGAGGAGTGGTCACGACGGCCAGGCGTTCACGTGCCGGGCCTTGACGACCCTGAAATGAGGACATGGGCGCTGGGTGGACCAGACGTACGCAGCCCGTTCAGACGGATCTGGTCAGTGGCAGGCATCGATGCCCACAACGTACTCATGTCCGATGCCGGCCAAGAGGTCATCACGCTCAGCGAATTCGAGATGGCCCATGAAGGACCTCGTCGCAACCTGATCAGCAACGCCAAGGCCTGGTACGAGCTTCACCCACCGACGCCGAGCCAACCGGCGCCCTCTGCACAAGCGTTCGCCACGCCAGGCGAGCTGCTTGAAACGGCCTACGCGGAAAAACCGGGCCTGGTTGTCGGCGAGAGCCGGGGCAGCATCGGCAGCAAACAGTTCCTGATCGAAAACATGCCAACGCTCGCGCAACAGGGCGTCAAGACCCTGTACTTGCAGGAGCTGCTGGCCAACGTCAATCAACTCGAACTGGACACCTTCGCGCGCACCGGTGAAATGCCCGCCGAGCTGGAAAACTACCTGAACAAACTCGACATCAAGGCCGGCAACGACCCAACAGGCCAATTCAATCTGCTGGCGCTGGTCAAAGCCGCCAATGCCCAACAGATCCGGGTTCAGGCCATCGACATGTCGACGACCCACAACATCAACAAAGAAGCGACTGACTGGGAATCCAACTACCAGATGGCCAGGAGTTTTTTTTCCAGCGAGGTCATCCGGTTCAACGAAGCATTGAAAGAACCGGGCAAATGGATTGCCTTGGTCAATCAGGAAAACATGGCGACATTCAGAGGCTATCGCGGCATTAGCGAACAGACCGATGCCCTGAGTATTCGTATCGATGACGTAGCGCCGGGGCAAGCGCAACCCATCAACTCCGATCCGGGGTTGGCCGTGGAGCATGCGGACTATCCGGATTCCCCTGTTTTTTACGTATCTGATGGCATGGACTTCGACAGCGTCCATGCACTGATCAAAGGCGACGTGCGCGTGCAGATGGAAACTCCATGGGCATACAGGACCCCGCAACAACTGCGAACGCTGTTGCCTGAACCGGGGATGTTCACCTTTCAGCGCTACCGCAGCAGCGTCCTTGTGGTTTATCGCAATGCCAACAACGGGATGGCGGACAGCGTCATCAGATCCACGCCGGGTGGAATGCTGAATCTGGATACCCCGCTTCGGCCAACCTACGAGTCCATGACAGTGGACAACCTCGAAGAACTCAAGCAAGCGTTGGTTGCAAAGGGCATGAAGCCCATGGGTTGGCCCGTCGAGCTGGCAAGTGAACTCGATTCCTCCTTGTCGCAAGCCTCTCCACACATCGAAATACCGGACAACTGGCAAGCCAATGAACTGCTCGAGGGGCGGACACCCGTGAGCGAAGCCGGAAAATTCCAGGGCATCTATCAACTCGACTCAAACCCCGCCACTGCGATCTTGCTCGATGACAGGGCCTATTACGTGCGCTACGAAGCCGATCCCAACGGAGGCGGCACCTGGGCCATCATCGATCCTGAAAATCCCAACGCGTTTTCAGGTTCACTCCCTGTGCGTCTCAATGCCGAGGGCGAATGGGAGCTGACACCCCGAGCCGGGCTCAGGGGGGGTGGAAACCGGCATCCGGGCGGGTCCCGCGTTCCGCCGTCTACATCTGCTCCGGCCTCTGCGTCTGCCTCTGTTCAAGAGCCAACACAGGCCATCCTGCGCCGCCCTGCCACGCAATACGATGCAACTAACCGATTCAGTATCAGACTACTGGCGATGGACGAGAGAGAAACCCATATCAAACTTATCCGTCAGCCAGACGGAAGCTTTCGCACAGAGACCACTTACGCACGATACGTCGCGGCCCCGCGCGCCAAGCTGTCACAAGACGCTCGTCAATTCTTTACCCGCAGTGGTTTTTTCGCTTCATTACCCCCTCGTCCGCAGCTTCCTGTCGTGACGCCATCAACCACTGCCGCAGAACTGCTTCCGAAGATATTTGAAGCCGCACCTGGCCTGGTCATCGGTGAAAGCCAGGACCGCATTGCCAGCATGCGGTTTCTCATCGAGAACATGCCGACCCTTGCCCAACAGGAAGTCAAGACGATCTATTTCCATCGCCTGCTCAACGATTTCAACCAGGTGGAACTCGATCAATTCTTCAAGACCGGGTCAATGCCCGATGATCTCCAGGCGTATTTGCAGAAGCTGAAAAGCGATCCATCCGGCAGATTCACCCCGCTTGAAGTGGTCAAGGCGGCTCAACAAAATGGTATTCGGATTCAGGCAACCGACTGCCTGGCCAGTTACCGTTTCCCCGGCCCATCCATGCCCGACATGCATGAGCAAGCCATCAAGACCTACCTCACCCACACCATCATGGAGGCCGACAAAACGCTCAACGGAGCGGGCAGATGGGTGGTGCTGACGGATCAGGAAAACATCAACACCTTTCGTGGAATGTCCGGCATCAGCGAAATGCAGGGCGGTATTGGTTTGCGCATCGAAGAAGTGCTGCCGGAAGAAAGCCTGCTGATTGAAACCGATCGAGGCATTGAGGTAGGCCGCGGCTTTGCCACCCAACCCGAATTAACCGACGGAAACTTCGACACTTTGCACGCGGACTTGAGCTTGCAGATGCCACTGCCGTTGCTTGAAAAGACACCGGAAGCGCTTAATCGACTGCTGTATCGGCAAGGCATGTTCACTTTCGAGAAATCGAACGGAAACTGGACACTGATCCATCGCAGCAGAGTCGGTCAACTGGCAAGAACACCGGTCGAGCGCACGGCTGACGGCAGCTACCTGATCAATCGCCCCGCATGGACCGACGTGAATCAGGTGCCTTATGCCAACATCGATGAGCTGTCCTGGGGTCTTAGCCGTATGGGCATGAACCTCGAAGGGCGTTTGCCGGTGTAAATCAAGCTGCTCGCGATGGCGGCGTGTCAGGCGCGGGAGATGCTGGATGTGCTGGCCTCATCGCGAGCAAGCTCGCTCCCACAGGGGATTTCGGGCGAACACAACTGAAACGCAAGAAGCCCCGGGTCTCACAACCCGGGGCTTCTTTTTGTCGCTATCGTTTTGAGCCTGCGTTCACAGGCTCATACGATCATTCCCACTCAATGGTCGCTGGCGGCTTGCTCGACACGTCGTAGGTGACGCGGGAGATGCCTTCGATTTCATTGATGATGCGGCCGCTGACGGTTTCCAGCAGTTCGTAAGGCAGATGAGCCCAACGCGCGGTCATGAAGTCGATGGTTTCCACGGCACGCAGGGCCACGACCCAGGCGTAACGACGGCCATCACCCACCACGCCAACCGATTTCACCGGCTGGAACACCACGAATGCCTGGCTGACCTTGTGATACCAGTCGGCCTTGCGCAGTTCTTCGATGAAGATGTGGTCGGCGCGACGCAGCAGGTCAGCGTATTCCTTCTTCACTTCACCGAGGATGCGCACGCCCAGGCCCGGGCCCGGGAACGGGTGACGGTAGACCATGTCGTACGGCAGGCCCAGCTCCAGACCCAGACGACGGACCTCGTCCTTGAACAGCTCGCGCAGGGGTTCAACCAGCTTGAGGTTCATTTCTTCCGGCAGGCCGCCCACGTTGTGGTGCGACTTGATCACGTGGGCCTTGCCGCTTTTCGCGCCAGCCGACTCGATCACGTCCGGATAGATGGTGCCCTGGGCCAGGTACTTGATGTTGTCCAGCTTGCAGGATTCGGCATCGAACACGTCGATGAAGGTACGGCCGATGATCTTGCGCTTCTTCTCCGGGTCGGCTTCGCCGGCCAGGTTACCGAGGAACTGCTCTTCGGCGTTGGCGCGGATCACCTTGACGCCCATGTTCTCGGCGAACATGGCCATCACTTGCTCGCCTTCGTGCAGGCGCAGCAGGCCGTTGTCGACGAACACGCAGGTCAGTTGGTCGCCGATGGCTTTGTGCAGCAGCGCGGCAACCACGGACGAGTCCACACCGCCGGACAGGCCGAGCAGGACGTTGTCGGTGCCGACCTGGGCGCGAACCTGGGCGATGGCGTCTTCAGCGATTTTCGACGGAGTCCACAGGGCTTCACACTCGCAGATGTCGAGGATGAAGCGCGACAGGATGCGACCGCCCTGCTTGGTGTGGGTCACTTCCGGGTGGAACTGCACGCCGTAGTAACGACGCTCGTCGCTGAACATGCCGGCAATCGGGCAGCTCGGAGTGCTGGCCAGGATGTGGAAGTCTTCCGGCATGCGGGTGACCTTGTCACCGTGGCTCATCCACACGTCGAGGCCGAACAGGCCGTCAGCGTCGATGTGGTCTTCGATGCCGTCCAGCAGGCGGCTCTTGCCGACTACATCAACGCGGGCATAACCGAACTCACGCAGCTCGGAACCTTCAACCTTGCCGCCCAGTTGCTCGGCCATGGTCTGCATGCCGTAGCAGATACCGAAGACCGGCACGCCCAGGTCGAAAACGGCTTGCGGGCAGCGAGGGCTGTTGGCTTCGTGAACCGACTCTGGGCCGCCGGCGAGGATGACGCCTTTAGGAGCGAATTCGCGGATCGCATCTTCGTCCATGTCGAACGGGTGCAGTTCGCAGTACACGCCGATTTCACGCACGCGGCGGGCGATCAGCTGGGTGTACTGGGAACCGAAGTCGAGGATCAGGATGCGGTGAGCGTGAATGTCGAGGGCCATGATTCAGTCTCGTCTAAAAAATTCGGAAACAGTCGTGATTCAGAAACAACTCGGGGCTGAATAAAACAGCCCCGGTTGCTTAGCTTGTTGCTTGAAGGCTCAACCTACGCGGTAGTTTGGCGCTTCCTTGGTGATCTGCACGTCGTGAACGTGGGATTCGGCCATGCCGGCGCCGGTGATCCGCACGAACTCAGGCTTGGTGCGCATCTCTTCGATGTCGGCGCTGCCGGTGTAGCCCATCGAGGAGCGCAGGCCGCCCATCAACTGGTGGATGATCGCGCTCAGGGTGCCCTTGTACGGAACACGCCCTTCGATACCTTCCGGAACCAGCTTCTCGGCGCCTGCCGAGGAGTCCTGGAAGTAACGGTCGGAGGAGCCTTGGGCCTGGGACATGGCGCCCAGCGAACCCATGCCGCGATAAGCCTTGTACGAACGGCCCTGGAACAGTTCGATCTCGCCCGGCGCTTCTTCGGTACCGGCGAACATCGAGCCCATCATCACGCAGGAAGCACCGGCCACGATGGCCTTGGACAGGTCACCGGAGAAACGGATGCCGCCGTCGGCGATCAACGGTACGCCTGTGCCTTCAAGGGCAGCGGCGACGTTGGCGATGGCGCTGATTTGCGGCACGCCGACACCGGCGACGATACGGGTGGTGCAGATCGAGCCAGGGCCGATACCGACCTTGACTGCGTCGGCGCCAGCTTCGGCCAGGGCCTTGGCGGCGGCGCCGGTGGCAATGTTGCCGCCGATGACCTGCACTTCAGGGAAGTTCTGCTTGACCCAGCGAACGCGGTCGATCACGCCCTTGGAGTGACCGTGAGCGGTGTCGACCACCACCACGTCAACGCCGGCGGCGACCAGTGCGGCAACGCGATCACCGGTGTCTTTACCGGTACCGACTGCAGCACCCACGCGCAGACGACCTTGATCGTCCTTGCTGGCCAGCGGGTAAGCCTTGGCTTTTTCGATGTCGTTGACGGTCATCATGCCCTTGAGGGCGAATTTGTCGTCGACGATCAGCACGCGTTCGATGCGGTGCTTGTGCAGCAGTTCACGCACATCGTTCTTGTCGGCGCCTTCCTTGACCGTGACCAGACGCTCTTTAGGCGTCATCACTTCACGGACAGTGGCTTCCAGACGGTTCTCGAAACGCACGTCACGGGAGGTGACAATACCGACCAGGTCGCCATTGTGCAGTACCGGAACGCCGGAGATGTTGTGCATGCGGGTCAATTCGAACAACTCGCGCACGGTGGCGTCGGCGACGATGGTGATCGGGTCTTTGACCACACCAGCTTCGTAACGCTTGACCTTGCGGACTTCGGCAGCTTGCTGCTCGATGGTCATGTTCTTGTGGATGATGCCGATACCACCTTCCTGAGCCATGGCGATTGCCAGACGGGCTTCAGTGACGGTGTCCATGGCAGCGGAAACCAGTGGAATATTCAGCTCGATGCCACGGGTAAGGCGGGTCTTGAGACTGACTTCGTTAGGAAGCACCTCGGAATAACCGGGCACTAGGAGAATGTCGTCGAATGTCAGAGCTTCTTGGCTGATACGCAGCATCGCGGGGGCTCCCGAGCGGGAAAATGGAAGCGCGCCATTATAGTCAGACACCCCTTCGGGTTCAATGTAAAACTCTGTCTATTATTGGCATTACTGACATACGGGGATTAAAAGGCGGGATTGCTGCTTTTTTGTAGGAGCGAGCCTGCTCGCGATGAGCTTGCAGGCAACGCTTGTTTTCAGACAGCACGCGTCATCGTTCACGACCATCGCGAGCAGGCTCGCTCCTACAAGGTCATCAGAGTTCGACTTTCACCCAACTGACCGGCTGATCCAGCCAATCGGCGAATTCATCGATAAAGCTCTGTTTGAACCCGGCTTCGGCCCAGTTGTTGAAGATGAAACCGAGGTTGGAGAAGCCGCACTCCTGCAGGAACAGGAAGCCGTTGATGTCGTCTTCATGCCCGCATTCGGGACAGGTGAAGTTGTCGGTACGCCCCGGCATCCAGTCTTCCAGGCTTTCGAACAGGGCTTCACCCACTTCCTTGCGGCACTCGGCGCAGCCCGCTTCGCCAAGAAAACCCTTGGCCGGCGTATAGATGCAGCGCTTGGTGATGATCTCCAGACCATTGACCGGCTCGCCGAACGGCAGCGCGTCCGGGTGCAAAACCACCTCACGGGCACCCTCGGCAATCGCATGACCCATGCGATTGCCGGTGCGGCCGCACGTGGTCAGTTCTTCCTGGATGATGTTCTTGCGCACCAGCCAGCGCACGACGGCCCGGGCCCGGGGTTCGTGTACCGGCAGGGTGGAGATTTTCGGGACGATGATGCTTTGGGAATTCATGGGGTGCAGGCCTGGAACATTGATAAAGGGTCTTGGGCACCCCCAAATTATAGAGACTGAACACCGGACCTGTGGGAGCGGGCTTGCCCGCGAAGAGGGAGTGTCAGTCAACATTGATGTGTCTGACACACCGCTTTCGCGAGCAAGCTCGCTCCCACAGGGATACGGGCTGGTCCGCGAGGGTGTTTACAGCTCGACAACAACCGCCTGCGAAGCACGGGTCGCCTTGGCGCGGGCGGCTTCGATCGATTCGTCGCGCGCCAGGGCCACGCCCATGCGGCGCTGACCGTTGACTTCAGGCTTGCCGAACAGGCGCAGCGCGGTATCCGGCTCGCTCAGGGCAGCACCCAGGTTGGCGAAGGCGGTCTGGGTCGACTGCCCTTCCACCAGGATCACCGCCGAGGCCGAAGGCCCGAACTGACGGATCAACGGGATCGGCAGACCGAGAATGGCCCGCGCGTGCAAGGCGAACTGCGACAGGTCCTGGGAAATCAGCGTGACCAGGCCGGTGTCATGCGGGCGCGGCGAGACTTCGCTGAACCACACCTGATCACCCTTGATGAACAGCTCGACACCAAACAGACCACGGCCGCCCAAGGCTTCGGTCACGGCTTTGGCGACACGTTCGGACTCAGCCAGGGCAACCGGGCTCATGGCTTGCGGCTGCCAGGATTCCTGGTAGTCGCCCTTCTCCTGACGGTGACCGACCGGCGCGCAGAAGGTGGTGCCGCCGACATGGCGCACGGTCAGCAGGGTGATTTCGTAGTCGAAATCGATGAAGCCTTCGATGATCACCCGACCTTTACCGGCACGACCACCTTCCTGGGCGTAGTCCCAGGCCTTCTGCACGTCATCGACGCTACGCAGCAGGCTCTGGCCCTTGCCCGAAGAACTCATGACCGGCTTGACCACGCACGGGAACCCCAGGTCCTCAACGGCTTTGCTGTAGTCCTCGAAGGTGTCGGCGAAGTGATACGGCGAGGTTGGCAGGTCCAGCTCTTCAGCGGCCAGGCGACGGATGCCTTCACGGTTCATGGTCAGCTGCGCAGCGCGGGCAGTCGGGATAACGGTGAAGCCTTCGGCCTCCAGCTCCACCAGGGTCGCGGTGGCGATGGCTTCGATTTCCGGCACGATGAAGTGCGGCTTTTCGGCTTCGATCACGGCACGCAGGGCAGCACCATCGAGCATGTTGATCACGTGGCTGCGGTGCGCCACCTGCATGGCCGGCGCATTCGCGTAGCGGTCCACGGCAATCACTTCAACGCCCAGGCGTTGCAGCTCGATCACCACTTCCTTGCCCAACTCGCCACAGCCACACATCAATACGCGGGTCGCGGTCGGCGACAATGGAGTTCCGATACGGGTCATCTGAAGGTCCTCAAGGAGCGGATCATCGAGGGAAGCACGCTTCCCATGGGGAGAAAGCGCGGCATTTTACATGAACTTCAGCTGACGACAGCCTGTTTGCGCAGGCGCCAGGCCATGATCAGCCACACGGCGGTGACCCCGGCGAATTTCGAGCCCAGGGCGGTGAGGATCACGCCCGGCGTCAGGGCGTCGATCATGCCGAAAAAGATAAAGGTATCGAGGGGAATGCTCAGGGCCGAACTTATCCACAGGCGATCGTGCAGCGGGCGCCGGGTGATGCTGAACACCAGCCAGTCGATGCACTCGGAAACGGCGAACGCCGTGGCGCTGGCCAAGGCGATGGACGGATCGGAGGTGACATAGGACAACACCAGCGCCACCAGCATCGCTGCGAGGGCGCCATGCCCGAATCGGGCTTGCACCATGTCGCGCAACACGAACACCAGCCCGCCCCAGGCCGACCAGATGATGTCCAGGTGCGGGGCGGTGGAAAAGGCGTAGTTGATCAGCACGACGCTGCTGATGTAGGCGATCAGGAAGAGCATGGAAGTACCTGTAATTTTGCCGCACAGGATACTGTAGGAGCGAGCCTGCTCGCGATGGTCGTTAACGATAACGCGAGACGTCTGGCTCCCCGCGGTGCTCTTGAGTCCATCGCGAGCAGATCGCTCCCACAGTCAAACGCATTCCCATGTGGGAGCGAGCTTGCTCGCGATGGTCGTTAACGATAACGCGGGACGTCTGGCTCCCCGAGGTGTTCTTGAGTCCATCGCGAGCAGGCTCGCTCCTACAGTCGAACGCATTCCCATGTGGGAGCGAGCTTGCTCGCGATGGTCGTTAACGATAACGCGGGAAGTCTGGCTCCCCGAGGTGTTCTTGAGTCCATCGCGAGCAAGCTCGCTCCCACAATCAAACGCATTCCCATGTGGGAGCGAGCTTGCTCGCGATAAAGTGCGAAGCACTTTCTGAGGGCGATTCAGTTATCGGATTTGGAAGGTAACATCCAGATCAACCCACTGGCCTTGGCCCGCTCATGACACAACCCCAACACCGTGCGTCGCTCGTCGTTGGTCATGCGGCTCCAGCGGGTAATCTCCTCCACCGTGCGTTGGCAACCGGTGCAGATGTCATCGTCGTCCAGCGCACAGATATTCACGCAGGGCGATGCAACCGGGCGTTCGCTGGCAGTCATTCTTCCTGCTCGGCCAGGTCGCGGGCATAGCGCTGCGAGTTGTGCACGTAGTGAGCAGCGCTGGCCTCCAGCATCCTGATTTGCGGCTCGGTCAATTCGCGCACCACTTTGCCGGGCGAGCCCATGACCAGCGATCCGTCCGGAATCTCCTTGCCTTCGCCGATCAGCGAATTGGCGCCGATGATGCAGTTCTTGCCGATCTTCGCACCGTTGAGAATCACCGCGTTGATGCCGATCAGGCTGTAGTCGCCGACGGTGCAGCCGTGGAGCATGGCGTTGTGGCCGATGGTCACGCCGGTACCGATGGTCAGTGGGTAGCCCATGTCGGTGTGCATCACAGTGCCGTCCTGGACGTTGCTGTTCTTGCCGATCAGGATCAATTCGTTGTCGCCGCGCAATACGGCGTTGAACCAGACGTTGGCGCCCTCTTCCAGCTTGACCTTGCCCACCAGCACGGCATTGGGTGCGACCCAGCTCTGTGGATGGGTTTCGACGCGGGCGTCGCCCAGGCGGTATTTCATTGTTGTATTCCTCAAGGCTCAGGCAGGCTTTTTTCAGCAAAACCAGGATTCAGGCCATTCGAACGATGGCTTCAGATATTGATAAAGCTTTTGGGAGGCTGATGCAGGCTGATTTTGGCGTCATACAGCAGGTTGATCAACTCGACGATCATGATCGCCGTCAGCCCCCAGATCTTGTATTCGCCATAGCGATAGCTCGGCACGTACCAGCTGCGGCCCTGATAGTCGATGCGGTGGGTATGTTCGCGAGGGTCTTTACGGAAGAATTCCAGGGGCACGCTGAACACCGCGGCGATCTCGGCGTCGTTGGCCCGGTATTCGACAAAATCCGGGATCACCCCGACATAGGGCGTGACCTTGATGCCATGCAGGCTGATCAGCGGGCTGAGCGGTCCGATCACCTCGACCAGCCCCGGCGGCAGGCCGATCTCTTCTTCGGCTTCACGCAGGGCGGTGAAAATCAGGTCGGGGTCTTCGGGGTCACGGCGCCCGCCGGGGAAGGCAACTTCGCCGCCATGGGTCGACAGGCCGCTGGCACGCAGGGTCAACACCAGCTCGGGCTCGTCACTGCGGGTGATGGGCACCAGCACCGCGGCCTCGGGAAAACGACGATCGGTCTCCAGTGTGCGTGGAGTGTGGTTACTAACCCGATGCAGTAGCTCGTCCAGCATGAGTGTTCTCGATTTGTGCCTTACCCGGCATCATGCACCAATCGCTGCGGTCGCCCAACCCCCGCAACCGCCCCATGTCGCGAAACGACAACTTGCCGACCGGCACTGCCGCACGCCAAGATAGGCGCAGCATTCAGGAACCCCAGCATGAAATTTTGCAGCCAGTGCGGT
Organism: Pseudomonas sp. BF-R-30; assembly: GCF_019956175.1. Lineage (NCBI taxonomy): Bacteria > Pseudomonadati > Pseudomonadota > Gammaproteobacteria > Pseudomonadales > Pseudomonadaceae > Pseudomonas > Pseudomonas sp. BF-R-30. The sequence goes on along the minus strand of NZ_JAHBDE010000015.1, from coordinate 71,764 downwards.
AACCCGGTAACCCAACGCATTCCCGAAGGCGATTCGCGCCTGCGCTTTGTCTGCGACAGTTGTCACGCCATTCACTACCAGAACCCCAACATCGTCGCCGGCTGCGTGGCGACCTGGGGCACCCAGGTATTGCTGTGCCGGCGGGCCATCGAGCCGCGACGCGGTTACTGGACCCTGCCCGCCGGTTTCATGGAGAACGGCGAGACCATCGAACAGGCCGCCATTCGCGAGACGGCCGAGGAAGCCTGCGCCCGGGTGCGCAACCTGAACATCTATACCCTGATCGACGTGCCGCACATCAGCCAGGTGCATGTGTTCTTCCGTGCCGAACTGGTGGACCTGGACTTTTGCGCCGGCCCCGAGAGCCTGGAAGTGCAACTATTCGACGAAGCGGACATTCCATGGGATGAGCTGGCTTTCCGCACGGTGGGCCGTACCTTAGAATGCTTCTTCGCTGACCGGCGGACCGAAATCTATCCCGTTCGGTCTGAATCGATCCCGCCGCTTGCTCAGCCTGCCATTATCTGATGTCATCTCGGCATCACCGGGAGGCGCCGAAAGATTGTCCGAATGCGGCCCGAGCCAGCGGCAGCTCCTGCAAAAACTTCTATACATAAATAGTCGCGACACCTCCTGGGGAATCGTTTCAATGCGCTGGTTGCTTGCCCTGTTCTGTTTGTCGTTTGTCACGGTGTCCCAGGCTTCTGCCGTGGAAACCCTGGACGGCAAGGTCATCGAGAAAATCCTGATTCTCAAGTCTTCCCATCAATTGCAATTGATCAATGACGGCAAGCCGCTCAAAACCTATCGCATTTCCCTGGGCAAGCGTCCCAAGGGGCCGAAGCTGATGGAAGGCGACAAGCGCACCCCGGAAGGCTTCTACTGGGTCGACTGGCGCAAGATCAGCGACCGTTTCAACCTGGCGATGCACATTTCCTACCCGAACATCAGCGACTCTGCCCGCGCCCGTCGTGAAGGCGTCGAGCCCGGCGGCATGATCATGATCCACGGCACCCCGGACAGCGAAGACACCCCGGAAGACCTGTTCCACACCCTGGACTGGACCGACGGCTGCATCGCCATGCGCAACATGGACATGCGCGAAGTCTGGAACCTGGTGCCGGACGGCACGATGATCGAGATCCGCCCGTAAATCCCCCGACCTTTGGTCGCCTCGCAAAAAAAATCAAAAAAATTCCAGCCTTCGGCAGCTCCTGCAGGGTGAATACCATTTCCCCCTGTAGAAGCTGCCGAAGGCTGCGATCTTTGCTTCAAATCCTCCCGCCGCTAATACCACTTCAATCCAGCCTCTTTCCACTGCGCCCAATAAGGCCTGTTTACCGCACCTGCAGCCTGAGAGCTGCATTGACATGGTATTCAAGTGGTATTAGTTTTTTGTCCTAGAGCGAACAAGTAACTTTCCTACAGACGCGTCGGACAATAATTAAATGAACGACCTTTCAGCCCTGCGCCCCGACGACACCCAACCCACGCCGTTGTACCTGCAACTGGCACGCAATCTGGAAGCGGCGATCCATGCCGGCCAATGGAAAGCCGAACAGGCCATGCCGTCGGAGCGCAATCTGAGCGAGGCGCTGGGCATCTCCCGCGTCACTGCACGCAAGGCTCTGGAAGTGTTGTTCGAACAAGGCCTGATCCGCCGCAACCAGGGCTCCGGCACCTTCATCACGCCGCGTCTCGAACAACCGTTGTCGCGCCTTTCCGGTTTCAGTGAAATGCTCCGCCTCAAGGGTTTCGTGCCCGGATCGCAATGGCTGGAGCGGGAAATCACCCTGCCGACCCACGAAGAACTGATCCGCCTCGGCCTGTCGCCCAACGACAAAGTCGCGCGCCTCAAACGCCTGCGCAAGGCCGACGACACGGTGATGGCCATCGAGATGAGCACCCTGCCCGCCTCGATCATTCCCAAGCCGCAGGCGGTGGGCGACTCCCTCTACGAATTCCTCGACGGCATCGGCAAACCGGTTGTCCGCGCCCTGCAGCACATTCAGGCGATCAACGCCTCGGACGAATTCGCAGCCCTGGTGGGCATTGCCCCCGGCACCGCCATGCTGCTGATGACCCGGGTCGGCTACCTGGAAGACAACACGCCCATCGAAGTCACCGACACCTATTGCCGTAACGACTACTACGACTTTGTCGCAGAGCTTCGCCGCTAGAACGCTGCACCGCGAAACCGTCCACCCAGAGAACCGATCATGTCCGAAGACAACATCCTCACCGCCCACGGCTGGGTTCGCGGCCGACTGGTCCATGAGCACGGCAAAGTCGTGTCGATCGAAGGCCAGCCCTGCGATCCGGCGGACAACGATTTGCCGTACCTGCTGCCGGGCTTCATCGACCTGCACGTTCACGGCGGCGGCGGCAAAGACATCATGGAAGGCGCGCCGGCCTTCGAAACTATCACCCGTACTCACGTGCGCTTCGGCACCACATCGCTGCTGGCCACCACCATGACGGCACCGAGCGAAGAGATATCCAGCGTGCTCCAGGCCGTCGGCGAATTCTGTGAGCAGCGCCCCCAAGGCTGCGCCCGGGTGCTTGGCGTGCACCTCGAAGGCCCCTACATCAACCCTGGCAAACTCGGCGCGCAACCCAACTTCGCCCACACCGCGCTGATGGCCGAAGTCGAAGCGTACCTGGCGCTCGCGCCGATCCGGGTGATCACCATTGCCCCGGAAATCGCCGGTCACGATGCCTTGATCCGCGACCTCAGCAGCCGCGGCATTCGCATGCAGATCGGCCACACCCTGGGCAGTTATGAGGAAGGTGTGGCCGCGCTGGAGGCCGGCGCCAGCAGTTTCACCCATCTCTACAACGCCATGAGCCCACTGCATCACCGGGAGCCCGGGATCGTCGGCGCTGCCCTGGCCCACGCCAAATACGCCGAACTGATCCCGGATTTGCTGCACGTGCACCCCGGCGCCATCCGCGTGGCCCTGCGTTCGATTCCTTGCCTGTATTGCGTCACCGACTCGACCGCCGCCGCCGGCATGCCCGATGGCGAGTACAAACTCGGCAGCCACACCGTGACCAAATGCCTCGGTGGCGTGCGCCTGCCCGACGGCACGCTGGCCGGCAGCACCCTGACCATGGATCAGGCTCTGCGCAACCTGGTGAAAATCGGCCTGCCCATCGCCGAAGCCTCGCAGCGCCTGTCGCAATTCCCCGCCGACTACCTCGGCATCACCGAACGCGGGCGCCTGCAACCGGGGGCCTGGGCCGACTGCGTGCGGCTGGATCGCTCACTGAAACTGACCGCCGTCATGGTCGAAGGAGAAGACATTGACTTCAAAAATGCTTGAAGAGGCGCTGTCCTCGTTCGAGGCCGTGCAAGCCCAATTACAGCAACTCGACCCGCAGATGATCGAGATCGCCGGGCGCCTGCGTCGTCAGCCGCCGCAAGTGGCCATGACCGTGGCGCGCGGCAGCTCCGACCATGCCGCCAGTTACTTCGCCTACCTGACCATGCAACTGCTGGGCATCCCGGTGGCGTCGCTGCCGATGTCGGTGGTGACCATGCAACAGGCACCGTTGAAGGTCAGCGGCCAGGTGGCATTCGCCTTTTCGCAATCAGGGCAAAGCCCGGACCTGGTCAACAGCCTGCGCCTGTTGCGCAAGCGCGGCGCCTTGAGCATTTCGCTGGTCAATGCCGAAGACTCGCCGCTGGAAGCCGCCTGCGAATTCAGCCTGCCGCTGTGTGCCGGCACCGAAAGCAGCGTCGCGGCGACCAAGAGCTTTATCGCCACCCTCAGCGCCAGCGCCCGGCTGATTGGCCACTGGAAAGAAGACACCGAACTGCTCGACGCCTGCCGCGCCTTGCCCGATGGCCTGCGCGACGCCGCGCAACAGGACTGGAGCCGGGCCATCGACGCCTTGCGCGATTGTCAGCGGCTGATGGTGATCGGCCGTGGCGCCGGTTTCGCCATCGCCCAGGAAGCGGCGCTCAAGTTCAAGGAGACCTCGGCGATCCAGGCCGAAGCCTTCAGCAGCGCCGAAGTCCGTCACGGTCCGATGGCCTTGATTGGCGACAACTACCCGCTGCTGGTGTTTGCCCCACGGGGCGCCGAACAGGCCGGTTTGCTGAGCCTGGCCGCCGACATGCGCCAACGCGGCGCCCTTGTGCTGCTGGCCGCGCCGGATGACGTGCTTGAACGCGACCTGACGCTGACCCGCGCCGAACACCCGGCCCTCGACCCGATTCTCGCGATCCAGAGTTTCTACGTGATGGCCGCCGGCCTGGCCGTGGCCCGCGGCATGGACCCGGACCAGCCACGGCACCTGAGCAAAGTCACGCGTACGCACTAACCACCCTTGTAGGAGCGAGCTTGCTCGCGATGGTCGTCAACGAAAACGCGTGTTTGCTGGATAAACGCGGTGTTCTTTAGTCCATCGCGAGCGAGCTCGCTCCTACAGAGGGGGGCGTGTTGATCCGAACCGTATTTTTTGATGAGACCGAGCCATGCATAACAACAATAAAGAGCTGACCCTCAGCGCCCCGCTCAGCGGCCCGGTGCTCACGCTCGCCAAAGTCCCGGATGCGGTGTTTGCCAGCGGTGCCATGGGCGACGGGATCGCCATCGACCCGTTGAACGATACCCTTCATGCGCCGTGCGCGGGCGTGGTGGTGCATGTCGCCCGCACCGGTCACGCGGTGACCCTGCGTGCCGACAACGGCGCGGAATTGCTCCTGCACCTGGGCCTGGACACGGTCGAGTTGCAGGGCCAGGGCTTTTCGATGCTGGTGCAGGAAGGCGCACGGGTTGCCAATGGCCAACCCCTGCTGCGCTACGACCTGGACAAGGTCGCGCAACAGTGCAAAAGCCTGGTCAGCCTGCTGATCCTCACCAACAGCCAGGACTTTCAGGCACGGCCCATCACCCTCAAGTCGGTAAAGGTCGGCGAGCCGCTGCTGCACATCATTCGTCGACAGACGTCGAGCACACAGATCGATGCCGAGTTTTCTGGCGCAGAGATTGTCGGTCTGGTGCGCATTGCTCACCGTGGCGGTCTGCACGCACGACCGGCCGCGCTGATCCGTCAGACCGCGCAAGGATTCAAAAGCAAATCGCAGCTGCATTTCGCCGGCAAGTCGGCCACCTGCGACAGCCTGATCGGCCTGATGGGGCTGGCCATCGCCGAACAGGCAGAAGTCCAGGTCAGTTGCCAGGGCCCGGACGCCGAAGCCGCGCTGCAAGCCTTGCTGACCGCGTTATCCACAGCCCTGGCCGAAGACAGCCATGCCGCCGCGCCGACCACGATTGCCCAACGCAATCGCCCCGCCGAAGCCGGCGTATTGCACGGCGTCTGTGCGGCGCCCGGCCTGGTCGGCGGGCCGCTGTTCCACCTGAATGCGATCAGCCTGCCGGTGGATGCCGGCCATCATGATCCACAGCAACAGCAGCAAGTGCTGGACGCGGCACTGAGCCAGGTGCGCAGCGAAATCGAACGCACGCTGGTCCTGGCGAAAAAACACAAGGACACCTCTGAAGAGGCGATCTTCGCCGCACACCTGGCGCTGCTGGAAGACCCGGCCCTGCTGGACGCCGCCTTACAAACCGTCGTCCTGGGCACGGCCGCGACCCACGCCTGGAGCCAGGCCATCGACGTGCAGTGCGAAGTCCTCCAGCAAACCGGCAGCACACTGCTGGCCGAACGCGCCAACGACCTGCGCGACCTCAAGCAACGGGTGCTGCGCGCATTGCTCGGCGACACCTGGCATTACGACGTGCCGGCCGGCGCCATCGTCGCGGCGCATGAATTGACGCCCTCCGATTTACTGCAACTGAGCCAGCAAGGCGTCGCCGGACTGTGCATGGCCGAAGGTGGCGCGACCTCCCACGTGGCGATTCTGGCCCGGGGCAAAGGCCTGCCGTGCATGGTGGCGCTGGGTTCGACGCTACTCGATCAGCAACAGGGGCAACCGGTGGTGCTGGACGCCGACGGCGGCCGCCTCGAACTGACACCCAGCACACAGCGCCTGGCCGACGTGCGCCAGCTGCAACAGCAACAGCAACAACGCCGGGCCGAACAACAGGCCCAGGCGCACACCCCCGCACTGACCACCGATGGCCTGCGCATCGAAGTCGCCGCCAATGTGGCATCCAGCACGGAAGCGGCAGACGCGTTGGCCAATGGCGCCGACGGCGTCGGCTTGCTGCGCACCGAGTTTCTCTTCGTCGACCGCCACACCGCGCCGGACGAACAGGAACAACACCACGCCTATCAAGCGGTGCTCGATGCCATGGGCGACAAGTCGGTGATCATCCGCACCATCGACGTCGGCGGCGACAAGCAACTGGACTACCTGCCACTGCCCGCCGAGGCCAATCCGGTGCTCGGCCTGCGCGGCATTCGCCTGGCCCAGGCGCGCCCTGAACTGCTCGACCAGCAATTGCGCGCGCTGCTGCACCTGCGCCCGTTGTCACGCTGCCGGATCCTGCTGCCAATGGTCACGGAAGTCGATGAACTGCTGCACATCCGCCAGCGCCTCGATGCCTTGTGCGGTGAACTCGGCCTGGCGCAACGCCCGGAACTGGGTGTGATGATCGAAGTTCCGGCCGCCGCGCTGCTGGCCGAGCAACTGGCCGAACACGCGGACTTCCTGTCCATCGGCACCAACGACCTGTCGCAATACACCCTGGCCATGGACCGCGACCACGCCGGGCTCGCCGCTCGCGTCGATGCGCTACACCCGGCACTGCTGCGGCTGATCGCCCAGACCTGCGCCGGTGCGGCGCAGCACAACCGTTGGGTGGGCGTGTGCGGCGCACTGGCGTCCGATCCATTGGCCACGCCGGTGTTGATCGGCCTAGGGGTCAGTGAATTGTCGGTGAGCCCAGTACAGGTCGGCGAAATCAAGGACCGCGTGCGTCATCTCGACGCCAGCGAATGCCGGCGCATCAGCCAGGGCCTGCTCAAGCTGAGCAGCGCCAGTGCCGTGCGTCACGCCTGTCACCAGCATTGGCCTCTGAGCTGAAGAACAACAAGAATCCACGGAGAACCGCCATGTACCAACTTTTCATCGAAGGCCTGCAACGCCTCGGCCGCGCGCTGATGCTGCCGATCGCGATCCTGCCGATTGCCGGCCTGCTGCTGCGCCTGGGCGATACCGATCTGCTGAACATCGCGATCATCCACGACGCCGGCCAGGTGATCTTCGCCAACCTGGCGATGATCTTCGCCATCGGCATTGCGGTCGGCTTCGCCAGGGACAACAACGGTACGGCGGGTCTGGCCGGGGTGATCGGTTACCTGGTGATGATCTCCACCCTCAAGGCGCTCGACCCGAGCATCAACATGGGCATGCTCGCCGGGATCGTCAGCGGACTGATGGCCGGCGCGCTGTACAACCGCTTCAAGGACATCAAGCTGCCGGAATACCTGGCGTTCTTCGGTGGCCGACGGTTCGTGCCGATTGTCACCGGGTTCGCCGCCGTGGGGCTGGGTGTGGTGTTCGGCTACATCTGGCCGCCGATCCAGCACGGCATCAACAGCTTCGGCACACTGATGATGGAAAGCGGCAGCTTCGGCGCGTTCGTCTTCGGCCTGTTCAACCGCCTGCTGATCGTCACCGGCCTGCACCACATCCTCAACAACATGGCGTGGTTCGTGTTCGGCAACTTCACCGACCCCACCACCGGGGCGCTGGTGACTGGCGACCTGTCGCGCTACTTCGCCGGCGATCCGAAGGGTGGCCAGTTCATGACCGGCATGTTCCCGATGATGATCTTCGGCCTGCCCGCCGCCTGCCTGGCGATGTACCGCAATGCCCTGCCGGCACGACGCAAGGTGATGGGCGGGATCTTCCTGTCGATGGCGTTGACCGCGTTCCTGACCGGCGTCACCGAGCCGATTGAATTCGCCTTCATGTTCCTCGCGCCGTTGCTGTTTGTGCTGCATGCGTTGCTGACCGGCCTGTCGATGGCCATCACCAATGCGCTGAACATCCACCTGGGGTTCACCTTCTCCGGCGGCTTCATCGACATGATCCTGGGCTGGGGCAAGTCCACCAACGGCTGGCTGGTGTTCCCGGTGGGCCTGGCGTATGCCGTGATCTATTACGTGGTGTTTGACTTCTGTATCCGCCGCTTCGACCTGAAGACACCGGGCCGCGAAACCAGCGCTGACGTCGAGCAGGTTGTCGTCGCCGACAATGAACGCGCCGGGGCATACATCAAGGCCTTGGGCGGTGCCGAAAACCTGATCACCGTCGGCGCCTGCACCACGCGCTTGCGCCTGGACATGGTGGATCGCAACAAGGCTTCGGATGCCGATCTCAAGGCGCTCGGTGCCATGGCCGTCGTGCGTCCGGGTAAGGGCGGGAGTTTGCAGGTGGTGGTCGGGCCGATGGCCGATGCCATTGCCGACGAAATTCGCCTGGCAATGCCGGCACTGGGCCGCGCCATCGTGTCGTCACCGCCCGCAGAAATCGACGCCACTCCACCTGCCGCCGTGGCGACACCCGAGGCGCAGCAATGGCTCAATGCCCTGGGTGGTGGCGACAATGTGCTGCAACTCGATTGCGTGGCCATGACCCGCATCCGCCTGCAACTGGCCGATGGCAAGGCGTTGTCGGAGTTCGATTTGAAAGCGTTGGGTTGCCAGGGTGTAAGTCAGCTGGATGGCGGTATCTGGCATCTGCTGATTGGCGACAAGGCGCCGAGCTTGAGTGATGCACTGGAAGTGTTGGTCAATCGCAGCGAGGTGAGTGCCAAGGTTTAGATCTTCGGTGCCTGATAGGCCGCCATCGCGAGCAAGCTCGCTCCCACATTGGATCTGCATACACCGGACCACTGTGGGAGCGGGCTTGCTCGCGAAGAGGCCATAAGCAACACCACAAAAACCCGATCAATAAAAAACCCGCTGAAATCTCTTTCAGCGGGTTTTTCATTTCAGCACCGGAGAATCAGAAATCCTCCAGCCGCCACACTTCATAAGCCGGTGTCTCATAGGGATGGCTCTGTTTCAGAGCCGCCACTACCGAGCGAATCAACTCATCGGCCACCACCAGCTCAACCTTCCATTCCTCGACCTGTTCGACCTGCCCTGCCTCGCCAATGAACGGCTGGCTGCCGTCCAGTGGACGAAACTGGCCAGTGCCCAACACTTGCCATGCACAGTGGTCATAAGCACCGATTCGCCCACCACCGGCGGCGAATACGGCGCTTTTGACCACCTCGACATGACTGTCGGGAACAAAAAAGCTGAGCTTGTACACGGTGCTTAGTTCACCCACACACGAGCGTTACGGAACATACGCATCAACGGAGCATCTTCGTTCCAGTCATCCGAACGCCACGAGTTCTGCACGGCGCGGAACACACGTTCCGGGTGCGGCATCATGATGGTCACGCGACCGTCGCGGCTGGTCAAACCGGTGATTCCGCGCGGCGAGCCGTTCGGGTTGGCCGGGTAGCTTTCGGTGACCTTGCCGTGGTTGTCGACGAAACGCATCGCCACGCAACCCGACAGATCGGCTTCCAGCAGTGCTTCTTCGCTGGCGAACTCGGCATGGCCTTCACCGTGAGCAATGGCGATCGGCATGCGCGAACCGGCCATGCCTTGCAGGAAGATCGAGTTCGACTCCTGGATCTGCACCATGGCAACACGGGCTTCGAACTGCTCGGAGCGGTTGCGCACGAAGTGCGGCCAGAACTCGCTGCCCGGGATCAGCTCGTGCAGGTTGGACATCATCTGGCAACCGTTGCACACGCCGAGGGTGAAGCTGTCGTTGCGTTCGAAGAAGCCCTGGAACGCATCGCGGGCACGGCTGTTGAACAGCGCGGATTTCGCCCAGCCTTCACCGGCACCCAATACGTCGCCGTAAGAGAAGCCGCCGCAAGCGACCATGCCCTTGAACTCGTTCAGGTCGACCCGGCCGGCCAGGATGTCGCTCATGTGCACGTCGATCGCGTTGAAACCGGCGCGGTCGAACGCGGCAGCCATTTCCACCTGACCGTTGACGCCCTGCTCACGCAGTACGGCAACCTGTGGGCGAATGCCTTTCTTGATGTAAGGCGCGGCGATGTCCTGGTTGATGTCGTAGCTCAGCTTGACGCTCAGGCCCGGGTTTTCTTCTTCCAGCAGCACGTCGAACTCTTGCTCGGCGCAGTCGGCGTTGTCACGCAGACGCTGGATCTGGTAGCTGGTCTCGGCCCACTGGCGTTGCAGCAGACGACGCTGGCCTTCGAACACCGTGTCACCGTTGAAGGTGATGCCGATCTCGCCATTGTTGATTGGCTGACCGATCACCGACACGCAGTCACCCAGGCCGGCAGCGCTGAACTGCGCGAGGATGTCCGGGGTCGCGTCCTGGCGAACCTGGATCACGGCACCCAGTTCTTCGTTGAACAGGATGGCGGCGATGTCGGCAGAGGTTTCTGCCAGACCGTCGAGGTTCAGGCTCAGGCCACAGTGACCGGCGAACGCCATCTCGACAACGCTGGTCAGCAGACCACCGTCGGAACGGTCGTGGTAAGCCAGCAGGTGGCCGTCGGCGTTGAGGCCCTGGATCACCGCGAAGAAGGCTTTGAGGTCTTCGGCGTCATCGACGTCCGGCGCCTGCTTGCCGAGCTTGCCGTGAACCTGCGCCAGGATCGAGGCGCCCATGCGGTTCTGGCCGCGGCCCAGGTCGATCAGGATCAGGTCGGTGGTGCCCTTGTCCATGCGCAGTTGTGGGGTCAGGGTCTGACGGATGTCAGTCACTGGCGCGAAACCGGTCACGATGAGGGACATCGGCGAAGTCACGGACTTGTCCACGCCTTCATCGTTCCAGCGGGTGGCCATGGACATCGAGTCCTTGCCAACCGGGATGGTGATGCCCAGCTCAGGGCACAACTCCATGCCGACCGCTTTCACGGTGTCGTACAGGCGTGCATCTTCACCCGGGTGACCGGCAGCCGACATCCAGTTCGCCGACAGTTTGATGTCGGAGATCTTGCCGATGCGCGAGGCCGCGATGTTGGTCAGGGTTTCGCCGATGGCCATGCGGCCCGACGCCGGAGCGTCCAGCAGTGCCAGCGGAGTACGCTCGCCCATCGCCATGGCTTCACCGGTGTAGACGTCGAAGCTGGTGGCGGTGACGGCAACGTCGGCCACCGGAACCTGCCACGGGCCGACCATCTGGTCACGGGCCACGAGGCCGGTGATGGTGCGGTCGCCGATGGTGATCAGGAAGCTTTTGCTCGCCACGGCCGGGTGATGCAGGACGCGCTCGACGCAGTCGGCGATGCTCAGGGTCGACGGATCGAAATCGTCGCCCAGTTCGTTTTCACGAACCACCGAACGGTGCATGCGTGGAGCCTTGCCCAGCAGCACTTCCAGCGGCATGTCCACCGGGCTGTTGCCGAAGTGGCTGTCGGTGACGGTCAACTGCGGTTCGGCAGTGGCTTCGCCGACGACGGCAAACGGGCAACGCTCACGTTCGCAGATCGCCTTGAAGCGCTCGAAATCCGCCGGCCCCACGGCCAGAACGTAACGTTCCTGGGATTCGTTGGACCAGATTTCGTGCGGGGCCATGCCCGGCTCGTCGTTTGGAATGTTGCGCAGTTCGAAACGGCCACCGCGGTCGCCGTCGTTGACCAGTTCCGGGAAGGCGTTGGACAGACCGCCCGCACCCACGTCGTGGATGAAGCTGATCGGGTTCTTGTCGCCCAGTTGCCAGCAACGGTCGATGACTTCCTGGCAGCGACGCTCCATTTCCGGGTTTTCGCGCTGTACGGAAGCGAAGTCCAGGTCTGCCGAGCTGGTGCCGGTGGCCATGGAGGAAGCGGCGCCGCCGCCCAGGCCGATCAGCATCGCCGGGCCGCCGAGCACGATCAGCTTGGAGCCGACGACGATCTCGCCTTTCTTGACGTGTTCTTCACGGATGTTGCCCATGCCGCCGGCCAGCATGATCGGTTTGTGGTAGCCGCGAACTTCGTCACCGTGCGGGGTGGTGATCGACTGTTCGAAGGTACGGAAGTAGCCGGTCAGTGCCGGACGACCGAATTCGTTGTTGAACGCAGCGCCGCCCAGCGGGCCTTCGATCATGATGTCCAGCGCGGTGACGATGCGCTCGGGCTTGCCGTACGGCACTTCCCACGGCTGTTCGAAGCCCGGGATCTGCAGGTTCGACACGGTGAAACCGGTCAGGCCAGCCTTCGGCTTGGCACCGCGACCGGTGGCGCCTTCGTCACGGATCTCGCCACCGGAACCGGTGGATGCGCCCGGGAACGGGGCAATCGCGGTCGGGTGGTTGTGGGTTTCAACCTTCATCAGGATGTGCACCGGCTCCTGCACCGCGCCGTACTGGCGGGTCTCAGGGTCCGGGAAGAAGCGACCGGCCACGGAGCCGACGATCACCGAAGCGTTGTCCTTATAAGCCGACAGAACGCCTTCGCTATGCATCACGTAGGTGTTCTTGATCATGCCGAACAGGCTTTTTTCCTGGCTCTCGCCGTCGATGTCCCAACTGGCGTTGAAGATCTTGTGACGGCAGTGCTCGGAGTTCGCCTGGGCGAACATCATCAGTTCGATGTCATGCGGGTTGCGCTTCAAGCCGACGAAAGCGTTGACCAGATAGTCGATCTCGTCTTCGGCCAGGGCCAGGCCCAGCTCGGTGTTGGCTTTTTCCAGCGCGGCACGGCCGCCACCCAACACGTCGATGGCGGTCAGGGGTTTCGGTTCGGCGTGACTGAACAGGCCGGCGGCCTGTTCGAGGTTGCCCAGGACGATCTGGGTCATGCGGTCGTGCAGACCGTCGGCGATCAGCTGGGCTTCAGCGTCGCTGAACTGGCCGGCCACGTAGAACGCGATGCCGCGCTCCAGGCGCTGGATTTTCGCCAGGCCACAGTTACGGGCGATGTCGCTGGCCTTGCTCGACCACGGCGAGATGGTGCCGAAACGCGGCAGCACCAGAAACAGACGACCGGTCGGTTCCTGTACCGGAACGCTTGGACCGTACTTCAGAAGGCGCGCGAGCACCTGCTGTTCGTCGCCGGTCAGGACGCCGGTAACTTCGGCGAAGTGAGCGAATTCAGCATACAGGCCGCTGACAGCCGGAACCTTCTGGCTCAGTTGCTCAAGGAGCTTGCTGTGGCGAAAGGCAGAAAGGGCAGGAGCGCCGCGCAGGATCAACATCTTCGGGACAGCCTCGGGAAGGGGTGTGCTTTGAGGCCGTGCATTCTAGCCTAAACAGCCCGCGACATCACCCGAAACGCTACGCACGGTTGCACTCGGGCGTCGATCTGTGTTTCTGCCTCGAAAGTCAGGTTAACCGGGCGTGCAGCAACAGCTTATTTTTACTGTAACAAAATGCAGGCAAGGCCCATTCCTGCGGGGTTTCGGCCGGTTTTGTGATCGCTAGCAGACAAGCCCCTCACTGTCGAGATATGGCGCTCGTGGTCCTTTGCGTATACTGCGCAGATGTTTTTCCCAACGGCTTTGCGTCCGCGGTACGCCAAATGGCTGATCGCAACCGGACTCTTCCTGATGCTCGGTGGCTGTGTTGATAAACCCAACACGCTCGAGCGCGTAAAGGAGGATGGTGTGCTGCGGGTGGTTACCCGAAACAGCCCCGCCACCTACTTTCAGGATCGCAACGGTGAGACCGGCTTCGAATACGAGCTGGTGAAGCGCTTCGCCGACGATCTGGGGGTCGAGCTCAAGATCGAGACCGCCGACAACCTCGATGACCTGTTCAACCAGGTCGGCAAGCCCAATGGCCCGGTGCTGGCGGCTGCCGGTCTGGTCAGCAGCGAAGAGCGCAAGAAGCAGGTGCGCTTCTCCCACTCCTACCTGGAAGTCACCCCGCAGATCATCTACCGCAACGGCCAGTCCCGGCCAACCGATGCGAAGGATCTGGTGGGCAAGAAGATCATGGTGCTCAAGGGCAGCACCCACGCCGAACAACTGGCGCAGCTGAAACAGAAGTTTCCCGGCATCGAATACGAAGAGTCTGACGCGGTCGAGGTCGTCGATCTCCTGCGCATGGTGGATGAAGGTCAGATCGACCTGACCCTGGTCGACTCCAACGAAGTGGCGATGAACCAGGTGTACTTCACCAACATCCGGGTCGCCTTCGACCTCGGCGACGCCAGCAACCAGAGCTGGGCCGTCGCCCCGGGCGACGACAACAGCCTGCTCAACGAAATCAACGATTACCTCGACAAGGTCAAGAAGAACGGCACCCTGCAACGCCTCAAGGACCGCTACTACGGGCATGTCGACGTCCTCGGCTACATGGGCGCCACCACGTTTGCCCAACACTTGCAGCAACGCCTGCCCAAGTACGAACAGCACTTCAAGGCCTACGCCAAGAAGGAGAAAGTCGACTGGCGCCTGCTGGCGGCCATCGGGTACCAGGAGTCGTTGTGGCAACCGACGGTCACGTCCAAGACCGGCGTGCGCGGCCTGATGATGCTGACCCAGAACACCGCGCAGGCCATGGGCGTGTCCAACCGCCTGGACCCCAGGCAGAGCATCATGGGCGGCGCCAAGTACCTGGCCTACATGAAAGACCAGCTCGACGACTCGATTCAGGAGCCGGACCGGACCTGGTTTGCCCTGGCGGCCTACAACGTCGGCAGCGGCCACCTGGATGACGCACGCAAACTGGCGGCCAAGGAAGGGTTGAACCCGGACAAATGGCTGGACGTGAAGAAGATCCTGCCGCGCCTGTCGGAAAAGAAGTGGTACAGCAAAACCCGTTACGGCTACGCCCGTGGCGGCGAACCGGTGCATTTCGTGGCGAACATCCGTCGCTACTACGACATCCTGACCTGGGTCACGCAGCCGCAGCTTGAAGGCGACCAGGTCGCCGAGGGCAAACTGCTTGTTCCGGGGATCGACAAGAGCAAGCCGTCGCAGGAACCTGCACCGCTCTGACAATCACCACCAATCAAATGTGGGAGCGGGCTTGCTCGCGAAGGCAATTTATCATCCAACATCTCTGTTGGCTGATACTCCGCTTTCGCGAGCAAGCCCGCTCCCACATTGGTTTTTGTGTTCGGCTTAGGCTTTTGCGGCAGCCGCCAGTATCAGCGCCTTCATCTCCGAAACAGCCGACTTGAAGCCAACGAACAGCGCATGGGCCACCAGCGCATGGCCGATGTTCAACTCGTTGATGCCCTTGATCGCCGCCACGGCTTCGACGTTGTGATAGTGCAGGCCATGACCGGCATTGACGATCAGGCCCTGGGCCAGACCGAAGGCCACGCCATCGGCTACACGCTTGAGTTCTTCGGCGACTTCGGTCGGTGTCTCGGCATCGGCATAACGCCCGGTGTGCAACTCGATGGCTGGCGCGCCGACACGACGGGAAGCTTCGATCTGGCGCTCATCGGCATCAATGAACAGCGACACTTCGGAGCCGATCTTCGACAGACGCTCGACCGCCGCCTTGATCCGCGCCTCCTGCCCCGCCACATCCAGGCCACCTTCGGTGGTCAGTTCCTGACGGGTTTCCGGCACCAGGCAAATGTGCGCCGGGCGGATGCGCTCGGCGAACTGCATCATTTCCTCGGTGACACCCATTTCGAAGTTCATGCGGGTTTGCAGCACGTCCTTGAGCAGCAGAACGTCGCGCTCCTGAATGTGCCGACGGTCTTCGCGCAGGTGCACGGTGATGCCGTCGGCGCCCGCCTCTTCCGCGTCCAGTGCAGCCTTGACCGGGTCCGGGTAACGGGTGCCCCGGGCCTGACGCAGGGTGGCAACGTGGTCGATGTTCACGCCAAGAAGAATACGGGTGCTGGTGGTCACGGAAGCGCTCCAGAAGAAGAGAAAGTTCGGTGCACAGCATACGGTGTGATCAGGGCTTGCGAAACAGCTCGCGACTGACAAGTGGACGCCCGCCCAGGTGAACGGCCAACGCCTGGCGCATCAAGCGCTTGGCGGCAGACAGAGCGCCGGGGGCAGACCAGTCGGCTTCAGCCATGGCCAGCAATTCGGTGCCGTTGAACAGGCCCGGTTGCAACAGGTAGACACGCTCCAGCCCGGCATCCACTTGCAAACGGTAGAGGCCGTCCGGCGCGACGGGCTGATCATGAATATCAGTCGTCAGGGAAAAACCGTAGCCGAGGTCATCGAGCAAGCGCCATTCGAAGGAGCGCAGCAAGGGCTCCAGAGCACGACCTTCAGCCAGCGCCAGCAAAGTCGCAGCGTAGTGATCGAATACGCCGGGATGAGGATCTTCGGCGGGCAACAGGCGAATCAGCAATTCATTGAGGTAAAGACCGCTGAACAGCGCCTCGCCATTGAGCCAGGTGGAGATGCCAGCACTCTCCATGCGCCCGACATTCTTCAGCTCGCCCTTGCCCCGGAACTCGACTTCCAATGGCACGAACGGCCGCGCCAGTGTCCCGGCCTTGCCCCGTGCACTGCGCAACACCGCCCGCAGCCGACCTTGCGGCGTGAGGAAGTCCACCAGCGCGCTGTTTTCACGGTAGGCGCGGGAGTGCAGGACATAGGCGGGTTGGGCGGGAGGCGGACTTTGCGACATGAATTTCTCGATGAAAGAGCGCAACTTTACAAACAACCCAAAACCAATGTGGGAGCGGGCTTGCTCGCGAAAGCGGTGTAACAGTCAACATCAAAGCTGAATGTTACATCCTCTTCGCGAGCAAGCCCGCTCCCACAGTAGATCTATGTGCTGCTTGATGTTTTACAGGTCGCCGTAACCCAACGAACGCAATGCACGCTCGTCATCGGACCAGCCACCCTTAACCTTGACCCACAGGTTGAGCATGATCTTGGAGTCGAACAGCAGCTCCATGTCCTTGCGCGCCTCGGTGCCGATGCGCTTGATGCGCTCGCCCTTGTCGCCAATGATGATTTTTTTCTGGCCATCGCGCTCGACGAGGATCAAGGCATGAATGTGCAGGGTCTTGCCCTGCTGCTTGAACTCTTCGATTTCAACGGTGATCTGGTACGGCAGCTCGGCGCCCATCTGGCGCATGATTTTTTCGCGCACCAGCTCGGCGGCGAGGAAACGGCTGCTGCGGTCGGTGATCTGGTCTTCCGGGAAGAAGTGATCGTTTTCCGGCAGGTGCTCGGCAATCACACGCTCCAGCGCGTCGAGGTTGTGCCCGTGCTGCGCGGAAATCGGGATGATCTGCGCGTTCGGCAGCTGTTCCTGCAACCAGCTCAGGTGCGGCATCAGCTCGGCCTTGTCTTCGATGCGGTCGGTCTTGTTCAACGCCACGATCAGCGGGCCGGTCACGTACTGGACGCGCTCGAGAACCATCTGGTCTTCTTCAGTCCACTTGGTGCGGTCGACCACGAAGATCACCACGTCGACGTCTTTCAGCGCCGCCGAAGCGGTCTTGTTCATGTAGCGGTTCAGGGCCTTTTCGCCGCCCTTGTGCATACCAGGGGTGTCGACGTAGATCGCCTGCACATCGCCCTCGGTCTTGATACCGAGCATGTTGTGACGGGTGGTTTGCGGTTTGCGCGAGGTGATCGCCAGCTTCTGACCCAGGATGTGGTTCAGCAACGTGGACTTGCCCACGTTCGGACGGCCGACGATGGCAACATAGCCACAGCGAGTTGCGTTTGTATCAGTCATTGCCATTCTCCACACCCAGGGCAATCAGTGCTGCGGCGGCCGCTACCTGTTCGGCAATACGACGACTCACACCCTGACCTCGGCTTTTTTCATTCAGTAAGATGATTTCGCATTCGACGAAGAACGTCCGGCAATGCGGCTCACCCTGGATATCCACCACTTCGTAACGCGGCAGCTCACAACCACGGGACTGCAGGAACTCTTGCAGGCGGGTCTTTGGATCTTTGTTGGTGTCGACCAGCGTCAGACCTTCGAACTCGCCGGCCAGCCAGGCGAGCACACGCTCGCGGGCCATTTCCATGCCAGCATCGAGGTAGATCGCACCGATCAGCGCTTCGAGGGCATCGGCCAGAATCGACTCGCGACGAAAACCGCCGCTTTTCAGCTCGCCCGAGCCCAGGCGCAGGTATTCGCCCAGATCGAAACCACGGGCCAGTACGGCCAGGGTCTCACCTTTGACCAGACGTGCGCGCAAACGCGACAACTGGCCTTCGCGAGCCAGCGGGAAGCGCTCGAACAACGCCTCGCCGGCGACGAAGTTGAGAATGGCGTCACCGAGGAATTCCAGGCGTTCGTTGTTACGCCCGGCAAAGCTGCGGTGAGTCAGGGCCAGGACCATCAGTTCCTGATCCTTGAAGGTGTAGCCGAGCTGACGCTCTAGACGGCTTAAGGAGACGCTCACGGTTTACCCACGCTGAGTTCGTGGCTGGATTCCACCGCCATCGCCGTAAGTTGGCGCAGGCTTGGGACAATTAAAGCTGTGTTCAAAAATAACGTCCTGAATATCATTGTTTTCATGCCTCTGGCGCCCATTGTGCCGGCTCCAGAAATGCATTCGGCGCTGTGTTCAACAGCGCCGTGTCTGATTACTTGATCAGGCCAACCCGCGAGAAATTCGGCAGGTGGCTGAGTTTGGGTTCCGGCCAGCTCATCCAGACCGCAAAGGCCTTGCCGACGATATTCTTGTCGGGAACCATGCCCAGCAGATCCTTGGGAATGTTCGGATCATCCCAGTAGCGACTGTCGTTGGAGTTGTCGCGGTTGTCGCCCATCATGAAGTAGTGCCCGGCCGGCACGGTCCACGAATGGTCCGGCATTGCGCGGTAGCGGCTCATTTCCTTGCGGATCATGTGCTCGGCCACACCGAGTTTTTCCTTGTAGAGCTCAGCGCTGCCCAGCGTGCCCGGCTCGGAGCCGACCAGTTGCTCGGCAATCGATTGACCGTTGACGAACAGGCGCTTGTCGGCGGTGTAGCGAACCGTGTCGCCCGGCAAACCAACCACACGCTTGATGTAGTTGACATTCGGGTCGCTCGGGTAGCGGAACACCATCACATCGCCGCGCTGCGGATCACCGACTTCGATGACTTTCTTGTCGATCACCGGCAAGCGGATCCCGTAGGAAAACTTGCTCACCAGGATGAAGTCGCCGACATCCAGGGTTGGCTTCATCGAACCGGAAGGAATCTGGAACGGTTCCACCAGGAACGAACGCAGCACCAGCACGATGAACAACACCGGGAAGAACGACTTGCCGTATTCAACCAGCAGCGGCTCTTTGTTCAGCTTCTCGACCACGACCATGTCAGGCTGGCTGACGCTGCCCTGATAGGAAGCGATGGCGGCACGCCGACGCGGGGCCAGGATCAACAGATCGAGCAACGCCAACAGGCCGCAGACGAACACGGCGATGACCAGCAACAGCGGGAAATTTAGCGACATAGGACCTAACTATCCAACCTGAGCACTGCAAGGAAGGCTTCCTGTGGAATCTCCACGTTGCCGACCTGCTTCATGCGTTTCTTACCGGCCTTTTGCTTCTCCAGCAGTTTCTTCTTACGGCTGACGTCACCACCGTAGCATTTGGCCAATACGTTCTTTCTGAGCGCCTTGACGGTTGTCCGCGCCACAATCTGCCCGCCAATGGCGGCCTGGATTGCCACGTCGAACATCTGCCGCGGAATCAGTTCTTTCATCTTCTCGGTCAACTGGCGACCTTTGTAGTGCGAGTTGTCACGGTGCACGATCAGCGCCAGGGCGTCGACCTTGTCACCGTTGATCAGCACGTCCAGTTTCACCAGGCTAGCCGATTGATAACGATCGAAATGGTAGTCCAGCGAAGCATAGCCGCGGCTGGTGGATTTCAGACGGTCGAAGAAGTCCAGCACCACTTCGTTCATCGGCAGGTCGTAGGTCACTTGTACCTGGGAGCCGAGGAACAGCATGTCAACCTGCACACCACGTTTTTCGATGCACAGGGTAATGACGTTGCCCAGGTGCTCTTGCGGCACAAGAATATTGGCCCGCACGATCGGCTCACGCATGTCTTCGATCGAGGACAGGTCCGGGAGCTTCGACGGGTTATCGACGTAGATCGTCTCGCCGGTCTTGAGCAGCAGCTCGAAGATTACCGTCGGCGCCGTGGTGATCAGGTCCAGGTTGTACTCGCGCTCCAGGCGCTCCTGGATGATTTCCATGTGCAGCATGCCGAGGAAGCCGCAACGGAAGCCGAAGCCCAGTGCGTCAGAGCTTTCCGGCGTGTATTGCAGCGACGAGTCGTTCAGGGTTAGCTTTTGCAGCGCTTCGCGGAAATCTTCGAAGTCGTCGGAGCTGACCGGGAACAGACCGGCGTAAACCTGCGGCTGAATACGCTTGAAGCCTGGCAGTACATCAACGTCCGGCGTCGAGCTCAAGGTCAGGGTGTCGCCCACTGGCGCACCGTGAATGTCCTTGATGCTGGCGATGATGAAGCCCACTTCACCGGCCTTGAGGTCAGCGGTAGGGGTGTGCTTCGGGTTGAATACACCGACGCTGTCTACCAGGTGGATCTTGCCGGTGGACTTGACCAGGATCTTGTCGCCCTTCTTCACACGACCGTGGCGCACGCGTACCAGGGAAACAACACCCAGGTAGTTGTCGAACCAGGAGTCGATGATCAACGCTTGCAGCGGATCTTCGTAGTTGCCGGTCGGTGCAGGAATGGTGGCGACCAGGCGCTCGAGCACTTCGTCGACGCCCAGGCCGGTCTTGGCCGAGCACTCGACCGCATCGGTGGCATCGATGCCGATGATTTTTTCGATTTCTTCTTTAACACGGTCCGGATCGGCCTGTGGCAGGTCGATCTTGTTCAGCACGGGCATCACTTCCAGGCCCTGCTCGATCGCGGTGTAGCAGTTGGCAACCGACTGCGCTTCAACGCCTTGACCGGCATCGACCACCAGCAGCGCGCCTTCACAGGCAGCCAGCGAACGGCTCACCTCATAGGTGAAGTCAACGTGGCCGGGGGTATCAATGAAGTTCAGCTGGTAGTTGATACCGTCGCGAGCCTTGTAATACAAGGTGACGCTGTGCGCCTTGATGGTGATCCCGCGTTCACGCTCGAGGTCCATGGAGTCCAGGACCTGGGCTTCCATTTCGCGCTCGGCGAGGCCGCCACACATCTGGATGAAGCGATCGGCCAGCGTCGACTTGCCATGGTCAATGTGGGCGATGATGGAGAAATTGCGGATATGACTCAAATCACTCACGGATCAACACTCAAAAAGGCTGCAGGCATAGCCCGCCGAAAAATAGCCGGGAATTGTACCTGATCCACGGCGCAAGCGTCACGTTCGCAGGTCAGACGGTGCCTACAAAAACGCCCCGGTCTTGCGACAAGGGCGTTTTTTAACGTCAAAGCGGTCGGAAAATGCCCGCCATCAGCCTGCTCGACGCAACAGCCAGAGCCCCGCCACGGCACAAACACCCGCCGGCACCAGCACCGAAAGCAACGGCGGGAAGCCGAACACCTGGCTCGAAGGCCCCAGCAGATCCTGAACGATGCGGAAGGTGAAGCCCACCAGCACGCCGGTGAACACCCGTTGACCCAGGGTCACCGAGCGCAGCGGACCAAAGATGAAGGAAATCGCCATCAACACCAGAGCGGCAGTCACCAGCGGCTGCAACACCTTGACCCAAAATGCCAGCCAGTAGCGGCCATTGTTCAGCCCCTGGTCCGCCAGATAATGGATGTAACTCCACAGGCCACTGATCGACAGCGACTCGGGCACCATGATCACGGTGTTCAGCAACTGCGGACTCAACGCAACGTCCCAGCGCTCTTGCGGGGTCGAAACCACTTCGGTGCTGCGCTCGTGGAACAGCGTGGTCGTGACATCCGACAACTGCCAGTGATCGTTTTCAAAGTTGGCACGCTTGGCGAAACTCGCCGACAGCATGTGCCGCTCTTTGTCGAAGCGATAACGGGTCACGCCATACAGGATGCCGTTGGGTTGTACCGAGTTGACGTGAATGAACTCATCGCCCTGGCGGTGCCACAAGCCGTGCCTGGCGCTTTGTGCATCACCGCTGCCTTGGGCCAGCGAGCGATTGGCCTGCGCGGCGGTTTCAGCGGGCGGAGCGACGTACTCGCCGACCAGCACGCCGGCCAGCATCAATACCAGCATCGGCTTCATGACCGCCCAGACGATCCGGCCGATCGACACGCCGGCGGCGCGCATGATGGTCAGCTCACTGTTGCTGGCCAGGCTGCCCAGACCGATCAGGCAGCCGATCAGCGCAGCCATCGGCAGCATTTCGTACATCCGGCGCGGAGCGGTCAACAACACGTAACTCAGCACATCGACCAGGGTGTAGGTATCGCTGATTTCCCCCATCTCGTCGATGAAGGCAAACAGTGTCGCCAGACCAAGAATGATCCCGAGCACCGCCAGGATCGCCATGAACACACTGCTACCAATGTAGCGATCAAGCTTAACCACGGGCCACCTCCAGCGCGCTGCGGCGACTCGCCCTCTTCAAGCGCAAGGGTTCCCAGTAGAGCAAGCCCAGGCCGATGGACAGGAAAATCCCGTGCACCCACCACAAGCCAAACACCGCAGGGATCTTGCCCTTGTCCAGGGCACCGCGGGCGGCAATCAGAATGGTCAGGTAAGCCATATAAAGAAGAATCGCCGGCAGTAACTTGAGGAATCGGCCCTGACGCGGGTTGACCCGTGACAGCGGCACCGCCATCAAGGTCACGATGAACACCAGCAACGGCAGAGACATGCGCCATTGCAGCTCGGCGCGCATGCGAATGTCGTCACTGCCGATCAATGTACGGGTCGGCATTGCATCACGGTCGGTGACTTCGTCACTGACTTCCGGCTTTGGCAGCAACACACCGTACTCGTCATACTTGATCGCCCGGTAGTCGGCCTGCCCCGGACTACCGTCATAGCGATAGCCGTTATCAAGAATCAGGTAGCGGTTGCCGTCCGGACGAATTTCCTGGCGACCCCTTTCCGCCACCAGCACAGAAATCCCGCGATCCTTGTTATTGGAACTGATGTTTTTTTGCGAGATGAACACACCACCCAGATTGACGCGGTCATCGGACATGCTCTCGGTGTAGGTGACCCGGGTGCCGTCGCGCAAAGCCTGGAAACGCCCTGGCTCCAGGGTATCGAATTCGGTCAGGGCATCCTGCTTGTTCAGCAGCAACTGAAACTGATTGGCCCCCTGTGGCGCCAGGCTCAGGCTCAGCCACGCAACGACGAGCGCAACCAGGGTGGCCGGGAACAGCGTCATGCAAAACAGCCGCTGCTGGCTCATGCCCGTGGCCGAGAGCACGGTCATTTCGCTTTCGAGGTACAGGCGCCCGTAGGACAACAGGATCCCGAGAAACAGCCCCAGCGGCAGGATCAGCTGGAGGAAGCCCGGCAGGCGATAGCCCATGATCAGGAACAACGACCCCGGATCCAGTAGGCCCGAAGCCGCCTGGGCGAGGTATTTGATGAAGCGACCGCTCATGATGATGACCAGCAGCACGGCACTGACGGCGCTCAAGGTCAACAGAACTTCGCGGGATAGATAACGGAAGACGATCAAACCAGACACTCCAGGGTTGTCAGGCTAAGGCGGCCAAACAAGCAAACGTATCGGACAGCCCGCAAGGCAAAGCCGCCGAAAAAAGATGGCGCATTATCCTGTGATTGGGTGCGCCTGTCACTGCGCAATGCATCCCCCCCCTTGTAGGAGCGAGCCTGCTCGCGATGGTCGTCAACGATAACGCGGGGAGCCTGACACCCTGCGTCACTCTTGGGGTCTTCGCGAGCAGGCTCGCTCCTACATTCGTGCGGCCGAGGGTTGTCAGCCGCCGCTGGCGAGGTTCAAACTGCGGCCTTTGTCGCCGGTCGATCCTGGCGCCTTTCTGTTTATAAGCAATCGACGCACATAAGGTGTCGAGCGCATGCGTGATAACCATCAATTCAGGGACCCGGACATGGAACTGGTTGTAAAAAGCGTCAACCCCGAAACGTTGAAGACCGCCACTCTCGTGGTCTCCGTCGGCGAAGGCCGCAAGCTCGGCGGTGTTGCCAGACAACTCGACGAACTGAGCGGCGGCGCAATCAGCACTGTGCTCAAGCGCGGCGACCTGGCCGGCAAGGTCGGCCAGAGCCTGCTGCTGCACAGCCTGCCGAACCTCAAGGCCGAGCGTGTGCTGCTGGTTGGCGTTGGCAAGGACGACGAACTGGGTGACCGCCCGTTCCGCAAGATCATCGCCGGCATCCTCAATACCCTCAAAAGCCTGGGCGGCAGCGATGCAGTGCTGGCCCTGGATGAAGTGGTCGTCAAAGGCCGCGACAGTTATGGCAAGACCCGCCTGCTGGCCGAAACCCTGGTGGACGGCGAGTACAGCTTCGACCAGTTCAAGAGCCAGAAAGCCGAACCCCGCGCGCTGAAGAAAATCACCCTGCTGACCATCAAGGCCGCCCAGGCTGAAGTGCAACGCGCCGTGACCCACGCCACCGCCATCGCCAACGGCATGGCCTTCACCCGCAACCTGGGTAACCTGCCGCCGAACATCTGTCACCCGACCTTCCTCGGTGAGCAGGCCAAAGACCTGGGCAAAGAATTCAAGGACCTGAAAGTCGAAGTCCTCGACGAGAAGAAGATCAAGGCTCTGGGCATGGGCTCGTTCTACGCCGTCGGCCAGGGCAGCGCCCAGCCTCCGCGCCTGATCGTCATGCAATACAACGGTGGCAAGAAATCCGAGAAGCCGTACGCGCTGGTCGGCAAAGGCATCACCTTCGACACCGGCGGCATCAGCCTCAAGCCGGGTGCCGGCATGGATGAAATGAAGTACGACATGGGCGGCGCCGCCAGCGTGTTCGGTACCCTGCGTGCCGTGCTCGAACTGAAGCTGCCGATCAACCTGGTGTGCATCCTGGCCTGCGCCGAAAACATGCCGAGCGGCAACGCTTCGCGCCCGGGCGACATCGTCACCACCATGAGCGGCCAGACCGTGGAAATCCTCAACACCGACGCCGAAGGCCGTCTGGTGCTGTGCGACGCCCTGACCTACTCCGAGCGCTTCAAGCCGCAAGCGGTCATCGACATCGCGACCCTGACCGGCGCCTGCGTGGTTGCCCTGGGTTCCCACACCTCGGGCCTGCTGGGCAACAATGACGAACTGATCGGCCAACTGCTGAGCGCCGGCAAGGCTGCCGACGACCGCGCCTGGCAACTGCCGCTGTTCGATGAGTACCAGGAACAGCTGGACAGCCCGTTCGCCGACATCGCCAACATTGGCGGCCCGAAAGCCGGCACCATCACTGCGGCCTGCTTCCTGTCGCGCTTCACCAAGAACCTGAACTGGGCGCACCTGGACATCGCCGGCACGGCCTGGACCAGCGGCGGCAAGGACAAGGGCGCCACTGGCCGTCCGGTTCCCCTGCTGACCCAATACCTGCTGGACCGCGCCAAAGCCTGAAACCGTTGATGGGCGGCGGCGTCACTTTTCGGTGGCGCCGCTTGCCGCTCTGGAACCGCAATGACCAAAGTCGACTTCTATATCCTGCCCAGCGCCGATCCTTCGGCACGCCTGGACTTTGCCTGCAAGCTCACCGAGAAAGCCTGGCGCATGGGCCACCGCATCTACCTGCATTGCAGCGACGCGGCCCAGCGTGACGAACTCGATGCGCGGCTGTGGGCGTTCAAGGGCGAAAGCTTCGTGCCCCACGGCCCTGCCGACAGCGAACCTGAGGGTTTGATTGTCCTGGGGTTGGGCGATGACTGCGGTCAACATCAGGATTTGCTGGTCAATCTCGACCTGAAAGTCCCGGCCTTCGCCAACAGGTTCGCCCGGGTGGCGGAAGTGGTGGTGGAAGATCCGACGATCAGAGCGGCCGCGCGGGAGAGTTTCCGTTTCTACCGCGAACAGGGCTATCCTCTGCAAGATCACCGTTTACAGCGACTCTGAGCCTTCCAATGGACACTCCAAAACCGCTGCAACAGTCCGCGCACCTGCTGGACGACCTCGAGTCGATCCGCCAATTGCTCGGCGATGACAACCTGCAACCGCCTCTGCTGACCGACACGGTCGAGGAAGGTGATCAGGAACAGATTCCCATGTTGTTCGACGCCGTGGGCGAACCTTCGCCACCCGTCGTACCGACAACGCCTGCCCCGATCGTTGAACCCGTCACCGCGGCGACGTCGGCGCCCGCCCCCAGCAAGAACCCGGATGACTTGCTGCACCTGGACAGCGAATTGCGCGCCGCCGCGCAATTGATCATGCAAGACGTGATCGACGATTTCGCCCCGCACATCGAGACCGAAATCAAACGCCGCCTCAGTGCGCGACTGGAACGCTTGTTGAGCCAGTACAACGACTGAACAGCTTGCAGTGGGGGGCTCTTCTGTGGGAGCGAGCTTGCTCGCGATGACGATCTGTCTGGCACATCAATGCTGAATTTGCTGACCCCATCGCGAGCAAGCTCGCTCCCACACAAAGCGTCTCGCCACAAGTTGAATCTTCAGGTACTGAGATAGCGTCCGATCAACGCGATCCCGCTGGCCAGCACCAGCCACGTCACCAGGCGCACAAACGCCTCGCGGGACAAGCGCATGGTCAGCCGTCGACCGAACCACAGCCCCAGCACCATCGCCGGCAACAGACAAACCGCCAACACCAGCAACGGCAAATCGGCATACACACCGGCGATTGCAAACAGGCTCAAACGCACCACCGTACTGCAACTGATCAGCGCACTCTGGGTGGCCCGGGCCGCCTCCTTGGGCAACCGGCTGTTCAAATAGATCGCATAGAGAAAACCGCCGCTGCCAAACAACGCGCCAAACATTCCGCCCACCGTCCCCATCGGCAGCGCCCACGCGGCGGACAACTGCGCCGGACGGACCTTTATCCACAGGCTGTAAATTGCATAGGCGCTGATAAACAGCCCCATCAGCAGCAACAACAGGTCGGATTTCAGGTTCAGCAGGAATATCACGCCGAGGGTGCAGCCCACCGCCATGCACGGCAGCAACCGCAACAGCTCCGGCCTCGCCACATCTCGCCGTGACGGCAGCAGATTGCCGAATGCCGCGACAAAATCGAGCAGCACCAGCAACGGCACAATCTTCGACAGTGGCATGAACAGAATCAGAATCGGCCCCGCCACCAGCGCGGTGCCGAAACCGGCGATGCCGAACACGATGTAGGCCAGGGCGATGCCCGCACCGATTACCAGCCAGTCCAGCGGGCCAAAGGGCCATTGGTTCAACAACTCAAGCACTGTAAATCTCCTGTCATCCTTGAATGCTCCCTACGACTTTACCTCCTGTGGGAGCGGGCTTGCTCGCGAAAGCGACCTTCCATTCGGCATTGACCTGGCTGACACACCGCCTTCGCGAGCAAGCCCGCTCCCACAAGGGATTTATGCCGAGTCATGGAGATTATTCATCGAATGCCTTTAAACTGCGCCCCATGATTAAAGATCCCTTTGCAAGACTCGGCCTGGACCGCGAAGTCCTGACCGTCAGCCAGCTCAACGGCCGCGCGCGGGTGTTGCTTGAAGACGTGTTCAGCAACATCTGGGTCGAAGGCGAAATCTCCAACCTCGCCCGCCCGGCTTCCGGCCACGTGTATTTCACCCTCAAGGACAGCGGCGCCCAAGTGCGTTGCGCGTTGTTCCGGCAGAACGCGGCACGGGTTCGCCAGGCCTTGAAAGACGGCCTGGCGGTCAAGGTGCGTGGCAAGGTCTCGCTGTTCGAGGGACGCGGTGATTATCAGCTGATCCTCGACACCGTGGAGCCGGCTGGCGATGGCGCCTTGCGCCTGGCGTTCGATGCACTCAAGGAAAAGCTCAGCGCCGAAGGCCTGTTCAGTGCCGAGCGCAAGGTGCCGTTGCCGGCGCATCCGCAACGCATCGGCATCATCAGTTCGCCCACTGGGGCGGTGATCCGCGACATCATCAGCGTGTTCCGCCGTCGTGCACCGCAGGTGCAATTGACCCTGATCCCTACCGCCGTACAGGGCCGCGAAGCCACAGCGCAGATTGTCCGCGCCCTGAAACTGGCCGATGCCCGCGGTTTCGACGCGCTGATCCTGGCCCGGGGCGGTGGCTCGCTGGAAGATCTCTGGTGCTTCAACGAAGAAGCCGTGGCCCGCGCCGTAGACGCTTGCGTGACGCCGATTGTCAGCGCGGTCGGCCATGAAACCGACGTGTCGATCAGCGACTTCGTGGCCGACGTACGCGCGCCCACCCCTTCCGCTGCCGCCGAATTGCTGGCACCGGACTCCAGCGACCTGATGCGTCGGGTCGAAAGCCTGCACCGACGGCTGGTGATGCGCATGCGTGACCGCTTGATGCGCGACCGCCTGCGCCTGGAAGGTGTTTCCCGACGTCTGCGCCATCCCGGCGAGCGCCTGCGCCAGCAAGCGCAACGCCTGGATGACCTGGACATGCGCATGCGCCGCGCGTTCGAGCGCAGCCTCAACACCCGCCGCGAACGCTTGATCCGCCTGGAAACCCGTCTGGCTGCACAACATCCGGGCCGGCAACTGGCAATGCTTCGCCAGCGCCTCGACAGCCTGGCCGAACGCCTGCCGCGCGCGATCCGCGAAGGGCTGAAAAACCGTCGCCTGCAGTTGCACAGCCAGATGCAGACACTGCATGTGGTCAGCCCGCTGGCGACCCTCGGCCGTGGTTACAGCATCTTGCTGGACGAGCGTGGCAACGCCATCCGCAGCGCCGCACAAACCCATACCGGCCAGCGCCTGAAGGCCAAACTGGGCGAAGGCGAACTGCAAGTACGGGTCGAAGACAATCACCTGACGCCCGTCACCCTTTCTTTACTGGATTGATCCATGCCGCGTTTCTTTGCTCCGTTGCTGTTGCTGCTCCTGACCTTCAACGCCCATGCCGACAGCTACATTACTCGCCAGTTGAACAAACCGGTGCCGGGAGGCGTTGCGGTGGTGGACCTTGGCACGTCCGCCCAGGCGCCAAAAGCCACTTATCAAGGCAAACCGGTGCTGGTAGTGAAGGAACAGAACAACTGGCTGGCCATTGTCGGCCTGCCGCTGACGGTCAAGCCGGGGGTTCAATCGGTCAGCAGCGGCGGCCGTAATCTGAATTTTACGGTTGGCAACAAGAAATACCCGGAACAGCGCATCACCCTGAAGAACACCCAACAGGTCAATCCGGACCCGGAAAATCTCAAGCGCATCGAGCGTGAACTGGCTGAGCAGATTACTGCCTACCGCACGTTCAGCCCCAACACCCCGAGCAACCTGCTGCTGGACAAACCAGTGAACGGGCCGCTGTCGAGCAAGTTCGGCGTGCGGCGCTTTTTCAACGGTGAAGAACGCAACCCCCACTCAGGCCTGGACTTCGCCGTACCCGGCGGTACGCCAATCAAGACCCCGGCCGCCGGCAAGGTGATCCTGATCGGTAACTATTTCTTCAATGGCAACACGGTGTTCGTCGACCATGGCCAGGGGTTTATCAGCATGTTCTGCCACATGTCGAAAATCGACGTGAAGGTGGGGCAGCCACTGGCCCGTGGTGACGTGGTCGGCAAAGTCGGTGCGACCGGCCGCGCGACCGGACCGCACATGCACTGGAACATCAGCCTGAACGATGCGCGGGTCGATCCGGCTATCTTCATTGGTGCGTTTCAGCCCTAGCTTTTTGTTGAAGCTGATGGCCTCATCGCGAGCAAGCTCGCTCCCACAGGGTTTGCGCTGTACCTGTGGGAGCGAGCTTGCTCGCGATGGCAATATCACAGACACCGAAAGCAGTCCGGAAGTGTCACATCATCAATTGCGCACCACTCAAACCTCGCGCAAACAACAAAACAATCACTGCCAATCACAGCAATAAAATCTCGATAAATACCCGCCCACGAGTATTCCTCTCAATTTTTTTCGACTGCTTGCCATCTTTCCCCCCCAAGGTTAGGGTTGAAGGCATGAAAACCTCTCACACCCTCATTCAGCTCCGCCAACACCGCAGCCTGTGCCTCGTCAGTGCACGACTGCCGGGCTGAATCGTGGTGCCTCGTCCCAAGCGTTAGTCCAAGAACTTTTGATCCACCGGCAGGCCGCCTTTTTTCGGCCAACACAATAAGGATTTCCTGATGAGCATGCTCAAAGACCCGTCTTCGAAATACCGCGCGTTCCCGACCATCGACATTCCGGACCGCACCTGGCCGTCGAAAACCATCACCGCCGCGCCGATCTGGTGCAGCTCCGACCTGCGCGACGGCAACCAGTCGCTGATCGAACCGATGGACGCCGTCAAGAAGCTGCGTTTCTGGAAAACCCTGGTGCAGGTCGGCGTGAAGGAAATCGAAGCGTCGTTCCCGGCCGCCTCGCAAACCGACTTCGACTTCGTCCGCACCCTGATCGAAGGCAACCACATCCCGGACGACACCACCATCCAGGTGCTGACCCAGGGCCGTGAAGACCTGATCGAGCGCACCTTCGAATCCCTGCGCGGCGCGAAGAAAGCCATCGTTCACCTGTACAACGCGACCTC
The DNA here is from genome assembly GCF_019956175.1 of Pseudomonas sp. BF-R-30. Taxonomy (NCBI): domain Bacteria; kingdom Pseudomonadati; phylum Pseudomonadota; class Gammaproteobacteria; order Pseudomonadales; family Pseudomonadaceae; genus Pseudomonas; species Pseudomonas sp. BF-R-30. Next base: position 41,387 of record NZ_JAHBDE010000015.1, on the reverse strand, counting down.
CCCTTCCTTCCGCCGCATTGTCTTCAACCAGGACAAGGACGGGGTCAAGGCCATCGCCGTGAACGCCGCCAAGCTGTTCGTCAAATACGCGGCCATGCAGCCGGATACCGAGTGGACCTTCGAATACTCGCCGGAAACCTTCAGCGCCACCGAAATGGAGTTCGCCAAGGAAGTCTGCGACGCGGTGATCGAAGTCTGGAACCCGACGCCCGAGCACAAGATGATTCTCAACCTGCCGGCCACGGTGGAATGCGCGACGCCGAATATCTATGCCGACCAGATCGAATGGTTTGGCCGTCACATCAACCGTCGTGACAGCGTGATCATCAGCCTGCACACCCACAACGACCGTGGCACCGGCGTTGCCGCCACCGAACTGGGCCTGATGGCTGGCGCCGACCGTGTCGAAGGCTGCCTGTTCGGCAACGGCGAGCGTACCGGTAACGTCGACCTCGTGACCGTGGCGTTGAACCTCTACACCCAGGGCGTGAACCCTGAGCTGGACTTCTCCGACATCGACGGCGTACGCAAAGTCGTCGAAGAGTGCAACCAGATCCAGGTGCACCCGCGTCACCCGTACGTCGGCGACCTGGTGCATACCGCGTTCTCCGGCTCGCACCAGGATGCGATCCGCAAGGGCTTTGCCCAGCAGAAACCGGACGCACTGTGGGAAGTACCGTACCTGCCGATCGACCCGGCCGACATCGGCCGCAGCTACGAAGCGGTCATCCGCGTCAACAGCCAGTCGGGCAAGGGCGGTATCGCCTACCTGCTGGAACAGGAATACGGCATCAGCCTGCCGCGTCGCATGCAGATCGAGTTCAGCCAGGTCGTGCAGCGTGAAACCGACCGCCTGGGCCTGGAAATGACCGCCCAGCAGATCCACGCATTGCTGCACAGCGAGTACTTGCAGGCCAACACCCCGTACGCGCTGGTCAGCCATCGCCTGCAGGAAGAAAACGGTCACAGCGCCGTCGAAGTGGAAGTGGCCAGCCAAGGCCAGGGCGAGACTAACCTGCACTGGCGCGGCAAAGGCAACGGCGCCCTGGAGGCCCTGGTGGCCGGCTTGCCGGTACCGGTGGAAATCATGGATTACAACGAGCACGCCATCGGCGCTGGCACCAATGCCAAGGCTGCGGCCTACATTGAACTGCGTGTGAACGGCGAACGCGCGGTGCATGGCGTCGGCATCGACGAAAACATCACCACCGCCAGCTTCAAGGCCCTGTTCAGCGCACTGAACCGTTCGCTGAGCCAGCCGGAAGCGAAAGCGGCGTAAGCTGTCAGCCGAAAAGCAAAAGGCCCCGGGGTGTGAACCTCGGGGCCTTTTTGTTTGCCTGCAGATTTTTGTGGTGCCCGTCCCGGCCCCTTCGCGAGCAAGCCCGCTCCCACAGGGGACCGCATTCCAAATGTGGGAGCGGGCTTGCTCGCGAAGGGGCCAGATCAGGCAGCGAAAAAAATCAGGTGAACTCGAAGGTATCGGCATCCAGATTCGCCGGAAACCGCGTGCGATACGCCGCCAGCTCCGCCGCATCCAGCACCACCTTGAACACCCCGTCAGCCTCTCCGGCACTGAGCAGCGTCTCGCCCTGGAAATCCAGGACCTGGCTGTCACCGGTATACGCAAAACCTTTGCCATCCGTGCCAATACGGTTCACCGCCGCCACATAGCACAGGTTCTCGATCGCCCGCGCCGGCAGCAAGCGGTTCCAGTGCTGGCGCCGCGCACCGGGCCAGTTCGCGGTGTACAGCAGCAGGTCGGTGTCCTGGGCGTCACGGCTCCACGCCGGGAAGCGCAGGTCGTAGCAAATCAACGGCCGTACGCGCCAGCCCTTGAGCTCGAACTGCACCTGGCGCTCACCGGGGGTGTAGTGGTTATGCTCACCGGCCATGCGGAACAGATGACGCTTGTCGTAATGCCACACCTCGCCATCCGGGCGGGCCCACAACAGACGATTGCGATGACTGCCGTCGGCGGCCTGGACGATCACGCTACCGGTGATCACCGCATCAAGCCTCAAAGCCTGAGCCTGCAGCCATTTGCTGGTAGGCCCGTTTTCCGCTTCGGCGAGGGCTTCCGACTCCATGGAAAAACCGGTGGTGAACATCTCCGGCAGAATGATCAGGTCGGCGCCGCGAGCCTGCTCCAGCAACGGCTCGAAATGCTCAAGGTTGGCCTGGCGGTCGTGCCAGGCCAGGGACGTCTGGATCAGCGCAACGGTCAGTTTCGGCAATGCACTCAGATCACGCATAGTTTTTCCGCCGCTTCACGCAGGGTCTCCTCACGCTTGGCAAAGCACAGCCGCACCAGGCGCTGGCCGACCGGTGGCGTCTGGTAGAACACCGAGATCGGGATACTGGCCACGCCGTGCTCGCGAGTCATCCACAGGGCCATCTCGACGTCATTGAGGTCCGGGCGGATCTGCGAGTAATCGACCAACTGGAAATAGGTGCCGGTCACCCGGGTGAAACTGAAACGCGACGGCGCCAGCAGATCGCAGAACAGATCACGCTTGGCCTGATAGAAAGCAGGCAGCTCTTCGACGTGCTCGGGATGCTCGGCCATAAAATCGGCCAAGGCATATTGCAGCGGCGTCACACCACAGAAATTGACGTACTGGTGCACCTTGCGCAATTCCGCCGTCAGGGCCGGCGGTGCGATCACATAACCGGTTTTCCAGCCGGTGACGTGGTAGGTCTTGCCGAACGAACTGACGACGAATGCACGCTGATACAACTCCTCATGGGCCAGCACGCTAACGTGAGGCACGCCGTCATACACCAGGTGCTCGTAGACTTCGTCGCTGATCACATAGATATCGCGATCACGGATTAACGTCGCCAACTGGTCGAGTTCGTCACGGCTGATCAACGCACCGCTAGGGTTGTGCGGGGTGTTGAGAATGATCATCCGCGTGCGCGGGCTCAGTGCCTGAGCAAGCTTTTCGAAGTCGATACTGAAATCGTTCAGGCCCAGTTGCACATGCACGCAACGGCCGCCTGCCAGCTCCACCGAAGGTTCGTAGCTGTCGTATGCCGGGTCAAACACAATGACTTCGTCACCGCTGTGGATAACCGCCTGAATGGCACAGAAAATCGCCTCGGTCGCACCGGGGGTAACCGTCACTTCAGTATCCACATCCACCTGCACGCCATAACTGCGGGCGATCTTCGCCGCGATCTGCTGACGCAACACCGGCAGCCCGGTCATTGGCGAATACTGGTTATGGCCGCTGGCGATATGCCGGCCGACCGCATCGCACAGGGCCTGCGGGGCCGCGAAATCGGGAAAGCCCTGGGACAGATTGAGCGCGCCGGTCTGAGCCGCGAGCTGAGACATCTGAGTGAAGATAGTGATGCCGACATTCGGCAGCTTGCTGGTGATCATCGGTGGTTCCCTGCTCTACACCCGGCTCTACGGCGGCGCGGGGGAATCCGAGGATAGCCCAAACGGCAGGCATGAAAAAGGGCGCCATTGGCGCCCTTTCCATCCCACGGGAAAAACCTCGATCAGCGCTTGTCGCGACGCTTCTTGTCGGCCTTCTTGTGGTGCGACATCAAGCGACGCTTCTTGTTGACCTGACGGTCGGTGAGCGTGTTCTTGTTGCCTTCGTACGGGTTCTCGCCACCCTTGAACTCGATGCGGATCGGCGTACCGACCAGCTTCAGCACACGGCGGTAGGTGTTTTCCAGGTAACGCACGTAGGACTTCGGCACCTTCTCGATCTGGTTGCCGTGGATCACGATGATCGGCGGGTTCGCGCCACCAAGGTGAGCATAACGCAGCTTGATCCGGCGGCTGTTGACCATCGGCGGCTGGTGCTCGCTGACCGCGTCTTCCAGGATCTGGGTCAGGCGGCTGGTCGGCCAACGGGTAACCGCGGACTTGAACGAGTTCTGTACCGACGCGTAGAGGTTGCCCACGCCGGTGCCGTGCAGTGCCGAGATAAAGTGAATATCGGCAAACTCGACGAAAAACAGACGACGCTGCAACTCGATCTTGACGAAGTCGCGCTCGCTCGGCGTCATGCCGTCCCACTTGTTGATCGCGATGACCAATGCACGACCGGCCTCAAGGGCAAAGCCCAGCAGGTTGAGGTCGTGATCCACCACGCCTTCGCGGGCGTCCATCACGAAGATCACCACGTTGGCGTCTTTGATCGCTTGCAGGGTTTTGACCACGGAGAACTTTTCGACTTCTTCGTGGATCTTGCCGCGCTTGCGCACACCGGCGGTGTCGATCAGCGTGTACTTCTCGTCGTTACGCTCGAACGGGATGTAGATACTGTCGCGGGTGGTGCCGGGTTGGTCGTAGACGATTACCCGGTCTTCCCCGAGCATGCGGTTGACCAGGGTCGACTTGCCGACGTTCGGACGGCCGATGATGGCGATCTTGATCCCGTCTTTTTCGCTTGGGCCAGGAATGCGCTTGGCTTCCTCGCCTTCGGCTACATCTTCTTCCTCGCCTTCTTCCAGCTCGTCTTCGTCTTTCGGGAAGTCACTCAGTGCGATTTCCAGCAACTGGGTGATACCACGGCCGTGGGCACCGGCGATCGGGATCGCGTGGCCCATGCCCAACGGGGCGAATTCGGCGCGGGCCATTTCCGGGTCGATGTTGTCGACCTTGTTGGCCACCACATGGGAACGCTTGTTACGTTTGCGCAAATGCTCGGCGATCATCTGGTCGGCGGCGGTGAAGCCGGCCTTGGCATCTACCAGGAACAGAACGACATCCGCTTCTTCAATGGCCAGCAGCGACTGCTCGGCCATTTTTTCGTCCATACCGTGCTCGTCACCGGAGATACCGCCGGTGTCGATCAGAATGTAGGAACGCCCTTGCCACTTGGCCTCACCGTACTGGCGATCACGGGTCAGACCGGACAAGTCGCCGACGATGGCGTCACGAGTCCTGGTCAGGCGGTTGAACAAGGTGGACTTGCCGACGTTCGGTCGGCCCACCAGGGCGATTACGGGAACCATGCGGCTCTCCACTTCGTTATTTCAGAAAATACAAAAGCCGCTGCGAGGCAGCGGCTGGTGCTCGGGGCAATCACCGTGTGTTTTTTTGCAGGAGCGAGCTTGCTCGCGAAAAACGCAAAGACACCGCGTTTATCCAGATTGCCAACGTAATCGTTGACGTCCATCGCGAGCAAGCTCGCTCCTACACTCTTACAAACGGTGAAGCAGCCTGGGGGGTTAACCCCAAGCATAGTCAAACCTTTACTTAATGGTCAGGGCTTCCAGTTTGCCGCTGTTGCCATATACATAAATCGTGTCACCCACCACCAGCGGACGGGCACGCAGGCCGTCGCTGTCGATGCGCTCGCGGCCGACGAAACGACCGTCCACCTGACTCAGCAGGTGCAGGTAACCTTCCAGGTCACCGACTGCAACGTAGCTGGAGAACACTTCCGGAGCCGACAGTTGACGGCGGGCCAGCGAGTCGTTGCTCCACAAGGCTGTGGTGGAACGCTCGTCGACGCCTTCAACGGTGCCCGAAGACAGGGTCACATAAACGGTACCGAAACCCTGGGCGACACCGGCATAGCTGGAAGCATCACGCTGCCAGAGCTGACGGCCGCTTTGCAGGTCCAGAGCAGCAACGCGCCCCTGATAGCTGGCGACATACAGCGTCTCGCCCGACAGCAGCAAGCCACCGTCGATGTCGACCACGCGCTCCAGCTCCGAACGACCTTGCGGAATCGCTACGCGCTGTTCCCACACCGGTACGCCGTTGGAGATGTCCACGGCAACCACTTTACCGGTCGACAGGCCAGCCACCGCGAGGCGGTTGGTCACGATCGGCGCACTGGTGCCACGCAGGGTCAGTACCGCAGGCGTGCTGTCATAGATCCAGCGACGGTCACCGGTGGAGGCATCCAGGCCGATCAGACGATCGTCCTGGGTCTGAACCACCACGACGTCACCGTTGTTGGCTGGCGGCGCCAGTACTTCGCTGGACACGCGAGCGCGCCACTTTTCTTCACCGTTGATCGCGTCCAGGGCAACGATTTCACCCTTGATCGTACCAATGGTGACCAGACCGTAACCTACGCCAACGGCGCCGGAGACAGGCAGCTCGAGGTCTTTCTTCCATTTGACGTCGCCGGTGTTACGGTCCATCGCCATCAACACGCCAGTGACGTCGGCGGCATAGATGGTATCGCCATCGATGGCCGGAACCAGCATGTTGTAGGTTTCGCCCTGACCGTCACCGATCGAACGACTCCACTGCTTGTGCAGAACCACTTCTTCCTTGAAGTCGACCAGTTCGGCCGGAGGCAGTTCTTTTTTGCTGTTGCTGCTGCAACCCGCGGCCAAAATGGCCAGGGCCAGCAATGCTGCATGTTTCCAACGAATCACGTCACGCATCCCCTTTGGCCAGGTCGTCCAGCTTGATTTGCAGGCCACCGACCGCCGCTTCATCCGACAGTGCCGCCTTGGCTTTTTGATACGCCGCGCTCGCCTCGTCGGTACGACCCAGCTGCACCAGCAGGTCACCCTTGAGCTCTTCGCGAGTGGCCAGGAATGCCTTGTCGGCATCGCCTTCGAGCAGCTTCAGTGCTTCGTCGGCCTTGTTCTGCGCGCCGAGTACCTGGGCCAGACGCTGACGGGCGATTTCGCCCAGCGCCGGGTTGGCCGGTTTGGCGACAATGGCCTTGAGCTCGGTGACCGCGTCGTCCAGCTTGCCGCTGTCGACCGCTACCTTGGCCACGAACAGGCTGCCGTACTGCGCATAGGCGCTGCCGCCGAACTCGCTGTTGAGCTTGCCGGCCAGGTCCGAAACACGGGCCGCATCAGGCTTGCCGTCAGGCGTCAGCGTGGTTTCGAGCAATTGCTGATAGAGAATCGAGGCGCCTTGCGACTGATTGCTCTGATACTTCTGGAACGCCTGCCAGCCGAACACGATGACCAGCGCCAACAGGCCGCCAGTGACCAGGGGCTTACCGTTGCGTGACCACCATTCCTTCAATTCCATCAAATGTTCGTCTTCGGTACTCGACACCCCAATACTCCTTAATCGCTAATTCGGCTGTTTAGACAGCTTCAACCCTGCACGACGCAGGTGGCCAGGTGTGCTGCAAGCGCATCCCAGGCAATGCTTTGTTGTTCGCCCTGGCCACGCAGGGGTTTGAAACCTACCACTTGCTGGGCCATTTCGTCGTCACCGAGGATCAGCGCGTACAGCGCGCCGCTCTTGTCGGCCTTCTTGAACTGGCTTTTGAAACTGCCGGCGCCGGCATTCACTTGCAGGCGCAGGTTGGGCAACTGGTCACGCACGCGCTCTGCCAGGGTCAGGCCGGCCAGTTCGGCGGCTTCACCGAAGGCGCAGAGGTAGACGTCGACCTGACGGGAGATCTCTTGCGGGATCTGCTCCAGGGTTTCGAGCAACAGCACCAGGCGTTCGATGCCCATGGCAAAGCCAACGCCGGCGGTCGGCTTGCCGCCCATCTGCTCCACCAGACCGTCGTAGCGGCCACCGGCACACACGGTGCCCTGGGCGCCAAGTTTGTCGGTGACCCATTCGAAAACGGTCTTGCTGTAGTAGTCCAGCCCGCGAACCAGCTTCGGGTTGATCACATAAGGAATGCCGGCGGCGTCCAGACGAGCCTTGAGGCCCTCGAAATGCACGCGGGATTCTTCGTCGAGGTAGTCGGCCATTTTCGGCGCATCGACCAGAATCGCCTGCGTCTCGGCGTTCTTGGTGTCCAGGACCCGCAACGGGTTGGTCTTCAGGCGGCGCTGGCTGTCTTCGTCCAGCTTGTCCAGATGCCGGGACAGGAACTCGACCAGTGCTTCGCGATAACGACCGCGAGACTCGCTGGTGCCCAGGCTGTTGAGCTCAAGCTTGACCGCATCGCGGATGCCCAGCTCGCCCCACAGGCGCCAGGTCAGCACGATCAACTCGGCGTCGATGTCCGGACCGTCGAGGTTGAACACTTCGACACCGATCTGGTGGAACTGGCGATAACGGCCTTTTTGCGGGCGTTCGTGGCGGAACATCGGACCGATGTACCAGAGTTTCTGAACCTGGCCGCCGCCGGTGATGCCGTGTTCCAGCACCGCGCGCACACAGGCCGCCGTGCCTTCAGGACGCAGGGTCAGGGAGTCGCCGTTGCGGTCGTCGAAGGTGTACATCTCTTTTTCGACGATGTCGGTCACTTCACCGATGGAACGCTTGAACAGTTCGGTGAACTCGACGATCGGCATGCGGATCTGCTTGTAACCGTAGTTATCCAGCAGGCGCGAAACGGTGCCTTCGAAATGACGCCACAGGGGAGTCTGTTCGGGCAGGATGTCGTTCATGCCACGAATGGCTTGCAGAGACTTGCTCACTTAAATTCCTTAATTCGTTCGGCTCTTTTTAGCCAGGCTTAGCCGCGCGCAATAACGGCAGCGTCAGCTTCGACCTTTTCGGCCGCTTTCTGGCGGATCAAGCGCTCAAGCTCATCCACCAGATTGTCATTCGTCAGCTTCTGCGACGGCTTGCCGTCGATGTAAATCAGGTTCGGCGTGCCGCCGGTCAAGCCGATATGGGCTTCCTTGGCTTCGCCCGGGCCATTGACCACGCAACCGATCACCGCGACATCCAGCGGCACCAGCAAATCCTCGAGGCGCCCTTCCAGCTCGTTCATGGTCTTGACCACATCGAAGTTCTGCCGCGAGCAGCTCGGGCAGGCGATGAAGTTGATGCCACGGGAACGCAGGTGCAGGGATTTGAGAATGTCGTAGCCGACTTTCACTTCCTCGACCGGGTCGGCCGCCAACGAGATGCGGATAGTATCGCCAATCCCTTCGGCGAGCAGCATACCGAGGCCCACGGCAGATTTCACCGTGCCGGAACGCAATCCACCGGCTTCGGTGATGCCCAGGTGCAGCGGCTGGACGATTTCCTTGGCCAGCAAGCGGTAGGCTTCGACGGCCATGAACACATCGGAGGCTTTCACGCTGACCTTGAAGTCCTGGAAGTTCAGGCGCTCAAGGTGCTCGACGTGGCGCAAGGCAGACTCGACCAGCGCTGCCGGGGTCGGCTCGCCGTATTTCTTTTGCAGGTCTTTTTCCAGGGAACCGGCGTTCACGCCGATACGGATCGGGATCCCGCGGTCACGGGCGGCATCCACCACCGCACGCACGCGGTCTTCGCGACCGATGTTGCCCGGGTTGATCCGCAGGCAATCGACACCCAGTTCGGCTACGCGCAAAGCGATCCGGTAGTCGAAGTGAATGTCGGCAACCAAGGGTACTTTGACCAGCTGCTTGATCTTGCCGAAGGCTTCGGCGGCGTCCATGTCCGGTACGGAGACCCGCACGATATCGACGCCGGCCGCTTCCAGGCGATTGATCTGCGCGACGGTGGCCGCAACATCGTTGGTGTCGCTGTTGGTCATGCTCTGCACAGCGATAGGCGCATCGCCGCCAACAGGCACGTTACCGACCCAGATTTTGCGGGATTCGCGACGTTTGATTGGAGATTCGCCGTGCATGACTTATTGACCCAACTTCAGGCGAGCAGTCTCGCCACTGGTGAACGGAGCGACATCAACCGGCTGGCCGTTGTAGCTGACCTGAGCGCCACGGGCAAAGCCCAGACGCACGGCAAACGGTGGTTTGCCATTGACCGCCAGGCTGTCGCCTTTGCGTTTGAGACCGCTGAACAGCACCTTGCCGTTACCGTCGGTCACTTGTGTCCAGCAATCGGAGGTGAACTGCACCTGAACCTGGCCTTGACCAGCCACCGGCGCGGCTGCCGCTGGAGCCGGAGCCACAGGGGCTACCGGTGCAGTCGCCACCGGGGCCGGGACGGCAGGAGCTGCCGGAGCCGGAGCTGCCGGGGTCACCGGCGCTGCGACAACGGGCGCGGTGTGCGCGGGTGCGGCTGGCGTGGTCGGCGCTACCGGGGCGGCTGGCGCAGTCGCCTGAGCCTGCTCTGGTGCTTCAGCCGGAGCGTCGGCCTGTGGCAGCGCGAGGGCGGTTACGCCTTCGCTCTGACCTTCTACGACGGCCTGGTCTTCCGGCTCGTCCAGCGGGTGAATCTGTGTCGTACCGTCGGCGCCTTCGACTTCTACGTGCTCTGGTGCCAGACCGATCAGGTCCTTGGTGCGCATCGAGGTCTGATCCTGCCACCAGACGAAACCGCCACCGATCACCGCGACCAGCAACAGCAGGCTGACGATTCGCAAAATGGTGTGGGAAACCCGGACCGGCTCTTCAATACGGCCCAGGCTGTGAACATTGCTGCCCTGGGAGTCGGTACCGGTGGATTGATCGAATTGCTGGACCAGAACGGCCTGGTCCATGCCGAGCAACTTGGCATAGGCGCGAATGTAACCACGGGCAAAAGTATGCCCGGGCAGCTTGTCGAAGGCGCCGGCTTCCAGATTGCTCAGGGAAGTGGTGGTGAGGTTGAGCTTGAGGGCCACTTCGGCCAGCGACCAGCCATTGCTTTCGCGGGCCTGGCGCAAAGTCTCACCGGGGTTTACGCGATTCGCTGCTACAACTTCGGGATGCGCCGCTTTCATCATTGCTCCGACAGGTATTGCTGATATTCCGGCGTACCGGGATAGAGTCTTTTTAGTTGCAGGCCTGCACTTGCGGCCTTGTCGCGGTCTTCGAACACTTTTGCCAGCCGAATGCCGAGCAATAGACTACGTGCATTTTGCTCGGAGAGCTGGCTAAAACGGTCGTAATAGTCACGCGCAGGCACATAATGCCTGTCTTCGTAAGACAACTCAGCCATTTCCAGCAATGCACGTGGTTGTTGGCGGTTCAGGCGCAGGGCTTTTTCCAGTTGCTGCCGGGCCAGATCGCGCTGACCGAGCATCGCTGCGGTCATGCCCAGGTTCTCGAACACCCGCGAACGCTCAGGATACAGGGTATCGGCAGCGGCCTGCTCAAAGCGCTCGTAGGCTTCGTTGTAACGCTTCTGCTCGAACAGGAAACTGCCGTAGTTATTGAGGATTCGTGCATCGCCGGGACGGGAAGCCAGCGCCTTGCGAAAATGCTCGTCGGCAAGTTCCGGTTCCATCTCGGCCTGGAACACCAGCCCCAGCGCCGCGTTGGCATCAGGGTCGGAGCCATCCAGCTCCAATGCTTTCTTCAACGGAACCTTGGCGCGCTCGGTCATGCCTTGTTGCAAATACCCGATACCGAGTTGCACATAGGCCTCACGCGCTTCATCACGGCCCTTGCTGGTCTTCATCGGGTTGTAATCACCCGAAAGCACGCAGCCAGCACACAGGCTGGCCAACAGCAACAGCAGCGCAAAGCGCAGGGACATAGAGATCCTCTCTTGGTTATTTCGCGGCGTCTTGCGCTACATCGTTGTCGGCGTTGAGTTCACGCACGGCGATATAACGTTCGCTGCGACGGGTGCGATCCAGCACCTGCCCTACCAGTTGACCACAGGCCGCATCGATGTCTTCACCACGGGTGGTGCGGACGGTGACGTTGAAACCGGCATGATGAAGCTGATCCTGGAAACGACGAATGGCGTTGTTGCTCGGGCGCTCGTAACCGGAGTGCGGGAACGGGTTGAACGGGATCAGATTGATCTTGCACGGGATGTTCTTGAGCAGCTCGATCATCTCCACGGCGTGCTCGACCTTGTCGTTGATATCTTTGAGCAAGGTGTACTCGATGGTCAGCACGCGCTTTTCGCCGAGATTCGACATGTAGCGCTGGCACGACTCGAGGAGCATCTTAAGCGGATACTTCTTGTTGATCGGCACCAATTGGTTACGCAATGCGTCATTCGGTGCGTGCAGGGACAACGCCAGGGAGACGTCGATGTGCTTGGAGAGCTCATCGATCATCGGCACCACGCCGGAGGTCGACAGGGTCACACGGCGCTTGGAAATGCCGTAGCCCAGGTCGTCCATCATCAAATGCATGGCCGCGACGACGTTGTCGAAGTTCAGCAGCGGCTCACCCATGCCCATCATCACCACGTTGGTGATGGCACGGTCGACGGTTGCCGGGACGCTGCCAAAGGATTTGTTGGCAATCCACACCTGCCCGATGACTTCGGCGGCGGTGAGGTTGCTGTTGAAGCCTTGCTTGCCGGTGGAGCAGAAACTGCAATCCAGGGCACAGCCTGCCTGGGACGAAACGCACAAGGTGCCGCGCTTGCCCTGGGGAATGTAAACGGTCTCGACGCAGCTGCCGGACGCCACGCGCACCACCCACTTGCGGGTGCCGTCGCTGGAGATGTCCTCGCTGACCACTTCCGGACCACGGACCTCGGCAACAGTCTTGAGCTTTTCGCGCAAGGCCTTGCTGACGTTCGTCATGGCATCGAAATCATCGACACCAAAGTGGTGAATCCATTTCATTACCTGACCGGCACGGAAACGCTTCTCCCCGATTGAGTCGAAGAATTTTTCCATTTCCAGCTGGGTCAGACCCAGCAGGTTAGTTTTTACAGTCGATGTAGTCATGGATTCACCTTCACTCTTAAGCCAATGCTTAGCGAGTGGTTACTTCAGTAGCTGCGAAGAAGTACGAGATTTCGCGAGCGGCAGCGGCTTCGGAGTCCGAACCGTGTACGGCGTTGGCGTCGATGGAATCAGCGAAGTCAGCACGGATGGTGCCGGCAGCAGCTTCTTTAGGGTTGGTAGCGCCCATCAGCTCACGGTTCAGAGCGATAGCGTTTTCGCCTTCCAGAACCTGAACGACAACCGGACCGGAGATCATGAAAGCAACCAGGTCGTTGAAGAAACCACGAGCGCTGTGCTCAGCGTAGAAGCCTTCAGCTTCGGCTTTGGACAGTTGCTTCAGTTTCGAAGCTACAACGCGCAGGCCAGCTTTTTCGAAACGAGTGGTGATCTCGCCGATAACGTTTTTAGCAACGGCGTCAGGCTTGATGATGGAGAAAGTACGTTGAACAGCCATGGTGTAACTCCAGAAACGGTAATTTACGAAAAATTAAACCCGCGAATTATACGCGGGTTCTCGGGTATTGCCTAACCTGCTCGACAGACTCAGTCTGCCTCTTCGATCCAGGCGGCCTGAATGGCTTCAAGCACTTTCTCGCCGCCGCGGGTCGGATCATCGCTGAACTCCGGCAATGCCAGCACCCATTGGTGCAGATCGACGAAGTTCACGTAACGCGGGTCCACCTCAGGCTTGCTTTCAGCCAACTGGATCGCGATTTCCAGTACATCAACCCATTTCAGACTCATTTCAGATCCTTGAATCAGTGCGGTGCTTCGGCCGCATGGTTGAGCGAATACTTCGGAATCTCGACGGTCAGGTCTTCGGTACCGACCTTGGCCTGGCACCCCAGACGGGACTCGCGCTCAAGACCCCAAGCCTTATCAAGGTAGTCCTCTTCCAGCTCGTCAGCCTCTTCCAGCGAGTCAAAACCCTCGCGGATGATGCAGTGGCAAGTGGTGCAGGCACAAACGCCACCACAGGCACTTTCCATCTCGATGTGGTGCTCGTGGGCCAGTTCGAGGATGGAAATACCCGTCTCAGCCTCAACAACCATGCCTTCGGGGCAAAACTTCTCGTGTGGCAGAAAAATGACCTGCGGCATCGTTATTCCTCAATCTCATTCAGGTTGCGCCCCGCCAGCGCGGCTTTCACCGTCGAGTCCAGGCGGCGGGCAGCAAAGGCGTCGGTCACTTGCGACAGACGCTTGGTCTGCTGCTCGATGGCGTAACCATCGGTACCTTTCATCAGTTCGGTCAGTTCCTGCACCTGCAGGTCGATGACCATGCGCTCGTCGGCGTCGAGCAGTCGGTCGCCGTCGGCCTCCAGGGCAGCCTGCACCGCTTCGATCAGGCGCTGGGCATCGACCTGCTGCTCACGCAGTACGCGGGCAACCTTGTCATCGTTGGCGTGCTGGAACGAATCCTTGAGCATCTTGGCGATTTCGCCGTCGGTCAGACCGTAGGACGGCTTGACCTGGATGCTGGCTTCGACGCCCGAACCCAGTTCGCGGGCGGACACACTGAGCAAGCCATCGGCATCGACCTGGAAGGTCACGCGAATCTTCGCTGCGCCGGCCACCATCGCTGGAATGCCACGCAATTCAAAGCGCGCCAGGGAGCGGCAATCGCTGATCAGCTCGCGCTCGCCCTGCAATACGTGGATGGCCATGGCCGACTGGCCGTCTTTGTAAGTAGTGAAGTCCTGGGCACGAGCGACGGGGATGGTGGTGTTGCGTGGAATCACCTTCTCCATCAGGCCACCCATGGTTTCCAACCCCAGGGACAACGGAATCACGTCGAGCAGCAGCAGTTCATCGCCATCGCGCTTGTTGCCGGCCAGGGTATCGGCCTGGATCGCGGCACCGATGGCCACCACTTGATCCGGATCGATTTCAGTCAGCGGCTGGCGACCGAAGGCTTCGGCGACAGCTTCACGAACGCGAGGCACGCGAGTCGAACCACCGACCATGACCACGGCATGCACGTCTTCCAGCTCGACACCGGAATCACGCACCGCGCGGCGGCAGGCCTTCAGGCTTCGCGCGACCATCGGCTCGATCAACGCATCAAAGGCTTCACGGGTCAGTTCGGCTTTCCAGGCGCCATGCGCCACTTCGACCGACGAGGCACTGGTCAGCGCTTCTTTGGCGGCACAGGATGTCTGCAGCAGTTGACGCTGCGCGCCCGGATCAAGGTCGGCCGACAAACCGGCGCCCTCAATGATCCAGCCAGCAATCGCGTGGTCGAAGTCATCGCCACCCAGGGCGCTGTCGCCGCCGGTGGCCAACACTTCGAAGACACCGCCGGTCAGGCGCAGAATCGAAATATCGAAGGTGCCGCCGCCCAGGTCGTAAATCGCGACCAGGCCTTCGGCGTGCTGGTCCAGACCGTAAGCCACGGCTGCCGCGGTCGGCTCATTGAGCAAGCGCAACACGTTCAGACCGGCCAGCTTGGCCGCGTCCTTGGTGGCTTGACGCTGAGCGTCGTCGAAATAGGCCGGAACGGTGATCACCGCACCCACCAGCTCACCGCCCAGGGTCGCTTCAGCACGCTGACGCAGGACCTTGAGGATGTCGGCGGAGACTTCCACCGGGCTTTTCGGGCCCTGGATCGTCTCGATGAACGGCATGTGCGATTCGCCACCGACAAAGCGGTACGGCAGTTGATCGCCCAATTGCTTGACGTCGGACAGACCACGACCCATCAAGCGCTTGACCGACAGCACGGTGTTCAAAGGATCGGTGGCGGCGGCCAGCTTGGCGGATTCGCCAACTTCGACGCGATCGGCGTGGTAGCGCACGGCAGACGGCAGGATGACCCGCCCTTCTGCGTCAGCCAGAGGCTCGGAAAGTCCACTGCGCAATGCAGCGACCAGCGAATTGGTAGTGCCCAAGTCGATCCCCACAGCCAGACGACGCTGGTGCGGTTGAGGACTTTGGCCGGGTTCGGCGATCTGCAGTAGGGCCATCGTTATCAGGACTTATCTGTATATCAGGCGTGCGACCGGAGCGGCACTGGGTTAATCGTCGAGGCGCTCTTCTAACTGGCGCACTTCGTAGGTGAGCTTGTCGAGGAACTGCATGCGCCGCATCAGGCGTTCGGCCCGTTCACGGTGCGCGGCATCGTTCCAGCAAGCTGCGAAGCTTTGGTTCAGTTCATCCTGGGCAGCCTTGAGCCGGCGCTTGAAGACGGCAACGCCATTCAGGTCGGCGCTGTCCTGCAGGTCTTCGAGCTCTTCGCGCAGCTCCATCTGCTGCAGCAGAAACTCCGGATCATGCACCGTGACCTCCAGCGGCAGCTCGCCACCATTCAAGGCGAGCAGGTAACGCGCGCGCTTGGGTGGACTCTTGAGCGTCTGGTAGGCCTCGTTGAGGCTCGCGGATTGTTCCAGCGCCAACCGCTGCTCGCGCTCGGAAGCGTCAGCAAAGCGGTCCGGATGAACGCCGCGCGCCAACTCACGGTAGCGCGTAGCCAGCTGATCGAGGTCCAGATCGAAACTCGGTTGCAGCTCAAATAAAGCGAAATGACAAGGAGTACCCACGACAAGCCTCAGATGTTGAAGCTTTCGCCGCAGCCACATTCACCGCGTACGTTGGGGTTGTTGAACTTGAAGCCTTCGTTCAACCCTTCCTTGACGAAATCGAGCTCGGTGCCGTCCAGGTAGGCCAGGCTCTTCGGGTCGATGATCACTTTCTCGCCGTGACTCTCGAACACCTGGTCCTCTGCAACCACCTCGTCGACAAACTCCAGCACGTAGGCAAGGCCGGAACAGCCTGTGGTGCGAACACCCAGACGAATCCCTTCACCTTTGCCGCGCCCGTCGAGGGAGCGCCGCACGTGTCGAGCAGCCGCTTCTGTCATGCTGATAGCCATCGGTGACTCCTTACTCGTCGCCAAAACTCGAAAATCAGATCAAGCCTTTCTTCTGCTTGTAGTCGCGAACAGCCGCCTTGATGGCATCTTCAGCGAGTACCGAGCAGTGGATTTTCACTGGCGGCAGGGCCAGTTCTTCAGCCAGCTGGGTATTCTTGATGGTTTCCGCTTCATCCAGGGTCTTGCCCTTCATCCACTCGGTGGCGAGGGAGCTGGAAGCGATAGCCGAACCGCAGCCGTAAGTCTTGAACTTGGCATCTTCGATGATGCCGGCTTCGTTGACCTTGATCTGCAGGCGCATCACGTCGCCGCACGCCGGAGCGCCGACCATGCCGGTGCCGACATCAGGATCTTCCGCGTCCATCTTGCCGACGTTGCGCGGGTTTTCGTAGTGGTCGATGACCTTTTCGCTGTAAGCCATGATTCTCAATCCTCACTCATCAGGGCCGCTCTTGAGACCCTGTAGTTACGCTGCGTGGACCGCCGCGCTGCTACAGGACCCGTATCCGGCGGCTTCTTTGTTTAGTGTGCCGCCCACTCGATCTTCGAGATATCGACGCCGTCTTTGTACATGTCCCACAGCGGCGACAGAGCGCGCAGCTTGGTAACGGCCTCGCAGACTTTCTGCGCGGCGTAATCGATTTCTTCTTCGGTGGTGAAACGGCCGAAGGTGAAGCGGATCGAGCTGTGTGCCAGTTCGTCGTTGCGGCCCAGGGCGCGCAGTACGTACGAAGGCTCAAGGGACGCCGAGGTGCAGGCCGAACCGGACGAAACCGCCAGATCCTTGAGCGCCATGATCAGCGACTCGCCTTCAACGTAGTTGAAGCTCAGGTTCAGGTTGTGCGGAACGCGGGCGGTCATGCTGCCGTTGACGTACAGCTCTTCCAGGTGCTCGACCTGCTTGTAGAAACGGTCGCTCAACGCCTTGATGCGCGCGTTCTCGGCAGCCATGTCTTCCTTGGCTACGCGGAAAGCTTCACCCATGCCGACGATCTGGTGGGTCGCCAGGGTGCCGGAACGCATGCCGCGCTCGTGACCGCCGCCGTGCATGGTCGCTTCGATGCGCACGCGTGGCTTGCGGCTCACGTACAGCGCGCCGATACCTTTAGGACCGTAGGTCTTGTGGGCAGAGAACGACATCATGTCGACTTTCAGCTTCTGCAGGTCGATCTCGACCTTGCCGGTGGACTGAGCGGCGTCGACGTGGAACAGGATGCCCTTGGAACGGAGCAGTTCGCCGATCGCCGCGATGTCGTTGACGGTGCCGATTTCGTTGTTCACGTGCATGACCGAAACCAGGATGGTGTCGTCGCGCAGTTCGGCTTCGATCATCTCCGGGGTCACCAGGCCATCGGTACGAGGCTCGATGTAGGTCACTTCGAAGCCTTCACGCTCCAGTTGGCGCATGGTGTCCAGGACAGCCTTGTGCTCAATCTTGGTGGTGATCAGGTGCTTGCCCTTGGTGGCATAGAAATGTGCCGCACCCTTGATTGCCAGGTTGTCGGATTCGGTGGCACCGGAGGTCCAGACGATTTCACGCGGGTCGGCGTTGACCAGGTCAGCGACCTGACGACGAGCGTTTTCAACGGACTCTTCAGCTTTCCAGCCGAACACGTGGGAACGGGACGCCGGGTTACCGAAGTTTCCGTCGACCAGCAGGCATTCACTCATTTTTTGCGCAACACGCGGATCAACCGGGGTGGTCGCAGAGTAATCAAGGTAAATCGGCAATTTCATGGACTATCTCCTAAATCAGGCTGGCTGGCGTGCCGCTAGCTCTTTGGCTGTCATTCGACGGCGGACGCTTCAATCTTGTCCAGGCGTGGCGCCTTGCTGTTGCAACGGCGCTGGTCCTGACGCTGGGCTACTTCTTGCACCTCACGGCGAGTCACAAGGTCAGCCAAGCTGATACCGCTCAGAAATTCGTGAATTTGCAGGCTCAGATCACACCACAAGTGGTGGGTCAGACAGGTGTCGCCTTGATGGCAATCACCCTGGCCCTGGCATTTGGTTGCATCGACCGATTCGTTCACCGCATCGATCACCTGGGCGACCTGGATGCCCTGCATGTCGCGGGACAATTGGTAGCCACCACCCGGACCGCGCACGCTGGACACCAGATTGCTGCGGCGCAGCTTGGCGAAAAGCTGTTCGAGGTAGGACAGGGAGATGCCTTGGCGCTCGGAGATATCAGCCAGGGACACGGGCCCGTGCTGCGCGTGCAACGCCAGATCAAGCATGGCGGTCACGGCATATCGGCCTTTTGTAGTCAGTCGCATGGACAATTACCACGGAGTTCGGAATGAGGCGAGTATGCAATTCCCGAGTATTTAAGTCAACTATAAGACCTAGTACTTTAGTCAGGTTTACCCGCAAAAGAGCGGCAGCATCATAGCAAAGGCCGGCCATATACAGCCAGCAGTACCGCGTTATCGTTCATCGCGAGCAAGCTCGCTCCCACACTGGACCGCGTCAGCCTGTACAACTTGATCACCTGTGGGAGCGAGCTTGCTCGCGATGAGTTCGACTCGGTTTAGCTGGCCTGACTCTGATCCTTGTCCTTCACACAGGCGAAATCTTCTTCGCGCAGCTCAGGCAGATCTTTCGCACAGTAATTGCTGCCCAGATCCTTCAACGCCCCGCACATCCCCTCCAGACGACCATCGACCGCCTGCAGGTGATCGAGCAGCTGACCAATGGCACGCGCCACCGGGTCAGGCATGTCTTCGCTGAGGCCGTAGGCATCAAAACCGATCTTCTCGGCCATGGCCTTGCGCTTGGCGTCCTGCTCGACATCGGACTTGACGATGATCCGCCCCGGAATGCCCACCACAGTGGCACCCGGCGGCACTTCCTTGGTCACGACAGCGTTGGAACCCACCTTGGCACCGGCACCAACCGTGAACGGGCCGAGCACCTTCGCGCCCGCCCCGACCACGACGCCATCACCCAGCGTCGGGTGACGCTTGCCCTTGTTCCAGCTGGTGCCGCCCAGGGTCACGCCCTGATAAATAGTGACGTCATCGCCGATCTCGGCGGTTTCACCGATGACGATGCCCATGCCATGGTCAATGAAAAAACGACGACCGACCTTGGCCCCCGGATGGATCTCGATCCCGGTCAACCAGCGGCCGAAGTTCGACACCAGCCGCGCCAGCCATTTCAGGTCCGCGCGCCACAGCATCGCCGACAAACGGTGGATCCAGATGGCGTGCATGCCCGGATAGCAAGTCAGGACTTCAAAAGCGTTACGCGCCGCCGGGTCTCGGTGGAATACGCTCTGGATATCTTCACGCAAACGCTCGAACATCATTAATCCTTCCGCTTAAGGAGCTCACCACGGGCCGCTTTTTGGGTTTCCGTGAGGATGCCACGCAAAATATTCATTTCCGCCCGGCTGACCGAGCTGCGTCCGTACAACCGGCGCAGGCGCGCCATCAAGTGCCGTGGCTTTTCCGGATCGAGGAATTCGATGGCCACCAGGGTCTGCTCCAGGTGCTCATAGAATCGCTCCAGTTCGTCCATGGTCGCCAGCTCAGCGCTTTTGACCGAGGCCACTTCTTCCTTCTCGACCTTGCTCGGCTGACCTTGGGCCGCCAGCCAGGACATGCGCACTTCATAACCCAACACCTGCACCGCCGCCCCAAGGTTCAGCGAACTGAACTCAGGGTCTGATGGAATGTGCACGTGATAATGACATCGCTGCAGCTCTTCGTTGGTCAGGCCGGAATCTTCACGACCGAACACCAGAGCGATTTCCGCACCCTGCCCCGCTTCCTCGACCACCTTCGTTCCGCATTCGCGGGGATCGAGCAGCGGCCAGGGAATGCGCCGGTCGCGAGCACTGGTACCAAGCACCAGGTTGCAGCCGACCAAGGCATCTTCCAAGGTGGCGACGACTTGCGCGTTTTCAAGGATGTCCCCGGCACCGGAGGCACGGGCATCGGCCTCGTGATGCGGGAACACACGAGGCTCGACCAGCACCAGCCGCGACAGCCCCATGTTCTTCATGGCACGCGCAGCCCCGCCGATATTGCCCGGATGGCTGGTATTGACCAGGACGACACGAATGTTTTGCAGCAAGGGAGGCGCTCTCGAACACAATAATCGGGAGCCGAATCTTACAGCTGAACCTACCGTTAAGCCATGAAAGCGAACGTCGTCCTTCTCCTGTAGAAACTTTCTGATAGAATGCCCGGCTTTCTTTAACAACCTTAGGTGACACATCCATGCAGCCCATGCTGAATATCGCGCTGCGCGCCGCCCGCAGCGCCAGTGAATTGATCTTCCGCTCCATCGAGCGCCTGGATACCATCAAGGTCGACGAAAAAGACGCCAAGGATTACGTATCCGAGGTGGATCGCGCCGCCGAACAGAAAATCATCGACGCCCTGCGCAAGGCGTACCCGAATCACTCGATCCTGGGTGAAGAGACCGGCATGCACGCCGGCACCGGCATCGAAGGCGAAGAGTACCTGTGGATCATCGATCCGCTGGACGGCACCACCAACTTCCTGCGCGGCATTCCTCACTTCGCTGTCAGCATCGCCTGCAAATACCGCGGTCGTCTTGAGCATGCTGTTGTTCTGGACCCGGTTCGCCAGGAAGAATTCACCGCCAGCCGTGGTCGCGGCGCTCAACTGAACGGTCGTCGCCTGCGCGTCAGCGGTCGCACCAGCCTCGACGGCGCCCTGCTGGGTACCGGCTTCCCGTTCCGTGACGACCAGATGGACAACCTCGACAACTACCTGGGCATGTTCCGCGCCCTGGTTGGTCAGACCGCCGGCATCCGCCGCGCCGGCTCTGCAAGCCTGGACCTGGCCTACGTGGCCGCCGGCCGCTTCGACGCCTTCTGGGAGTCGGGCCTGTCCGAATGGGACATGGCGGCAGGCGCCCTGCTGATCCAGGAAGCTGGCGGCCTGGTGAGCGACTTCACCGGCGGTCACGACTTCCTTGAAAAAGGCCACGTCGTTGCCGGCAACACCAAATGCTTCAAGGCAGTCCTGACGGCCATCCAGCCGCACCTGCCAGCCTCGCTGAAGCGCTAAGCTTCCAGCGACAGAAAAAGCACCCCACGGGGTGCTTTTTTTATGCCTGGAATTTGCCCCCTCAAACACCGCAAATCCAAATGTGGGAGCGGGCTTGCTCGCGAAGAGGCCGTGTCAGTCAATTGAGATGGCGACTGACACACCGCCTTCGCGAGCAAGCCCGCTCCCACAAGGGATTGCGGTGGCGCATAGATCGCGGGCACAAAAAAAGCACCCCGCAGGGTGCTTCTTTTTTAATCCAGCATCAGCAGATCAGTGAGCCGTCTGATTCTCCGACAAGATCAACTTGCCTTCCTTATCCACCGGAATCTGGTTGCCTGGATCACGATCCATGCGCACCTTGCCTTCCTTGCCGTCCAGCGAATAACGCACGTCGTAACCTACAACCTTGTCACTGATGTCGTTAACCGTGTTACAGCGGGTCTGGGTGGTGGTGTAGGTGTCACGCTCCTGCATGCCTTCCTGCACCTTGTTACCGGCGTAACCGCCACCGACAGCACCTGCGACCGTGGCGATCTTCTTACCGCTGCCGCCACCGATCTGGTTACCCAGCAAACCACCTGCCAATGCACCGACCACCGTACCGGCGATCTGATGTTGATCTTTCACCGGCGCCTGCCGGGTGACCGCTACATCCTTGCACACTTCACGTGGAGTCTTGATTTGTGTCTTGACCGGCTCAACGGCGAGTACTTGTGCGAACTCCGGGCCGCTTTTAACCAGGCTGTAGGTGGCCACAGCACCCCCGGCAGTCACACCGACAGCACCCAGTACAGCACCAACCAGCATCGACTTGTTCACATGAACCTCCTGGACCATCACATGCGGGATAAACCCGCGCTTCTCCCAGCCTTGGAGCATAAAAAAAGGCGCGAGTTCAACTCGCGCCTTTTTCGGACTACATCGCTGAAAGAAGCTTCCTTCAAGGACGGTCGTCGACTTCCTTCTCGGTATTGGCCGGAGGAATCAGGTCTTCCGTGCTCAGGTTCAGCCAGATCAGCACCACGTTCGCGATGTAGATCGACGAGTAAGTACCCGCCAGAACACCGATGAACAGGGCGATGGAGAAGCCGAACAGGTTGTCGCCACCGAAGAACAGCAGGGCCGCGATCGCCAGCAAGGTGGAGATCGAAGTCGCCATGGTCCGCAGCAGGGTTTGCGTGGTCGAGATGTTGATGTTCTCGATCAGGTTGGCCTTGCGCAGTACCCGGAAGTTCTCACGAACCCGGTCGAATACCACGATGGTGTCGTTGAGCGAGTAACCGATGATCGCCAGTACCGCCGCCAGCACCGTCAGGTCGAAGGTGATCTGGAAGAACGACAGGATACCGATGGTCACGATCACGTCGTGGATCAGGGAAACGATCGCACCGACCGCAAACTTCCACTGAAAGCGGAACGCCAGGTAGATCAGGATGCCGCCCAGCGCCATCAGCATGCCGAGGCCGCCCTGGTCGCGCAGCTCTTCACCCACCTGCGGGCCGACGAACTCGACGCGCTTGACCGTCGCCGGGTTCTCGCCGCCCACCTTCTGCAAGGCTTCGGCCACCTGGTGACCCAGTTGCGGGTCTTCGCCAGGCATGCGCACCAGCAGGTCGGTGGTTGCACCGAAGTTCTGCACGATGGCTTCGTGATAACCCGCGGTCACCAGCTGCTCACGCACCTTGGTGACGTCGGCCGGACGCTCGTAGGTCAGCTCGATGAGCGTACCGCCGGTGAAGTCCAGGCCCCAGTTCATGCCCTTGGTGGCGACGCTGAACAAGGCCAGCACCGTAAGGAACAATGTGACGCCGAACGCAAAGTTGCGAACGCCCATGAAGTTGATTGTACGTAACATGGCAGCCCCTTAAATCCACAACTTCTTGAAGTCACGACCGCCGAAGATCAGGTTGACCATCGCGCGGGTCACCATGATGGCCGTGAACATCGAGGTAAAGATCCCGAGGGACATGGTCACTGCGAAGCCCTTGACCGGGCCGGTGCCCATGGCAAAGAGGATGCCGCCGACCAACAGTGTTGTCAGGTTGGCGTCGAGAATCGCGGTGAATGCCCGGCCGAAGCCTTCGTTGATTGCACGCTGCACGGTCATGCCGGCGGCGATCTCTTCACGGATCCGCGAAAAGATCAGCACGTTGGCGTCGACCGCCATACCCATGGTCAACACGATACCGGCGATACCCGGCAGGGTCAGCGTTGCACCCAGCAGAGACATCAAGGCCAGCAGCATCACCATGTTCACCGTCAGCGCGACAGTGGCGATGATGCCGAAGAAGCGGTAGATGGCGATGATGAACAGCGAGACGAACAGCATGCCCCACAGCGATGCATCGATACCCTTGGTGATGTTGTCGGCACCCAGGCTTGGACCGATGGTGCGTTCTTCAGCGAAGTACATCGGAGCGGCCAGACCACCGGCACGCAGCAGCAGCGCCAGTTCGGACGACTCGCCCTGGCCGTTCAGGCCAGTGATGCGGAACTGAGCACCCAGCGGCGACTGAATGGTCGCCAGGCTGATGATCTTCTTCTCTTCCTTGAAGGTCTGAACCGGCACGTCTTTCTCGACGCCGTTGACCACCTGCTTGGTGTAAGTGGTAACCGGACGCTGCTCGATGAAGATCACCGCCATGCTGCGACCGACGTTCGAACGGGTCGCACGGCTCATCAGCTCGCCGCCGTGGCCATCCAGACGGATATTCACTTCTGGCCTGCCGTGCTCGTCGAAGCCAGCCTTGGCGTCGGTTACCTGGTCACCGGTGATGATCAGGCCACGCTCGATCAGCGCAGGAGGACGGTTGCCCTCACGGAACTCGAAGGATTCGGAAGTGGCTTTCGAAGCACCCGGCTCAGCGGCCAGACGGAACTCGAGGTTGGCCGTCTTGCCGAGGATACGCTTGGCTTCGGCGGTGTCCTGCACGCCCGGCAGCTCAACCACGATGCGGTTGGCGCCCTGACGCTGGACGATCGGTTCGGCAACACCCAGCTCGTTGACGCGGTTACGTACCGTGGTCAAGTTCTGCTTGATGGAGTATTCACGGATTTCCGCCAGCTTGGCCGGGGTCATCGCCAGACGCAGCACCGGTTGACCATTGAGGTCGGCCGGAACAATGTCGAAATCGTTGAAGTTCTTGCGGATCAGCGTACGGGCCTGTTCGCGGGCTGCTTCATCAGTGAAGCCCAGCTGAATGGCACCGCCCAGTTGCGGCAGACTGCGATAGCGCAGCTTCTCTTTACGCAGCAGGCTCTTGACGTCGCCTTCGTAGACTTTCAGGCGCGCGTCGAGGGCTTTGTCCATGTCCACTTCCAGCAGGAAGTGCACACCACCGGACAAGTCCAGACCCAGCTTCATCGGGTGCGCAGCGAGGTTGCGCAGCCATTGCGGGGTGGTTTGTGCCAGGTTCAGCGCGACGACGTAGTCATCACCCAATGCCTTGCGCACGACGTCCTTGGCCGGCAGCTGGTCTTCAGCCTTGGTCAGGCGAATCAGACCGCCCTTGCCGCCCTCTGCCAGCGTGGCAGCCTTGACGTTGATCCCGGATTCCTTGAGCGCAGCGCTCACGCGATCCAGATCAGCCTGATTGACCTGCAGTGCAGTACTTGCACCGCTGACCTGAATGGCCGGGTCATCAGGATAAAGATTGGGAGCGGAATAAATCAGACCGACCGCCAGCACCGCCAGGATCAGAATGTATTTCCACAGAGGATATTTGTTCAGCATCACGCCGCCCGTTTATGACGCGGGGCGCCTTGCGCGCCCCGTCGATTGAAAATGAAGTTGAAACTTAGATCGCTTTGAGCGTGCCTTTTGGCAGCGTGGCGGCGATGGCGCCTTTCTGGAACTTCATTTCGACGGTGTCGGAAACTTCCAGAACGACGAAATCGTCGGCCACTTTAGTGATCTTGCCGGCGATGCCGCCGGTGGTCACAACTTCGTCGCCTTTCTGCAGGCTGCTCAGCAGGTTTTTCTGCTCTTTGGCGCGTTTGGCCTGTGGACGCCAGATCATCAGGTAGAAGATGACCAGGAAGCCGACCAGGAAAATCCACTCGAAACCGCCGCCCATAGGGGCTGCCGCAGGTGCAGCAGCGTCTGCCATGGCATTAGAGATAAAAAAGCTCATTTAGCACTCCAGTTGCAAATATTGAATCTTGGGGTCAGTAAACTCAGTCCAAAGGCGGAACAGGCAACCCGCGTTTGGCGTAGAAGGCATCGACAAAGGCGGCCAATGTACCCTGTTGAATAGCCTCGCGCAAACCAGCCATAAGCACTTGATAATGGCGCAAGTTATGGATGGTATTGAGCATGCTTCCCAGCATTTCGCCGCACTTGTCCAGGTGATGCAGATAAGCGCGAGAGAAGTTCTGGCAGGTATAGCAATCGCAGGTCGGATCGAGCGGCGAATCATCATGGCGATGGAACGCGTTACGGATCTTCAGCACGCCGGTATCAATGAACAGATGCCCATTGCGGGCATTACGGGTTGGCATCACGCAATCGAACATGTCCACACCGCGGCGCACACCCTCAACCAAGTCTTCCGGTTTGCCAACGCCCATAAGGTAACGAGGTTTGTCAGCCGGCATCATGCCCGGCAGGTAATCCAGCACCTTGATCATCTCGTGTTTGGGCTCGCCCACCGACAGACCGCCGATGGCCAGGCCGTCGAAGCCGATCTTGTCGAGGCCTTCCAGGGAGCGCATGCGCAGGTCCTGGTGCATGCCGCCCTGAACGATACCGAACAGCGCCGCCGTGTTGTCGCCATGGGCTTCTTTCGAACGCTTGGCCCAACGCAGGGACAACTCCATGGAAATACGGGCGACGTCTTCGTCAGCCGGGTACGGCGTGCATTCGTCGAAAATCATCACAATGTCGGAGCCCAGGTCACGCTGGACCTGCATCGACTCTTCCGGCCCCATGAACACCTTGGCGCCGTCGACCGGAGAAGCGAAGGTCACGCCCTCCTCCTTGATCTTGCGCATCGCGCCCAGGCTGAACACCTGGAAACCGCCGGAGTCAGTCAGAATCGGGCCTTTCCACTGCATGAAATCGTGCAGGTCGCCGTGCTTCTTGATCACTTCCGTGCCCGGGCGCAGCCACAGGTGGAAGGTGTTGCCCAGAATGATTTCAGCGCCCGTCGCCTCGATATCCCGTGGCAGCATGCCCTTGACCGTGCCGTAGGTGCCCACCGGCATGAAAGCCGGGGTCTCGACGGTACCGCGCGGGAAGGTCAAACGACCGCGACGAGCCTTGCCATCAGTGGCCAGCAGCTCGAAAGACATACGACAGGTGCGACTCATACAGTTTCCTCTGGGCCCGATTCTTTAGGGGCAGTCGGCGCAGGATTACGCGTGATGAACATCGCATCACCGTAGCTGAAAAAGCGGTAACCGTTGTCGACCGCGGCCTTGTAGGCAGCCATGGTCTCGGGATAACCGGCGAACGCCGAAACCAGCATCAACAGCGTGGATTCAGGCAAATGGAAGTTGGTGACCAGGGCATCGACCACATGAAACGGCCGGCCCGGGTAGATGAAAATGTCGGTGTCGCCGCTGAACGGCTTGAGCACGCCATCGCGAGCGGCGCTTTCCAGGGAACGCACACTAGTAGTCCCCACCGCCACCACACGACCACCGCGAGCGCGGCAGGCTGCGACGGCATCCACCACGTCCTGACCGACTTCCAGCCATTCGCTGTGCATGTGGTGGTCTTCGAGCTTCTCCACGCGCACCGGCTGGAACGTGCCGGCGCCAACGTGCAAGGTCACGAACGCAGTCTCGACGCCCTTGGCGGCAATCGCCTCCAACAGCACCTGATCGAAATGCAGCCCCGCCGTTGGCGCCGCCACCGCGCCCAAACGCTCGGCGTAGACGGTCTGGTAACGCTCGCGGTCGGCGCCTTCATCCGGGCGGTCTATATAAGGAGGCAGCGGCATGTGCCCGACGCGGTCGAGCAACGGCAACACCTCCTCGGCGAACCCCAGCTCGAACAACGCATCGTGACGCGCCAGCATCTCGGCCTCGCCACCGCCATCGATCAGGATCTTCGACCCAGGCTTGGGCGACTTGCTGGAGCGCACATGGGCCAGCACGCGATGACTGTCCAGCACCCGCTCCACCAGGATTTCCAGCTTGCCGCCGGAAGCCTTCTGGCCAAACAGCCGCGCCGGAATCACCCGGGTATTGTTGAACACCATCAAATCGCCGGGGCGCAAATGCTCCAGCAAATCAGTGAATTGACGGTGTGCCAGGGCGCCGCTGACCCCATCCAGGGTCAACAGGCGACTATTGCGCCGCTCGGCCAGCGGATGGCGGGCGATCAGCGAATCAGGGAGCTCGAAGGTAAAGTCAGCAACGCGCATGATGGGGTTCGTCTAGCAGGGCCGGGAAGTCTAGCGGAATTATCAAAAATTCTCCATGTACCTGATTGACCAGCGGTTATCTCATCTCTATACTTCGCCGCCATTGAGCCCTGATGGCGGAATTGGTAGACGCGGCGGATTCAAAATCCGTTTTCGAAAGGAGTGGGAGTTCGAGTCTCCCTCGGGGCACCATTTGCAGTACATAGACGACTACCAGCGTCTACGCAACACCCCTAGAGCCCGCTAATTGCGGGCTTTTTGGTCTCTGGGGTTCCACCCCCGTCCCTTGCAAGCCAGCCTCTTTTTGGTACATTTTCTGTACAGATTCCAGTTCGAGAACCGGAGGTGTACAGCCATGCCCCTCACTGCCTTGCAAGTCAAAGCGTCCAAGCCTGCCGACAAGCAATACACGCTGAGTGATAGTTCGGGTCTTGCCCTTCTAGTCCAGCCGAACGGCCACAAGTACTGGCATTTCCGCTATTCGTATCATGGTCGCCCGGCACGCATGTCATTGGGCGTCTACCCGAGCATCTCCTTGCAGGAAGCTCGCGAACGAGCTGCCGAATGCCGCAAGCTGCTCAAGGAAGGGACCAATCCTGGAGCCAAACGCCGAGATGACAAGCAGCAGCAACGGGAGGCTGGACTCAACACCTTCAGGCGAGCTACGGAGTACTGGTATCAGTTCAAGGCCGACTCCGGCCGCAGCCATGCGACGCTAAAGAAGATTCGCGACTACCTCGACAAGGATCTGCTACCGGCACTCGGCGAGATGCAGCTGGAGCACATTACTCGCGCCGACTGCGCGAAGTTGCAGGCCAGCATCGAAAAGCGCGGGGCGTTCAATGTGGCAGACAAGGCTCGGACCTGGCTCAAGCAGATTTTCAGTCAGGCGATTGCGCGGGGGTTGTGCGAACACAATCCGGCTTCAGAACTTCATGCCATCGCGTTAGCGCCACCTTCCCCTGAGCACTATCCGCATTTGCGTGAAAACGAGCTGCCGGAATTTCTTCAGGCGCTGAGCAAGACCACCAGCCGGTTGCCGTCGAGGATTGCTTCGTGGATGGCAATACTGACGGCGAGCCGACCCGGCATGGTTCGGTATGCGACGTGGGATGAAATCGATTTTGAAGAAGGGACGTGGACCATACCGGCTGAAACTATGAAGATGCGCCGGGACTATGTCAGTCCCCTACCCCATCAACTGATCGCGATGCTGATCAAGCTGCACCAATGCACTGGACGCAGCAGCTACCTGTTTCCGGGTAGTGGTGAGAAACGGCCCGTCATCAGCGAGAACACGATCAATCTGGTGTTTGCCAAGATTGGCTATAAAGGGCGGATGGTGAGCCATGGAGTTCGCCACACCGCGAGCACGCTGCTGCGCGAACATGGGTGGCTGAAGGATCATGTTGAAAGTCAACTGGCGCATGTCGAGGGTGGCATTGCTGGGGAGTACAACCAGGCGCTGTACCTGACGCAACGGCGGATCATGATGCAGTGGTATGCCGATTATCTCGATGCGCTCAGGGTCGGGATTACGGCGAGCCTGCGGGATCAGTTTGATACGCGGGTTAATCAGTTTCTGTCGCGTAAGTCTTCGGAGCTTCTCGGGGTCAACGCGGTCGGTGGCGGCATCAGCGCCTTGGAAGATGAGCGTGGCGCATTCCAGCGCTAACACGTCAGTGAAATCTCCACAGCTTTGCCTTCCACGCGGGCCCTTCCAAGCAGGGCTGCAAAGCCGCCCTGCTTGGAAGGGCCTCACTTGAAAAATCTAAAAGTCAGCGTAACCGTCTTCTAGAAACCACGGATTTCCATAGACGGCTTACGCCATTCGCAGCCGCAGAATTCTCGAAAAATCGAGCCTTGACCCTGTCTATCGGCGAGTGTAGAAAAGATCGTGCTA
This sequence comes from Pseudomonas sp. BF-R-30, assembly GCF_019956175.1. Classification (NCBI taxonomy): domain Bacteria; kingdom Pseudomonadati; phylum Pseudomonadota; class Gammaproteobacteria; order Pseudomonadales; family Pseudomonadaceae; genus Pseudomonas; species Pseudomonas sp. BF-R-30. The sequence continues at coordinate 11,776 of NZ_JAHBDE010000015.1, read as the reverse complement.
GTGCTGTCGTTGACAGCAACCCAGGTAGCCAGAACCTTCAGGGCTACGCCACACCGTGGTGGTTCTCCCCTAAGTGCGATTAGCGTCCGGCGGCTCGCACAGTCACAGCGATGTGATGGATGCCTACTTCTCAGCTTTGCCTACTGCGGCAAAACCCACCCTACCCGGCTGCCCTGCAGCAACCTATCCGCTTGGCCATTCCACTGCGCCAACCTGCGTCCGTCTCTTACTTCCTGGAAGAGACGGACGCGCCTACCGCTGCTGCAGCCCAACTCGTACAAGGCTTTGCGGCATCTCCCCTCGTGACAATCGGCGTGACAAACACCGAAGTCACCAGCAACAGCGATGCAGATGATGGTGCCGCAGCCCACGGAATGGACTGCACCTGACTGACAGTCAGGCATGCCCCGGTCATCGCCTCACTGCCTTCACCCGACTCAGGATCTCGCGGCACTGGCCTCGTCAGCCAGCGCAGCCTCCACCCGCCCACTTCCTCGGAAGTGTTCAGGAGGCCAGATCATGAGATGCCCAAGCTCTTGGCCGTAAGGAGCCGACAGTCCCGCGTGAGTGGACAACCCTCACAGGTCGCAGGGGCCTTGATCCCTGATAGCACTCAACATCCATGGCGGGGTGACGTGGGGATGGTTTTAAAGGTTTGGCTTCGACAGGAGTTTGATCATGGCATTGGTAGGTAGACGGGATGGGCGCAATTTTGGATGGGGTCGGCAACTGAGCTATGCCGGGCCGCAGGCATTGCGCGATATGTTTGGCGGCGGGCATTACGGCACGGTCAAGGCACACAGTGATCGCTGGCAGGCGTTTGTGCGCTGGTGTCGGTCGGAGGATGGGCCAGGGTTTAACGATGCACGAAGAATTGATCGGCAGACCTTGCTGGACTACGCCGGGCATCTGCGGCAGCAAGTCGAACAAGGCGCTATCGGCATCGCCACCGCGCAAAATCGGTTGTCCAGTGTGAACAGAACCATGGCGGCGCTTCGCGGTGATCAGTATGTGAAAGTGCCGAGCCCGAGCAAGGCGTTGGGAATGCATCGCACCAGTGTTCGTCGCTCGGTGCCGCAAGGCCAAGACCGCGAACACGTGAAGCGGATCGTCGAAGTGCTCTGCGAACACCAAATGCCGCGCGCCGCGGCCATCGCGCAGCTGGCACGAGCCACCGGTATGCGCTTGCGCGAGGCCATTCTGGCCGACCTTCCACGCCTAAAACGTGAGGCCGAACACTACGGCAAGATCAACATCCAGGAGGGCACCAAAGGTGGTCGCTCAGGTGCGTCGGCACCTCGCTGGATTACGGTGGATGATCATATTCGTGACGCACTGAAGTTTGCCGAACGGGTCTCGCCTGACGATAGCCGCAACCTGCTTGCACCGGATGAACGCTACCTCGATTTCCAACGGGGAGTCGTTCGTCCCGCACGGGTCATCCTCCATCAGCACAAGCTCAAAGGCTTCCACGAGTTACGAGCCGCTTATGCGTGCGAGCGCTACGAGCACATCACTGGCCATCTCGCCCCCATCAATGGTGGCCGTTGCTATCACCTCGACCGACATCTCGATCGAAAGGCACGCTTACAAATCAGCTATGAGCTGGGACACGGTCGAATCGACGTGGTATCGGCGTACATCGGTGGTCGGTATGAATAAACTATTCGATATGGAGATCTTCTTGGCTGGAATACTGACTGGAGCACATACCTCACGCGAACGTCACATCCGCCAGGCCAAGGCTATTCAAACAGCCATTTCTGAACGCTGGAGCCGAGATAATCCATGGACATGGCAAAGAAAGCATCTCGCTTGGTTTTTGAACCACCACATGAACTCAAACTCAAAATCGACGCGCTACTACTACCTGCTGACCACAAGCCTGATCACTCTGCGCCTAGGAAAATCCTGGAATTTTCAACGTTAGCCGAATGCCAGCAACTGCGCGCTCTGTATCCCTCACCGGCAGATTGAGCCAGCCAACGATTTGATGGGGATTAGGGCGGACCTCTTGGGCCCCTGAACCTAACCTCTGTTGTTTGATAACCTCTATGTTTTACTGATGGACTGAGGGTTGTAGCTCGAGGCTACAGGCTTCACCTGAGACGTAGAGGCTGAAGGCAGTGATAAACACTAGTCTGGTGGCGAAGCTAAGGGCTGAGAATGCAAGATTGGTTGCCTTGCTGGATGCTCATGGCATCGAATGGCGCCCGCCTGCTGAGCCAGTCAAGATAGCGATTGTCCAAGCAGAACAATCACAGCAACTCGATACTGATGGAAAGCTTGCCCTATTCCGAAGCTTGTTTCGTGGTAGGACGGACGTTTATCCCATCCGCTGGGAAAGCAAGGCAGGCAAATCAGGATACGCACCCGCTTGCGCAAACGAATGGAGACCTGGCGTTTGTGAGAAGCCCCGAATTAAATGTGGCGACTGCGGTAACCGCCAGCTGCTTCCGCTGACTGATGAGGTGATCTATCGCCATCTGGCGGGCGAAGTGGTCGTTGGTATCTACCCCCTACTCTCTGATGACACTTGTTATTTTTTGGCGGTCGACTTCGATGAGGCCGAATGGCGTGATGATTCCAAAGCTTTTGTGCAGTCATGCCATGAGCTGAACGTCCCGGTGGCGCTGGAAATATCGCGCTCAGGCCAAGGAGCTCATGGCTGGATTTTCTTTGAGCGTAATGTTCCTGCCTGCGATGCGCGCCGCCTCGGTGCCGCAATCATCAGTCATGCCTGTGAGCGCACCCGCCAGTTGGCGCTCAGCTCCTATGATCGACTGTTTCCAAACCAGGACTATATGCCCAAAGGCGGCTTTGGAAATCTCATCGCGCTCCCTTTACAAAAGCGGGCCAGGGCCCAAAACAATAGCGTTTTTGTAGACGACTCGCTTGAGCCTCATCCTGATCAATGGGCCTTCCTGGCATCGATTCAGCGCATGAGTCCAGAAGATATCCAGCCCGTTATTATCCAGGCGATGGGTAATCGGGACCCTCTAGGGGTCGCCTATGTCGATGACGAAGGTGATGCAGAACCTTGGAAAGATCGTGAATCGAGATCACGTAAATTGACATGCCCGTTGCCTGCTGCTGTCAACATCACGCTGGCTAACTTAATTTACTTTGAAAAGTCGGAATTGCCACAGCCATTGGCAAACCAGCTTGTCCGGCTCGCTGCCTTTCAAAATCCTGAGTTCTACAAAGCTCAGGCCATGCGCATGTCAGTGTGGAACAAGCCAAGGATTATCGGCTGTGCCCAGAACTTCCCCAAACATATTGCGTTACCACGTGGCTGTTTGGATGCTGCGCTGGAGCTTTTAGAGGAAAACGGGGTTACCCCTATTCTTAAAGACGAACGCTTCGCGGGCGACCCCATCGACGTGAGCTTTCTCGGGACCCTGCGTTCTGACCAAGAGGCTGCTGTCAGCGCAATGCTAAGTCATGACACCGGTATCCTCTGCGCACCGACAGCTTTCGGTAAAACGGTGAGTGCTGCTGCGTTGATTGCCGCACGTGGCATTAACACGTTGGTGCTTGTGCATCGGACGGAACTGTTAAGGCAGTGGCAAGAGCGCTTGCAGGCGTTCTTGGGAGTCGGGAATGGTGTCGTTGGTACTCTTGGGGGCGGAAAAGCGAAGCTTACAGGCATCATCGACATTGCCGTAATGCAGTCGTTATCGCGAAAAGGTGAGATCAGCGATCAGGTAAAAAACTATGGCCAGATCATCGTTGATGAGTGTCATCACCTATCAGCAGTGTCATTCGAGGCACTACTGAGGAGCGCGACCGCGCGGTACGTACTGGGACTCACAGCAACCCCAGTGCGCCGAGATGGACAGCAGCCCATTATTTTCATGCAGTGCGGACCGATCCGACATTCTGCTGCTCGGCCAGCGAGTGCGCCCCATGACCTATCTGTCGTGCCTCGATTGCTGCCCAAACCAATAGTGGTCCCCGACGGCTTTGGGATTCAGGACGTTTTTCGGCGTCTAGCCGACGACTCTGAGCGGACAGCCAAAATCGTCTCGGAGATTGAGCTGGCGTACAACGAGGGTAGAAAAATTCTAGTGTTAACGGAGCGGACGGAACATGTGGATGCCCTTGAATTAGAATTGAAGCAGCGCGTGCATAACCTTTTCACTCTTCATGGGCGAGTGCCTAAGAAACAGCGAACTTCCCGTATGCATGAGCTTGAGTCCCTTCCCCCTGATGCTCCACGAGTGCTGCTGGCAACAGGAAAACTAGTAGGTGAAGGCTTCGATCATCCGCCGTTGGACACGCTGGTGCTGGCAATGCCCATCTCATGGAAGGGTATCCTTCAGCAATATGCGGGACGATTGCATCGATCGCATGCCGAAAAGGCCGACGTGAGAGTGATCGACTTCGTTGACGAGGGTAATGTCGCGCTGATGAGGATGTGGGATAAGCGCCAGGCGGGTTACAAAGCGATGGGCTACCGCATGGCTGATTCCATGGTCACCATGGACCTACTCTAACTCTAACGTGGTTGACAGTTGACATATCAACGACCCCACTTTCGTAGACGAATGACCGGCCGCTGTCGGTTGGCTGCAGCCCTTCGAGACAGGCTGAAATCGGCCAAAAGCAGCAGTTCAAGACTCCTAAAAACCCAGAGGTCATTCAGCTTTGTGCTGAGCCACGTGAGCGTTAAACCGCCCCAACAACGCTTACGGGTAGGCCGGGGCTATCTTTGCCTGCTCGATCAGCCAATCGATGAGCAAAGCTATCTCAGGGATATCGCGACTCTCCTCGTTGCAGATGCAGAAATAATCCATCCCTGTCGGCACCTTCAGTGCAAAGGGTTGCACCAGGCGTCCCTCATCCAGGTCGCGTGACGAGTTGATCTCATCGCTGAGTGCAACACCATAGCCATCGCGAGCGGCCTGCAAGGCGATGCCGAGGTCTTCCAGATGGACATCGGCATCGCCCGGATAGGGCAGGCGAGCCTCAAGCAACCAGCGCCGCCATTGAGTGCCGTCATCTTCATGCAAAAGACGATGGTGAATCAGGTCAGAGGGTTGCTTGAGCGCGTGGGGGCCGCGCAGCAATTGCGGGCAGCAAACCGGAAACATGTGCAGGTTCTGCAATGGTCGCCACCAGAAACCTTCCCAGATCGGGGCGTCATAGAGCACGGCAACATCAGCCCTGCGCCAGTCCACCTCGCTGATGTCGTCGGCAGTAATGACGCGCAGATGAATATGCGGATGTTCTGCACGAAAGGTGAACAACTTCGGCATCAGCCAGGCCGCGCCAAAAACCGGCTCTGTCGAAATGGTCAAGACTTTCGCCGTCGGCTCTTGGAAGTCCGCCTCGCAGATCTGTCGCACCCCTTCAGTGATTTCGCCGATGCCTCGCGCTACCGAACGTTGTAATGCCAAACCACGCTCCGTCAGCACCAGGTGGCGCCCCTGCTTATAGAACAGTTTGATGCCAAGTGAACCTTGCAAGGCTCTGATTTGCTGGCTGACGGCGCCCGCAGTCACATGCAGTTCAGCGGCGGCAGCGCCGACATGGCCCAGCCTTGCAACACATTCAAATACGCGAAACGCATGGAGCGGAGGCAAGGGCATGCGGGTCTACCATTTAGTTTTTCTGCCTGTTTTGTTGGCAATTTATATAGGTTGATTGCGCCTTCAGCAACCGCAAAGATTCAGCGGAGGGAGGCTAAAGACAACAATTCAATAGGTGGCCCTACGAAGCGCAGGCAACAACAGGCGTGGCAAATAAGCGATGAGGGATGGGCTCGGTGCACCTCTACCTGTTTCGCTCGTGTGCCTTGGTAAATGAGATATCTGGCTGGATAACCTGGGGGACTCGTTACATGGATCAAGAACAAGACATTCAGTTGGCAACAGAGCCGTTGATGGCAGATCAAGCCGCAATGGAGGGGCCTACGAACCCGGGAAGGCGCCGGTTCAATATGGGCGCGTTGGTGGCTATTACTGCAACTGCCATCGGTACGTCAGGTCTTGGACGCCTGGCTCGAGCCGCGGAGCCCAACCCTACCTCCGATGGCTATCGGGTGCCCGCAGAGTGGGAGCCACACCAGAGCGTATTGATGGCGTACCCCTATGACAAGAGCTACAAGGACCAGCTGAAACCCATGCAGGATTCTGTCATCAACGTAGCGAATGCCATTGCGCAGTTCGAGCCGGTCTTGATGATGGCGATGACCGGCAATACCGAGGTTGTACGCAAGCGCTGCGGCCCTAACGTTACTGTCATCGAGTATCCATACAACGATTGCTGGACCCGTGATACCGCGCCAGTCTTCGCGCTGAGCCCATCAGGGCACGACATGCTGGGACGCGATTTCATTTTCAACGGCTGGGGCAACAGGTGGTCGGCCACCCTGGATGATCAATTGCCCGTCGGTGTGTGCGCCACCCTTAACGTGCCTAAATCACCAATCAATATGGTGTTTGAAGGTGGCGCGGTGATTACCGATGGGCAGGGCACGCTCATTACCACCGAACAGTGCCTGCTCAATCCCAATCGCAACCCGAGCATGACCAAGGCACAGATCGAGACCACGCTGCTGCGTGCCTATAACGCGAGCAAGATGATCTGGCTGCCGTATGGGGTGTACGGCGACGACGGCGCTGCCGCTACCGATGGGCATGTCGACCTGGTTGCTGCCTACGTCGAGCCAGCCCATCTGTTATTGAATTACCCGTCGGACCCAAGCAACCCCAACGTGCCCAGGATGGCGGCAAACCTGACAGTGCTGCAACAAAGCACCGATGCAAGGGGCCGCCCCTTCAAGATTACCAAGATGCCCGTTCAGCCAACATTCAAGGTGTCAGGCCTGACGGTGGAGAACTTCAGCTACATCAACTTCTACAAATCCAACGTCGGCATCGTGGTTCCTACTTCAAGCACTCCTGCAGATGAGATTGCCTTGAATCTCTTCCGGGAGATTTTTCCGGGACGGCCAGTCGTGGGTGTCGATGGCACCATCCTTGCCAACAATGGCGGTGGTGTGCATTGCATCACCCAACACATTCCTAGTGTCGGTTAGCGCTGAAAAGAATTGCCGCCTATGAGACGCAAGCAATAGCCAGACTGCTTTCCCTCGCAGGGTTGGGCCAGTTCGGCTGATCCAGCCCTGCGCGGGGAATCACCGCCTAACTCCAAAAGATGACGTGCCCGCGTTTGTGCATGCCGCTGCCTGGTGCATCCCGTCAGCGCCTGCACGAAGCGTAGGAGACTTCGGCGTCAGACCATATCGTTTAGTTTTTTTGCTTGAATTACTTGTAGTTTATATAGATTGATTGTGACTCAAGCAGCCGTAACAATTCATTTGGAGCTAGGCCAAAGACAATAATTCAAAAGGTGGTCCTATGAAGTACAAGCAGCAACAGCCGTGGCAAAAAATCGATATGGGAGCGGACTCGGTGTCCTGGCGCACCGCCCGCGTTGGAGTCGGCAGCCTGCGTGCCGTCCTGCTGAAAGCTCTGACGATGCTTGCTGGCCCGGCGCTGGCAGCCGAACGAGTAGGCACCATTTCCCAAAGCTGTGAGAAATGGATCAAGCATCAACTCCCCCGCTCGCTCCTCGCTACGATCTGCAGCCTGGGCCTGCTGACCGCTAACGCGAATGCGGAGGAGCGCACCCTGCGTGTCTACAACTGGTTCGACTACGTCGCCCCGCAGACCCTGGACAACTTCAAGAAGGAGAACGGCGCAAAACTGGTCTACGACATCTTCGACAGCAACGAAACCCTGGAGGCCAAACTGCTCACCGGCAACTCCGGCTATGACGTGGTGGTGCCGTCCGACAGTTTCCTCGCCAAGCAGATTCAGGCCGACGCTTTCCAGCCACTTGACCGCAGCAAGCTACCCAACTGGAAGCATCTGGACCCGCAACTGATGAAGCTGATCGAAGCCAACGATCCGGGTAACCGTTTCGCCGTGCCTTATTTGTACGGAACCGTACTGATCGGTTTCAACCCGGCCAAGGTCAAGGCTGCGCTCGGCGAAAACGCGCCGGTGGACAGCTGGGATCTGATCTTCAAGGAAGAGAACATTGCCAAGCTCAAGCAGTGCGGCGTGGCCCTTCTCGATTCGCCGACGGATATGATCCCCATCGCCCTCCACTACCTGGGCCTGCCGCCCAACAGCACTCAGGCCAAGGACTACGCGAAGGCCGAAGAACTGCTGAAAAAGATCCGCCCCAACGTCGCCTACTTCCACTCCTCAAAATACATGACCGATATCGCCAATGGTGACATCTGCGTGGCCGTGGGTTACTCCGGCAGTTTCTCCCAGGCGGCCAATCGCGCCAAGGAGGCCGGTAACGGCGTGGTGGTGGACATGCGCTTGCCCAAGGAGGGCGCACCGGTCTGGTTCGACGTGCTGGCCATCCCCAAGGATGCGAAGAACCCGGATGATGCCCATGCCTTGATCAACTACCTGCTGCAACCGCAGGTGATTGCTCCGATCAGCGACTTCGTCGGTTATCCCAACCCGAACAAGGACGCCACTGCCCTGGTCAGCCCGGAAATCCGCAACAACCCCAATCTCTACCCCGCCGCCGACATCCAGACTTCTCTATTCGCGCTGGTGCCTCTGCCGTCCAGTGCAGAACGCGCTCGCACCCGTGCATGGACCAAGCTCAAGTCGGGAACCTGACAGTAAATTGCGCTGCGCCAGTGAAACTCAACGGAACCAGGCGCATGGCCGATGCGGTTTCGCTGGCACGCGGCGCCAATCTAGTCACCTTGCAGACCCAGTAGCCATTGGTAAAAGCATGATTGAAGTAACCGAAGTTTCCATTGCCGAGCTGCGCGCAGCCCTCGAAGCTGGCCGAACCACGGCAGTTGAGCTGGTCCAGGCCTATCTCTCACGGATCGATGCCTACGACGGCCCCAACACGCCCACCGCCCTCAACGCAGTGGTGGTGCGCAACCCGAATGCGCTTGAAGAAGCGCAGGCCTCCGACGCCCGTCGTGCCCGTGGTGAGACCCTCGGCCCGCTCGATGGTATTCCCTATACAGCCAAGGACAGCTATCTGATCAAAGGCCTGAGCGCGGCGTCCGGCAGCCCGGCCTTCAAGGACCTGGTTGCCTATCGCGATGCGTTCACCATCGAGCGCTTGCGCGGCGCCGGTGCGATCTGCCTGGGCAAGACCAATATGCCGCCCATGGCCAATGGCGGTATGCAGCGCGGCGTGTATGGCCGTGCCGAGAGCCCGTACAACGCGGACTACCTCACTGCACCCTTCGCCTCGGGTTCCTCCAATGGCGCAGGCACGGCCACCGCTGCCAGTTTCGCCGCCTTCGGCCTTGCTGAGGAAACCTGGTCGAGCGGTCGCGGGCCGGCCTCAAACAATGGTCTGTGCGCCTATACACCGTCGCGCGGGGTGATCTCGGTGCGCGGCAACTGGCCACTGACGCCAACCATGGATGTGGTCGTGCCCTATGCCAGGACCATGGCCGACCTGCTCGAAGTGCTCGACGTGGTGGTGGCCGAAGACGCCGACAAACGTGGCGACCTATGGCGCTTGCAGCCTTGGGTGCCGATCCCCAGCGTCGCCTCGGTGCGCCCCGCTTCCTACCTGGAATTGGCTGCCAGGCCCGCCGCACTCGCCGGCAAGCGCTTGGGCGTACCGCGCATGTACATCAACGCCGACCCCGACGCGGGCACCAGCGAAGCGCCAGGTATCGGGTGGGCGACAGGCCAGCGGATCAACACTCGCCCCTCGGTGATTGCCCTCTGGGAAAACGCGCGAAAGACTCTTGAAGCGGCCGGTGCCGAAGTGGTCGAGACGGACTTCCCGCTGGTCTCCAATTGCGAGGGAGATCGACCTGGGGCGCCGACGGTGTTAACCCGCGGCCTGGTGTCCAAGGAATTCCTCCATCACGAACTGTGGGACCTGACCGCCTGGGCATTCGATGACTTCCTGCAGGCCAACGACGATCCCAAACTAAACCGTCTGGCTGACGTCGACGGCCCGCAGATTTTTCCGCACGCCCCAGGCGCTCTGCCTGACCGCGAAGATGGCCCGGCCATTGGCATGGACGAATACGTGCGCATAGCGGAGCGTGGCATCACCCCGTGGGATCAGATCGCCACGCTGTCTGATGGCCTACGCGGGCTGGAGCAGACCCGGCGTATCGATCTTGAGGAGTGGATGGATCGGCTGGGGCTCGACGCGGTGATTTTCCCGGCGGTCGCCGACGTGGGCCCGGCGAATGCCGATGTCGATCCGCAATCGGCGGATATCGCCTGGAGCAACGGCGTCTGGGTCGCCAACGGCAACCTCGTCATCCGTCACCTCGGCGTGCCAACGGTCACCGTGCCGATGGGTGTGGTGCCGGACATCGGCATGCCCGTCGGCCTGACGTTTGCCGGTCGCGCCTACGACGACTCAGCGCTGCTGCGCCTGGCGTCGGCATTTGAGGCCACCGGATCGAAGCGCTTGATCCCGGTGCGAACCCCACCCTTGCCAGGCGGCTGAAAACCGCAATGGGTCTGGCGCGATAAAGCGCCAATCCTGCCCATTCACGGCAAGCCCGAGCAACAGAAACCAACCTTTGCCCCAGCGAGCACTGCTTGAGCGTGCACATGTCTGGGTCAGCTTCAGTAACCCGCATTGAGAATCCCATGCTAAATGACAATTCGATAATCGATCAGGCGATGACGCGTGACAGCCTGTACGGCACCGAGGGTGAACCGACCTACGGTGGTATCACCAGCTTTATGCGGCGTCGATACACCCGCGATTTGCGTGGTGTGGATATCGCCATCAGCGGCATTCCGTTCGATTCCGCGACCAGCAATCGACCGGGCAGCCGCTTCGGACCACGGGCTATACGTGAGGCATCGGTACAGTCCGCCTGGGCACGTCACTGGCCTTGGGAGTTTGACCCGTTCGACCTGCTGGCTTGTGTCGATTATGGCGATTGCTACTTCGATTACGGCACCCCGGAGCAGACCCCGGCGGCGATCAGGGCCCATGCCGAGCGGATCCTGGCGGCAGGTACTGCGATGCTGACCCTGGGCGGCGATCACTTCATCAGCTATCCGCTGCTGCAAGCTCACGCGGCCAAGTATGGTCCGCTGTCCCTGATCCATTTCGATGCACACCATGACCTGGAATCCGACGGCGAGGACAAGCGCATCGACCACGGCTCGATGTTCTATCACGCCGTCCGCGAAGGGCTGGTTGATCCTGCGCGGTCCATCCAGATTGGCCAGCGCACGACCAATGACGACGTCATGGGCTTTCAGGTGTTGAATGCCAGTGAGGTGCATGATCGCTCTACCAAGGAATTAGCGGAGATTATCCGGGCGCGCGTTGGCGACCATCCGGTCTATCTCACCTTCGATATCGACTGCCTCGACCCGGCATTTGCCCCGGGCACGGGGACGCCGGTCTGCGGTGGACTATCGAGCCATCAGGCCTTGGCGATTCTGCGAGGTCTGCGCGGTATCAACCTGATTGGCATGGACGTGGTGGAGGTAGCACCGCCCTATGACCACGCCGAGATTACTGCGCTTGCCGGGGCCGCGTTGGCGATGGAGATGATCTGCCTGTATGCCGCGCGGCATAAGCTGTAAACCAGTGGTCTGGACAACTACAGACATTTTTCGACCAGTTGCTCTCAAGACAGCAACTGGCCCAGAGTGTGTAAAAACGCATTAGGGCCTTGTCGGCGCGAAGAGCCGACGGCTGTTCGCTGAGTGAGTCCGCTTAAGGCACCATAGTTGATCAATATCGCATCGGTGCCCTTCAGCAAGGTTCTACA
>NZ_JAHBDE010000014.1:0-94689 GCF_019956175.1 Pseudomonas sp. BF-R-30 | reverse complement strand
ACCGACTGCTGGTACATCGCCTTGTAGGTCGCCTCGTCGGTCAGCGTGTTAGCCAGAACCTCGGGACGAACGGGATACAGGGAAGCCGCACTCATCTTTCTTACCTCGGTGGAATAGTTGTTTTTGTATGACCCTGTTTTAGCCGGGCCGGGGCTATAGAACCATTCGACGATGGTAGTAACAAGTCCCTACAAAATGTCGTGAATACCCCTACTCCGCCCACAGTTCCCTGTAGGAGCGAGCCCTGCTCGCGATGGTCGTCAACGATAACGCGCCTAGCCTGACACCCCGCGGAGCCCTCAGGTTCATCGCGAGCAAGCTCGCTCCTACAAAAGAAGAGGTTATTCAGGGATTGTTACAGGATCTGTCAAAAGTGTTTATCAAAACCACGCCTATATGGACGAAGCGTCGACGCCTAAAATCAGCCACGCCAACAAGGCAACCTGATTAACCAAGTTGCAGCCCCCACGAAGGCAGTTAATCAAACCCCTGACACCGAAGCTCCACACGCAATCCCAAAAAGATTGCGTGCCCCCTTTCGACCTCTAAAAGGTAAATTTCAAATGAAAGCTTTATTGGTTCTGGCCCTCAGCAGTCTGTGCGCAACCGCCATGGCAAACGAGGTCCCGACTGATGTCGCACAGCAACAACCAGCAATAGAGGAATACACCTACTCCACCCACCTGGACATCGCCAAAGTGATCTCCATGAGCGAAGCCCCGAACGTGTGTGAAGTTGTGCCGATGAAAATGGAATACGAAGACTCTCACGGCCAACGACATATCCTGCGCTACAGCATGATGGGCAATGGATGCTCCAACGGCTGATCCCCTACTTCACCCCTCCCCCAAAAGGTTCGACCCACCCGCCGCAATCAGGCAGATGAAGCGCCGAACCCTAATGATCGATTAATTCGATTATTTTAAGCATTTATTTGCGCTTTTTAATCGAAATAGCAGGCGTAGAATCAACTGCAACCCAAGACAAACAACACCCACGAATCTGGAGCAACAACCATGAAAACCCAACTGATCCTCGCCCTGACCCTCTCCGTCCTGGCAGCCAACACCTTCGCCGCCGATGGTTACGACCGCACCGGCTCTGCCGTTTACACCAGTGAAGCCGCTGTCGCTTCCGACGGTTCCGACCACACCGGCGCCGCCCGCCTCGCTGCCGATGGTGCCGATCACGTTGGCGCAGGCAAATTGGCTTCCGACGGCTCTGACCACACCGGTGCCGCCCGCCTCGCCGCCGATGGTGCCGATCACGTCGGTGCAGGCAAACTGGCCTCCGATGGCTCCGACCACACCGGCGCAGCCCGTCTAGCCGCCGATGGTGCCGATCACGTCGGTGCCGCTCGCCTGAGCTGATCCGCCAGCGTGACTTCACAGCCCGACTTCGGTCGGGCTTAGTTGTGTCTGGAGCCTGAGAAACACCCACCGAAACACAAGATGTAGTGAAAAAAGCCTTTTTTGTTCATTTCTTGAACAAAAATAATCCGGGGCAAAAAATTAAGAAAAAAAATCTTCCCCCGCCAACATCGTTCAAAGCCCTGTAAACCCTCACTCCGACCGAAAAACGGCCCCCGTCGACCGTTCCGTGAGCCATTTCGCCGCACCACAGCACGCAAAACTTCCCTATAATGCGGCCTTAAACGGGCCTGCAATATTCCCTTACAGGGACGAAAAGCCAGTCTGAAGCCCCGCACAAGCGATCAACGCTTGCTGCGCCCATCAGTGGCTCTCGGAACCCCGTACAAAATTCTGTTTGATGCCTGCGTATAGCTGCCGCAAAAAACGATTCCTTTAGATCCAACGCGGCCAGTAAGGCCGTGTGAAAAACCGACCTATCCAATTTCACACGGGCACACTGGCCCTCACGCAGGAGACGACACGTCATGCTGAGCTGGGACGAATTCGACAAAGAAGACACGGAAGTAGCAGTCAAGAGCGCCAACGCTGGCCACGCCACCGAAGCCAACATGGACCGTCTCGACAGCGCCGGCGGTGCCGCCGCCCTGGAAGCCCGTGCCGTGACCGCCGCTGACTCCGCCGCCGTTGCCCGCGCCAAAGCTGCCCTGGATTCCCTCGACGTCGCCGAAGGCCTCGCCGAACTCGAAGGCGCCTCCGCCCGTGTCGCCGTTGACGAAAAGCGCATGATCAACTGCCGCGCCGACCTCAACCAACTCGTACCCTTCAAGTACGACTGGGCCTGGCAGAAGTACCTGGACGGCTGCGCAAACCACTGGATGCCGCAAGAAGTCAACATGACCGCCGACATCGCCCTCTGGAAAAACCCGGAAGGCCTGACCGACGACGAGCGCCGCATCGTGATGCGCAACCTCGGCTTCTTCTCCACCGCCGACTCCCTGGTTGCCAACAACCTGGTCCTGGCCGTGTACCGCCTGATCACCAACCCGGAATGCCGCCAGTACATCCTGCGCCAGGCCTTCGAAGAGGCGATCCACACCCACGCCTACCAGTACTGCATCGAATCGCTGGCCATGGATGAAGGCGAAATCTTCAACATGTACCACGAGATCCCATCGGTCGCGAAAAAAGCCACCTGGGGCCTGAAATACACCCGCTCGATCTCCGATCCGAAGTTCGAAACCGGCACCGTCGAAACCGACAAGGAGCTGCTGCGCAACCTGATCGCCTACTACTGCGTTCTGGAAGGCATCTTCTTCTACTGCGGCTTCACCCAGATCCTCTCCATGGGCCGCCGCAACAAAATGACCGGCGTCGCCGAGCAGTTCCAGTACATCCTGCGCGACGAATCCATGCACCTGAACTTCGGCATCGACGTGATCAACCAGATCAAAATCGAAAACCCGCATTTGTGGGATGCTGAAATGAAGGAAGAAGCTTCGCAGATGATTCTGCAAGGTACTCAGCTGGAGATCGAATACGCTCGTGACACCATGCCTCGTGGGGTATTGGGCATGAACGCTGCGATGATGGAGGACTACCTGAAGTTCATCGCTAACCGTCGTCTGTCGCAGATTGGTCTGAAGGAAGAGTATCCAGGGACGACTAACCCGTTCCCATGGATGAGCGAGATCATGGACTTGAAGAAAGAGAAGAATTTCTTTGAGACTCGGGTTATTGAGTATCAGACTGGTGGGGCTTTGAGCTGGGATTGATTCCTGAGCTAGCCGCGATTTGACGACTTGAATCGACAAATCGAAAACCAAAAAGCCCCGATCTGATCGGGGCTTTTTTATGGGGTAGGAAAACTCTTACTCGCAATATCAGTAGTAGCTAAATCTCCCACATGTATTCCAGCACCGTCTGTATTGAGGGCCACTCCAAGCAGCTCTAAGCTCTATTGCAGGTGCCTAAGAAACGCCCAACGTAGAAGCAAATTTCGCCGCACAGACCGCACGCTGTTATCAGCTATAAATGCGTAATCCTGTGCCTGAAAGAAATAGCTTGTTGGGATTTCTTAGATCCTCTACGTCGGGTTCGGCCCTCATCAACTTCATACGTAGGGGTAATGGAAATGCCAGTCGACACGCACAACCGCTCTGCGGCACCTCAAAGATCACTCATATCTGATCCGTACATTTCGACAACTTTCACTCGCCACAACCTACCTCTACACGCCCTTCTCCTTGAAAACCAACCATGGTTCTGTGCCCGCGATATCGGCCGCTTGATGGGTTTCCATCTAAGTGAACGCATGGTCAACAAGCTAGACAAGGACCAGCACCGAACATTGTGGATTGAATATCACCGGCAACCGGAAAAGCAGTTGATGCTCAGTGAATCCGGCGTATATGCACTGTTGGTGTATCACTACGCGCCCGGAAATCGGTTACTGCGTGAGTGGATCACCCATCAAGTGGTGCCGGCCTTACGTGACGCGGAGCAGTCGGACAATTCGGATCGACCGATGCTGAGTTTGTTGGATTGGCCGGAGATGTCGCTGAGCCTACTGCATTGGCAGGATGAAGGGTGGATTCGATTGCGGGACATGCCCTACCTGTTGCTCGATCACACGCAACGGCGGATGCCGGTGGTTAAGCCTTGGTGGCGGAAGGTAGTGCAGGTGTTTCAGTTGTCGAAGCAATCGTTGGGTTAGGTGACGTGCTTGTAGGATCGCTTGCGAGATTCGTCTCCGTTTTGTGTAGGAATTTTCGTAGACAGTCGTAGTGGCCACTCAGTATCGTCCGAAGGTATTTAACCCTCGGCGATTGTATGGATACTGAAAAGAAGAGCGAAGATTGGAGCAAGTCGGAAATTAAGGCCGCTGTAGGGGCCTATCTCACGATGCTTGCACTTGAACTGAAAGGACAGAAATTCAATAAAGCCCAAGCGAATCGCTTGCTGCGTCAGGGTGCCTTGGCAGACCGCTCCGAAAGCTCCGTTGAGTTCCGGATGCGGAACATCTCTACCGTCCTGGAACAGTTGGGGCGCGCTCGCATCAAGGGATACAGACCAGCGGAAAATGTCGGTGCCAATGTTGAACACGGTATTCGTGAAGCACTTGCCGCTGACGACTTTGAACCATCCGCCGATGAAGAAACGCTTGAACGTCGCGCAATTGCCCTTGAACAGAAACCGCTCGATAAAGAACCGAAAGGGATCTTGAAACCCAAGCGAGCCTCTACCAGTAGCATCACTTACATTCGTGATCCTGAGGTCAGAGCCTGGGTTCGGCAGAATGCCAAGGGCATCTGCGAAGGCTGTGATCAGCCTGCTCCGTTTGAAAAGGACGACTCGCCGTTTCTTGAGGTTCACCACGTTAAACATTTGGCGCAGAAAGGTTCGGATCGGACGAGCAACGCCGTTGCGTTGTGCCCGAATTGCCATCGGCGTTGTCATCATTCGGGTGATAAAGATGCGTTCACCTTGCTGTTGTATTCGAAAGTAAAACGGCTGAAGCGTGAGAAATAGATGTCAATTGCTAGACCTCATTCCGTCAGTTGAGATTGTGGATGGCAGGGATGGCGCCATCGCGAGCAAGCTTGCTCCCACAGGGGTTCAGCGGCTGGCTTGGGAATGTCGGTGTTATCAGGGCCGCAGGATTATCCTGTGGCCCTTTTCTTTGGCTGTGATAACGCTAAAGCCTCATTTCCCCAACCCACTAATCCGCCAAGGACACACCGCCGCCCTAACCCCACTAGGCCCAACAATCTCCGGCGTCTGCCCCAACGACCTCGCGCTCAGCACACTCCCCACCCGTTCAATCAACTGATCAAACCCCAACGTCGCATCCTCCTGATGCAACTTGCGCAGTTGTTCAACCAGGGCATAGGTAAACGCGCCGTAGCTGTTCGACCCCACCTCATACTCATTGGCTTTTTCGTTCTCCCGCGCCGCGTAGAGCATCAGGGGCATGTAGGGCCCGTGGTGGCCGTAGAGTTTGGTTTGGCGCAGCAGTTGGGCTTTTTTCTCGGGGCGCAGGCCGGTGGCGGCGCCTTGGGTGGTGCGGGTGCGGGTGAGGCCGCGGGTTTTGTTGTCTTGTTCGCTGAAGTCGCGGCGGTCGGCGTCGGTGGCGTAGACGCGGCGGTCCCAGTCGCCGGCGTAGGGGTCCCAGCGCAGCATGCGGTGGCGGATGTCGCTGGGTGGGGTGATGCCGCGCACGCGGCCGTTGCCGCGAGTCATGCCACCGGCGTAGCAGCAGTCGAACAGGACGGTGAGTTTGGCGCCGTGACCGTCCGGGTCGAATGGCAGGTGGCTGTAGAACTGGCGGAACAGTTTGTCGGTGAAGTGGGTGCTTTCGTCGTCCCAGTCGAAGTCGTGGAGTACCAGGGTTTCGTCCATGCAGTCGGCTTCGCCGCTGCTGCTGTAGACCGGCAGTTGGGTGCCGTGGCCGGAGTAGAACAATACGCGCTCGTCGCCGGCACGGGCGCCTTCCACCAGCCATTCGAGGCGTTCGACGAAGTTGGCCCGGGTCGCCCGGGCGTCGTGCAGCAAGCGGATGTCGCCGGCATCGTAGCCGCTTTCCTGAAGCATGCGGCTGATCAGGTAGGTGTCGTTGATGCAGCCCTCGAGGCGTGCGCTCGGGTCGAGGTAATCGTTGATGCCGACCACCAGGGCGCGACGTTTGCGTTGGCCACTGCGGGACAGGAACGCCGGCACTTCCAGCGCTCGCGCCGCCACCACATCGCGGGCGAGTTGCGGCCACAGGCCGGTCTGGCTGGTGGGTGAGGACAAGTAGGCCTGGGCGGCATGATTGAGGTCGAGCAGGTCATCGCGCAGCTGCACGCTGAATTCGGTTTGCAGGTCGACCCGCGCTGAATCCGGCGAGGTAATAGGCCGGGTCAGCAAGCCGTCGTTGGGGTTGTGGAGGTGGAACCAGCGGCGGATGCCTCGGCCGTTGTCGCTCAGGCGCAGCACCCGCCCGCCCCACACTTCGCGCATCACCAGCGGCAGTGCGATCGGCGAGCCGAAGCTGACGAACACTCGGCCATCGATGCGCTTGAGTGCCGTACCTTTTTTTGCCACCGACCGGCGCAGGGCGTCGTAGCCGATCAGGCTGCCCAGCCCTTGGGCGAAGATGATCTGTGGATTGAATGCCTCGATCTTCGCCAACAGATGTTGAGTCAACGCCGTGCGCAACTCGGCGTCCTCGATCCATTGCACGATGGCGCCAACGGTGGTGCGCAACATCTGATTGACCGGCAGGCCCCAACTGCCGAAGTTGTCGTCGGCCTTGCCCCTGGCGTCGGCGCTCAGCATCGCCAGGCCTCGGGTGATCTGCGCGAAGTCCGGCCCCTCCTTGAGTTGCTCATCGAAGGACAGGAAGTCGATGTCCTGGTCATCGATGAGGCGACCGTTCTGTGCCAGTTGAGTACGGATCAAGGTGCGCCATTGATCCTGCCAGTTCGCATCGATGCCGCCCTGCCCCTGGCCGGCTGGCGTGAACCCGACACCCGGCAGGCACAGGACGCGCAGCCGCGTTGGCGCGACTTCCGCTCCCGGTTCTGCCAAGGCTTTGCTGGCAGGCACTGCAACGGGGCGAACAGCTTGCCCTTGGGCGGTCACCATCAAATCCTGCAAGCGTCGCAGTTTCGCCTCCAGGCTGTCGGCACTGGGCGCGGCAGGCGTGAGCGCGGCCTGAGCCGGATCAGCCAGGGCGCGGCTGCGGTTGCCGAGAAAACCGCTGACCCATTGGGCGCTGCTCTTCCAGATCTGCTCTGGATCGAGGCCGTCAAGGTAACCGGTGGCGCTGTCCACCACTTGCCGACTCTGGGTCGCCAGTTCCGACTCGATCAATGGCAACCCGACGCGACTGGGCACCACGGTGGCCGCCAGTTTTGGCGCAGCCGTTACGCCCGGTGCAGCGCGCCAGATGGCTGCATTGCCGAAGTGCTGCGCGGCGACCACCCGTGGGCCGAGTGCACTGCGCGGCAATTTGAAGTGATCGCAAAGAAACGCCAGCAGGCTGGTGTGATCGTAATGTTGGGCCTGGACATTGCCCGTCCAGGGAATCAAGCCTGGCTTGAGCCACGGCGAAGCCAGGATCGCCGGCACCCGAACGCCGAGGCGAGTGAAGGGATTTTTCCATGGGACATCGGCCGTTGAACCGGTCGCCACGCAAGTCGGCGGCACCACGTGGTCATGGAAGCCGCCATGTTCGTCGTACAGCAGCACGAACAGGGTTTTGTTCCAGACAGCGGTGTTGGCCGACAAGGCATTGAACACCTCACCGACAAACTGATCGCCGAAGCGCAAATCTTCGGGTGGATGATGCGACACATTGGGCCCGAGTTTGCCGTTGAGCAGGCCATAGCTCGGTTCGATCCAGGACAGTTCGGGGAGCCTGTTACCGGCGACGTCCGACTTGAAGTCGTCGATGCTCAGGTGCTGCAAACCACCCTTGACCAACGCTGCCAGCGGGATCGCGCCATCGGAATAAATCCGCGCGTCGTGGCCGTTGTTGCGCAGCAGCGAAAAAATACTCTCGCCGCCGAACTGTGCGATCAGGCTTTTGATGCCGGCCAGCACCGTGCCCGTGGAGGGCATCAGCAAGTGACCATTGCAACTGCCGAGCATGGCAAAAAAACGGTTCGGCCAGGTGGGGCCCGGCACCGAGGAAAACCAGCGGTCGCATACGGTGAAGTTACGCGCCAATCCGTGGATGGCCGGCAGCGTATCCTTCGCTGGCGTGGCGCCGAACGGGATGTAGTTCATCGCCCGTTGGGCCATGGATTGCGACCAGGTTTTGTACACCTTCAGGTCGCTGCGGGCCTTGTCGTAGGCGTCCTGGGCAAAACCGGCGAGCGTAGGGTTGGCCGGGCTGGTCTTGAAGGAGACGCCCAGTTGTTTTTCTACGTTGACGAATTCGTGGCCAAGGTCGAAACCCTCGCTGTTGCCCGGCGGCAGCGCCGGAGGCAGAGGGGGCGGCGGTGCCCACAGGCTATAGTTTTCCGGGAACTCCGACGCTTGAGTGATCACCGTCGAATTACCGTTGGCCAGCTTCAACGGGTTGGTGCTGGGCGCCTTGCGGTTGATACCGTCACACGCGGCATTGATGCTTGTGTAATCCCCCAGCAAATGGTCGAACGAACGATTTTCCATCATCAGCACGACGACGTGCTCAATCCCTGCGGGCCAGTTGTTCGGCATGGTTCGCTCCTTGATGTGAAGTCTCTATTTCGATCTCGCGGGTTTCACGGCAATCCGTTCCCTTCATCTTCCCGCTCCCTGTAATCCACCCGATAATTCGCCACATAACTATCCACAGCCGTCCCAATCGTAGGAAAAAACGCCGTCTCTCCCAACCGCGCAAACAACCCGAACCGCTTCAGCTTGTCCTTCACCGGATCCTTCATCTCGGCAATGCACAACTCAATACCCGCCGCATGCAAGGTGTCGTCCAGTTCGGCCAGCATGTCGGCAGACGTCACATCGACACTGGTGACGGGCTCTGCGGCGACCACCAGCCAGCGCACGGGCGTGGGCGATGCCGCCACGGCGTCCAATACTCGGTCGTTGAACAGTTCGGCGTTGGCGAAAAACAAGGGCGCATCCCAGCGAAACAGGACCAGGCCGGGGATCAGGCGTGCGTCGGGGTAGCGTTTGATGTCGTGGTAGCCCTTGACCCCATCGGCGCGGCCCAATACTGCGGAGTACGGGCGCCAGCCGTCCCAGAGGAATTCTATGACGGCAATCACGATGGCCAGGCCGATGCCCTCGATCGCGCCGAACACGGCCACGCCGACGGTGCAGACGATCGACAGCCAGCATTCCCAGCGCTGGATGCGATAGATCCGGCGCAGGTCGGTGATTTCGATCAGGCCGATGGCCGAGGCGATCACGACTGCAGCCAGGGCGCTGGACGGTAGATGTTGCAGCAGGTCCGGCGCCACCACCAGCAGCAAGGCAACCGCCAGTGCGCCGACGACGCCGGTCAGTTGGGTTTTGGCTCCGGCGGCTTCGGCCACGGGCGTACGTGACGAGCTGCTGCTGATCGGGAAGCCCTGGAAAAAACCGGCCGCCAGGTTGGCGATGCCGAGGCCCACCATTTCCTGGTTCGGGTTGACGTAGGTTCGAGTCCGCGCCGCATAGACACGGGAGAGCACGCTGGTGTCGGCGAACGAGACGAGTGCGACGGCGCAACCGCCGATCAACACAGGGACGATGTCGGCGCTGGTGATCCAGGGGATGGCAAAACCGGGCAAGCCCTGGGGGAGCGAACCGAGAACCGACACACCGGCGCGTGTCGCAAGGTCGAGTACGCCCACGGCGACTGTCGCGCCAACCACGGCGATCAGGATGCCCGGTAGTCGCGGCCACCTTTTTAGTAGCAGGATCACCGCCAGGGTGAGCCCGCCCACCGTGAAGGTGGTCCAGTTGACCTTCCCCTCCATCACCGCTGAGGCGATGGCCCCTATGTTGCTCAATGGGCCGTCGGATTCAATCGAAAAACCGAACAGCTTGGGCAACTGGCTGATCAAAACGGTCAGTGCGATGCCGTTCATGTAGCCGTAGCGGATCGGTTTTGACAGCAGTTCGGTGATGAAACCCAGGCGCGCGATACCGGCCAGGATGCACACCGCGCCTGAGACGACCGCCATCATGCCCGCCAGGGCGACGGCTCGCTGCGGTTCGCCGCCGGAGAGTGGAATGATGACGGCAAGGATGACGGCCACCAGGGAGGAATCCGGCCCCATCACCAGAATTCGGCTGGGGCCGAACAAGGCATAGAACAGCAGCGGAACGATGGTCGCGTAGAGGCCATAAATGCCGGGCACGCCTGAAGCGACCGCATAGGCGATACCGACGGGCACCAGCATCGTGGTCAGCACCAGGCCGGCCACGATGTCGTAACGCAACCATGCCGATTGGTATTCGCGCAGCATGCCCAAGCCCGGTAGCCAGCGGCGCCAACCGCTCTGTTCATCCCGACGTGCTATCCGGCCCTGCTCCGGGAGGGGCGGCGAAGCATCTGAATGGCTCATGAAACCGCTCTCTTTGATGGACTGTGCAGACCCGGCGATATTGAAGTGATCTCAGTGTAGCTATTGCTTCGAATGCGCCATCACTGGAAGCTGTTCATCTAAAGGATTTGGAACCCGTCATGAAATTCGACCTCGCCTACTGCCTCAGCCTCAACGACAAGTTGTCGATCTATGACGTTCGGGATCTGAATTTCGACGAGACGATGGCGTTCGATTCGGCCAAGGAACACTTCCAGTGCCCCAACGATGCCTGCCGTTTGGCGTTCGATGCGACCAATGAGCTGGGTACGTTCAACGCGAAGAATGTGAATTACGTGCGCACGCCGCACTTCAAGAACCTGCCGAGTACGCGGCATGTCGAGGGCTGCCCTTATGTCAGCTTGAAGACGCCTGCGTCGGGTGTGGATGAGACGGAAACGGATGACAGCCGCGAGGAAAATTTCCCGTCGGAATTGTTACTGACTCGGCGTGAATATGTGCGTAAGCCGTCCAGCCCGAAGGTCGCGGTGGACGGGGTGCGGGATGAGTCGCTGACGCCTTCGGTGGCAAGCAATGTCGAGCAACCGGGCAGAGAATCGGCCCCGGACAAGACCAGCGTCTTCGCCCATCCGGTGGAGTGTTTCGTGTCGAACTTCGACGACAAGGATTTGCTCAAGCGCGTGCCGCTGAAGATTGGCGAGAACACCGCGCCCTACGGGTCGTTTTTCAAGAAAATCGAATACCTGCAGGACAACAAGGGGCTGATTTACTGGGGCAAGGTCAAGGAGATCAAGGACTACACCCAGAGCTTTCGCATCGATTTCGAGAAGAAGGTCTGGTTCGAGAAAAAGCCTTACTCGGTCAATGTCTACCTGAGCAAGAAGCTGATCGACAGCTATCGCAAGCGCAAGGCGTTCCTGGAAGAGATCAAGCACGCCATCGAGAGCGGGCGGGAGTTGTATTGCTTCTTTTATGGGGTGACGCCCGAGCTGAAGCAGGTGCCGAGCAAGAAAAACCCCGAGCAGACGTTCGGGGTGTTCAGCGCCAACATCGAGAATCTGGATCACTTTATCGTGCGGGAAGCGCCGGGGTTGGCGGGCAAGTAAGCGCAGCACCGTTCGTCTGTCTGAAAAGACAAATCAAAAAATGCGTTTGATCCGGGCTCAAAACAACTGTACAAAAACACAGTATATTTTGAACCAACACTCTCGAGCCCGGAGAACACCATGGCCTCTCAAGCGATGAAAATCACCCTGGAACGTATCGCCCTCTTCCAATTCACCCCGGCCCACTGCGCCCAGGCCCGAGCGATGCTGGGCTGGAGTGTGGAAGAGCTGTCGCGGGAATCCCGGGTTTCGGTGGATGCCATTCAACGCTTCGAGGCACGCCAGGAGGTGCTGGATGTCACGCGCCTGGCGCTGGCCTATCGGTTCGAATCGGAGGGGTTGGTGTTCTTCCCTGGGTTTGCGCCGGGTCGAGGGATGAATGTGAAGGGGTCGACGCCGAATCCGGTTGGGCGAGCGGATTTTGCGATGGTGGAGTGAGCCAACTCACTGACTGACGATAAATGGCCCCCTGTAGGAGCGAGCTTGCTCGCGAAAAACACCTGGACAACGCGATCATTCAGACAGCACGCGTTATCGTTAACGTCCATCGCGAGCAAGCTCGCTCCTACAGGGCCCATCACTCTACGCGTTATGAGCGACCACCCGATCACTCTCCCCTTCCACCGCCAACCACCACGCCCTACCACGCTGCGGATGCATCAGGTTGAACGCCTCGCCCATCTGCGGCGTGGTGATCGATACGTTGCGTTCCCAGGCCAGGGCCAGGATGCGGTCGAAGGGTTCGTACCAGGCGTGCATCGACAGGTCGAACGTACCGTTGTGGATTGGCAGTAGCCAGCGGCCCTTGAGGTCGAGGTGGGCTTGCAGGGTTTGTTCGGGTTGCATGTGCACGTGTGGCCAGTCGACGTTGTAGGCACCGGTTTCCATCAGGGTCAGGTCGAATGGACCGTACTGTTCGCCGATGCGTTTGAAGCCGTCGAAGTAGCCACTGTCGCCGCTGAAGAAGAGGCGTGTGTCGCCGTCGATCATCACCCACGAGGCCCAGAGGGTGCTGTTGCTGTCGAACAGGCCACGGCCGGAAAAGTGCTGCGACGGGGTAGCGATGAACTGGATGCCATCGACTTCCGTGCCTTGCCACCAATCCAGCTGGCGGACTTTGCTCGCGTCGATGCCCCACTTGATCAGGGTGTCGCCTACGCCCAGCGGGGTAAGGAAGTGTTTGGTCTTGTCCGCGAGCTTGAGCACGGCCTGATGATCCAGGTGATCGTAGTGGTCGTGGGACAGGATCACCGCTTCGATCGGTGGCAATTCTTCCAGGCTGATCGGTGGCTGGTGGAAACGCTTGGGGCCAGCCCATTGTACGGGCGAGGCACGCTCGGCGAAGACCGGGTCGGTGATCCAGAATTTATCGCGCAACTTGAGCAACACCGTGGAGTGGCCCAGGCGATAGACGCTGTGGTTCGGCGCTGCGATCAGCGCGGCTTGAGTCAGGGCTTGCACCGGGACGGGCGCGCTCGGGCGGGTGTTTTGCGGTTTGTGGAACAGCACGTTCCATAGGACACCCATGGTTTTGCCAAAGCTTAAACGTTGAACCGGCGTAAAGTTTTGATACTGCCCTTGAGCCTGTCGGGATGCTTCAGGTGTGGAGGCGTTGTCCGCCGGGGAGTTTGAATTGGCCATGACTGAATGACTCCAGAAAAACCGCGCATCACGCGACTTTCCGTTTTGGGACGATAAATGGCCAAAGCACGCACGCATCAGCCGGACTTTCTATTTTTGCTGGGCAGGGTTAACAAAACATTACACTGCACAGTGTAGTTTCTAGGTTGCATCAAAGTCGACGACAAGTAAACTACCGAGTGTAATTCTCCCCTTTTTCCTGCCGAAGCGTACTTATGACAGCTCCACAGCGCCTGACCGACCGAAAACGCCAAGCGATCATTCAAGCTGCGATCAATGAATTCCGTGACAACGGTTTCGAGATCACCAGCATGGACAAGATTGCTGCCACTGCCGGTGTGTCGAAGCGCACGGTGTACAACCACTTCCCCAGCAAGGAAGAGTTGTTCGCCGAGATCCTCAATCAATTATGGACCCGGGTGACGGCCGAACAGGAAACGGCCTACCGTCCCGACCTGCCGTTGCGTGAGCAATTGCGCGGATTGCTGATGGCCAAGCTGCAAATGTTGGGCGATGACAATTTTCTCGACCTGGCGCGGGTGGCGATAGCGGCGACGATTCATTCGCCGGAGCGGGCGCAGGATATGGTGGCGCGAATGGGCGAACGCGAAGAAGGGCTGACGGTCTGGATTCGTGCCGCTCAGGCCGATGGTCGGTTGAAAGTTATTGCCCCTGATTTTGCCGCACAACAGGTGCAGGGGCTGCTCAAGTCGTTTGCCTTCTGGCCGCAGATTTCCATGGGCAAACCAGGCTTGTCACCCGAAGAACAACACCAGGTGGCAGACTCCGCGCTGGACATGTTTCTGGCCTGCTATCAGTTGCAATAAATGACAAGTTCGACGGCGGCGTCGAAGGATCGATGGCTCTGATTTGAATGACGCGATGTGTTTCAGAATGAAACCGGCACTGAGGCTTTAGTGAGCTTCAGCCAGGAACCTGAACGGTTTCACGGCAGTTTCAGCGCCCGCCCCAACTCATCGAACAAGGTAACCACTGAGCGCAAGGCACGGCAGTCGGGACGGGTCAGCAGCCACAGCGCGGTGTCGTATCCGTGCAGGGGTTCGCTCAGCGGCTGTAATCCGTCGCCGATCAAAAAGTCCGGCAACGCCGCTACACCCAGGCCGGCCCTGACCAGCTCGGTCACCGACAGCATGCTGTTGCAGCGATAGCCCGGCGTTACCCCCGGCAAGGCCTGGCGACGCCAGGTAACGGTCGGGTGATCAGGCAGGAAGTCATCCGGGGCTATCCAGGTCAATGAGGCCAGGTCAGGGGTATTGACCGATTGCAGGTATCGCTCGCTGGCACACACGCGATAGGAAATATCCGCCAGCCGCCGTCCCACCAGATGCTCCGGTGGCGTGCGGGTCAGGCGCAGGGCGATATCGGCATCCCGACGGCTGAGGTTGGCAAAATCATTGGATGTGCTGAGCTCGAGCGTCAGCGCCGGATAGTTCGGCATGAACTGCGCCAGCGCCGGCAACAGCAAACCTTGCAGGACCGAATCGGTACAGGTCAGGCGCACGATGCCGCTGATCACTTCTCCGCCCTGCTCCACACCGATGCGCGCCGCCTCCAGAGCCTGTTCAGCGCGCTCGGCCTGTTCAGCCAGGGACTGCGCCAGGGTGGTGGGCAGGTAACCGGCGCGGCTTTTTTCGAACAGTTGCTGACCCAGTGCACCCTCCAGCCGGCGCACCGCTCGAAACACCGTCGAAACATCCACCTTCAACAGTTGCGCTGCCCGGGCCAGAGAGCCGCCGCGTACCAGCGCGAGGATCAGGGCCAGGTCCGGGTAGTCCAGTCGATAGTGCGTCGCTGCATTGATCACTTGGGAAAATGCCAATATTGAGTGCGTGAGCGCCAATCTATAGTGGGCACCAGCAATCAACAAGTGCAGAGGCCCCACATGGAAACCCGCCCGATTCGCATCGCCCTGATCGGCGACTACGACCCGCAAGTCACCGCCCACCAGGCCATTCCCGTCGCCCTCGAAATGGCCGCTGAACACAGTGGCCCGAACGTGCAATGGCAATGGCTGGCCACCGATGACATCCACGTCGAGACACCGCTGCACACATTCGACGGGTTCTGGTGTGTGCCGGCCAGCCCTTACCGGAGCATGGACGGTGCATTGCTGGCGATTCGCTTTGCCCGCGAACAACGGCGACCTTTCCTCGGCACCTGCGGTGGTTTTCAACACGCGGTGCTGGAATATGCGCGCAACGTACTGGGCTGGTCGGATGCCGAACACGGCGAGACAAATCCCGATGCCGCGCGGGCGCTGCTGACGCCACTGTCGTGTGCGCTGGTGGAAGCGGTCGATACGATTGATTTGCTTGAGGGTTCGTTGCTTGCCAAGGCGTACGAAAACACCGAGATTCGTGAAGGCTATCGCTGTCGTTTTGGTGTGAATCCTCAGTTCGAAGGGGAGTTGCTCAAGCGCGAACTACATGCCGTCGGCCACGATTCGGAACACGAACTGCGGGCGGTCGAACTCAGCGGTCATCCGTTCTTTGTCGCGACCTTGTTCCAGCCCGAGCGGGCGGCGCTCAACGGCGTATTGCCGCCGTTGGTTGGCGCCTTTGTCGAAGCCTGTGCGGGGCGCTCGTAATGATGGCCGATACGCCAGCTGCGCCTTATTACGCGGTGATCTTCACTTCACTGCGCACCGAGGGTGACCAGGGTTACGCCGAAGCGGCCGAACGGATGCTGGAACTGGCCCGCGAACAGCCGGGGTTTCTCGGCGTGGAATCGGCGCGGGGCGAGGATGGACTTGGGATTACCGTATCGTACTGGGCCAGTGAGGCGGCAGTCCTGGCGTGGAAGCATCATCCTGAGCACAGTGCGATTCGCGAGCGTGGGCGCTCGACTTGGTATGCGCGGTGTCATACGCGGGTGTGCAGGGTTGAGCGGGCCTACGAGTTCAGTCTGTAAATGATGTGGTGTGCTTGTGGTCGCCTTCGCGGGCAAGCCCGCTCCCACAGTGTTCTGTGTCGGGTACATTTCTTGTGTACACCCAAGATCCCTGTGGGAGCGGGCTTGCCCGCGAAGAGGCCAGAACAGTCACCGCAAAAACTCACCCCCGAACCAGACTGCGAACCGCCGAAATCTCCGGCACTTCCCGCCGGTTCATATACACCCGCAACGGCTCGGTGATGTTGATCCGGTCATCGATGTTCTGGTCCAGCAGCAGCTGGATCAATTCACGCTTGAGCGTCATGACCTGCCCGGGCCCCGCGGCCCAGACGAATTCGCTGACAGGGATGATGCCGTCGTCCGCCACGTCCATGCCAAACGAGTCTTCGCTGAAGCGCACAATGTAGTGCCCGGTCTTGCGGTTGAGGCCGACGAAGCCTTTGAGTTGGTCGGCAGCCTGGCAGATGAGCTGGGAAGTGATGCGCATGGTAAACCCCGCAATGGTGATCGTTGGTTTGCACGCAGGGCCTGCGTTTCCCTCTGCCGGGGAAATTGCAGGGCCTCAGCGTACTGCATACGGGCGCACAAAAGCGCTGACGAAAATCAGCTTTCGACAGGTTTGTGTCGGTCTGGTGATAGCGTCTGCAACGATGAGTTGTTAAAAGGGACCGCTCACTTATTGCGAAAGGATCTCGACCATGCCCACAACCTTTACTAAAAGCGCCCTGTTACTGAGCCTGTTGCTCGCCCTCGGCCACGCACAGGCCGCCAGCGAACCCGGTCCCGCGGCACTGGCGACCCGCTTGGACATTCCGCATCCAGCGGTGATCGCCCACCGTGGCGCATCGTTCGATGCCCCGGAATCCACCGCCGCCGCCTACAAGACTGCCCGCGACCTGGGCGCCGACTACCTGGAACTGGATCTGCAGCGCAGCAAGGATGGCGTGCTGTTTGCCCTGCACGACAACAATCTGCAACGCACCACCGACGTCGCCAGCAAATTCCCCGAGCGCAAGGACAGCCCCGCCAATGCGTTCACCATGGCCGAACTGAAAACCCTGGACGCGGGCAGCTGGTTCAATGCCGCGTACCCGGATCGGGCACGTCCCGCCTTCGCGGGCCTGAAGATTCTGACCCTTGATGAAATCATCGACATCGCCGAGGGCAACAGCCTGCACAAGCCCGGCCTGTACATCGAGACCAAGGAGCCCAAGCAGTTCCCCGGCATCGAACGCGACCTCAAGGAAAAACTTCAGGACCGGGGCTGGCTGAGCCCGACCGCTTCGAAACTGGCAAAAAACGAGCTGGCGGTCGGCCAAGGCAAAGGCAAGGTGGTCCTGCAGACTTTCGAGAAGAGCAGCCTCGAACTGCTGCAAAAAGAGATGCCGACGGTGCCGAAGATCCTGCTGTTGTGGGTCGGTGAAGGCAGTATTGAACCCCAGTCCAAGGTGACATTTGCCGAGTCCGGCGAAAAGGATAAAGCCGCTTACTACGCCAAACAGCAACCGAAGGACAAAGCCGAGTTCCAGCACTGGGTCGACTACGCCAAGGCCCAGGGCGCCATCGGCACCGGCCCGTCCGCCGCACTGACCCAGGGTGGCGACCAGAGCTACTCGGATCTGGTGCAACCCTGGATGAACCAGTACACCCACGACCAGGGCCTGCTGGTGCACGTCTACACCATCGACGATGCGGTGGACTACCGGAAAGTCATGGACGCCGGTGTCGACGGCATTTTCACCAATCGCGCCAGTGAGTTGTTGAAGTTCTATAAACGCCCGGCGGCGAGTGTTGCGCAGGTGCTACAGAACAACGGGTATTGATCCAGAATTGCGCAAAACCTGTGGGAGCGGGCTTGCCCGCGAAGGGGCCATCAGTTTCAAAATCCACGTTGACTGACACTCCGCTTTCGCGGGCAAGCCCGCTCCCACAGGTTATGCGTGTGCCAGCAAAATTTGCGGCGAACACACATTCCCACAGGGATTGATGCAGGACATGTAGAGGGATTTAAGGGTGGATTAAGTTACACAGGCTAACCTGATCTCACTTAAACAGATCACCCAAGGAAAGAACCCCATGAAGACCCTGACTGCTTTGTTTACCGCTGCAGCCCTGACCCTCACCGCCGGCCTGGCCCAGGCCGATGTGCGAGTCGATCAGATCCCGCAACTGGTCAAGGAAGGCAAGATCAAGCCACTGGAAGACTTGAACAAGATCGCGCTGGATCTGCATCCGGGTGCAACGATTACCAAGACCGAGTTGGACAACCACTTCAACGGTTACGAGTACGAAGTTGAACTGCGTGACGCCAAGAACATCGAGTGGGACGTGGACATCGATGCCTCCAACGGCAAGGTCCTGGAAAACAAACAGGACACGTAATCCCCAAACAGACAAAAGCCGCACGATGGGAACATCGTGCGGCTTTTGTCTGTTTGGGGATTCAAGCGCTCAGGCGCGCCGTCACCTCGTTCAACTGCCCCGACAAGCCGTGCAGGTTGGTACTGGCCGCTTCAGTGCGCTGCACGTTGTCCAGGTTGGTGCTGGCGATGCTGGTGATTTCGGTGAGGTTGCGCGAGATGTCTTCGGCCACCGAGGTCTGCTCTTCGGCGGCAGTGGCGATCTGGCGGTTCATGTCGCGGATGGCTTCCACGGCCAGGGTGATGCGTTCGAGCATGGCGCCGGCCTCCGTCACTTGCTGCACGCTTTGTTCGCTGCGCGACTGACCGCTTTCAATCGCCTGGGCCGCTTCGATTGCACCGGTCTGCACGGTCTGGATGATCTGGTTGATCTCGATGATCGACGCCGCCGTGCGCTGGGCCAGGCTTCGCACTTCGTCGGCCACCACAGCGAATCCGCGCCCGGCCTCACCGGCGCGGGCCGCTTCGATGGCCGCGTTGAGTGCCAGCAGGTTGGTCTGTTCGGCGATCCCGCGAATCACCTCCAGAACCTTGCCGATGCGTCCGCTGTCGGTTTCCAGTTGGCGGATGACCGTGGCGGTGTTGGCGATTTCGCCGCGCATCTGGGTGATGGTGTGGATGGTGCCCTGCATGACTTTTTCGCCCTGCTGGGCGGACTGGTCGGCATCGTCGGCGGCCCGGGCGGCTTCGGCGGCATGCCGGGCCACTTCCTGTGCGGTGGCGGACATTTCGTTCATCGCCGTGGCCACCTGATCGGTGCGGTTGAACTGCTCGTTGGTGCCGCCGGCCATCACGGTGGCGATCGAGTTCAACTCACCGCTGGCGCTGTCCAGGTCCGACGCACTGCGCTGCAAACGGCTGAAGGTTTCGGCGAGGAAATCGCGCAGGGTGTTGGCGGCCATAGCCAGTTTGCCCAACTCGTCCTGACGGATGCTGGCCACGCGCTCGGCAATACGCCCCTGGCTGAGTTGCGCCACGTATTCGATCAGTTTGCGGATCGGCTCGACCAGGTTGCGGTTGACCAGCCACAAGCTCAGCAGGCCGATCAGTACCCCCGAAACCAGCATCACGACCAGCCCCAGCAACACCGTGCGCTCGGCACTGGCGCTGATCAGTGTCGATTGCTCGGCGCCCTGCTTGCGCAACTCGCTGACCAGTTCACTCATCTGATCGCTGGTTGCGCGGTCTACACCCTTGACCGCCCCGTCGCCCGCCGCAGGGTCACCACCGGCGGCCACGAACGCGTCCCGCCCCTTCTGATAGGCCGCGCCCAACTGGCGATGTTCGTCACGCAAGCGCTCGATGCGGCTCTTGAGTTGCGGCTCGATACCCTTCTGCGCGGCCAACTCACCGAGGATGTTTTGCACATCGCGCTGACGCCCCTCGAATTGCCCCCAGTACTTGCTCAGGTCAGCCGGTTGTTTGCCGCGCAGCAGGACGTTTTTCCATTCCTGCACCTGCACCTTGAATTGCAGGTTGGCTTCATCGATCAATTGCGAGGTGTGCAGCGGGCCTTCGATCAGATTGGCGTAGTTCTGCACGCCGCTGGACAGGAAGTGAAAGCACGCCAGGGCGATCAACAGCATCGCCAGCAGGCTGCCGCTCAGCAGGGCGAGAATTTGTGCTCTCAGGGACTTTTGCAAAAGCATCGCAGGGTACTCATGACAGGAATGAGGCACGCCCGTTAAGGCGTGAAAAGTGTCTGGACATCCCTGTCTGCGGTCCCGGCCGAGGCCTGCGGCACGCAACTTAACCCAAGCGTGATCGGCTAGCCAGAGCGGTTCTTGAGAAAATCCCGACCGCCGGTAGAACAATTTTTTGCGTTGTTTTCCTGTCACAAAAACGTCATTCCCGCTTGCGATGATGCCGCTCAAGTGAACCTGTAAAACACGTGACAGGCGCCTCCCCTTGCGAGTCCTCATGAACCACAGCATCGATCAAAGCCATCGCGACACGGATCTGTTCGGCCTGCTTTACGGTTTCAGTTTTCGCCCCGGTGAGGCCGGTCGGGAAATCAATTCCGCCGAGGCCTTGCAGTACCTGCAACAGCCGCAAAGCGATGAGCAATTTCTCTGGCTTCACCTGAACCTCGCCCACGCCGCGTGCGAGCGCTGGATGAAAAGCCATTTGGAGTTGCCCGAGGAGTTTTTCGAAGCGCTGCATGAAGGCTCGCGTTCGACACGCATCGAGCATGTCGACTCCGCGTTGCTGGCAGTGGTCAACGACGTGGTGTTCAACCTCAGCAACATGGTCTCGTCGGATGTCTCGACCCTGTGGGTGTGTGCCCGCAGTCAATTGATCATCAGCGCCCGCCTGCAACCGCTGCACTCGGTGGACAAATTGCGCTCGTCGGTGAAGGCCCGGGAGTGCTTTCGCTCCCCGCTGGAGCTGCTGGTGCATTTGCTGCGCGACCAGGGTGAAGTGCTGACCCAGATCGTGCGCAAGACCAGTCAGAGCGTGGACCAGATCGAAGACCAATTGCTGTCCTCGCGCCTGTCGACCAACCGCGCGGAACTGGGCGCCAATCGCCGGGTGCTGGTGCGATTGCAACGGCTGCTGGCGCTGGAGCCAGGCTCATTGCTGCGCCTGCTCAACCGGCCGCCGCAATGGCTGCAAAAGGAAGACGTGAAGGAGCTGCGCAAATCCACTGAGGAGTTTGCGCTGATCATCAACGACCTCACGGCGCTGGGTGAGCGGATCAAGCTGTTGCAGGAGGAGATCGCCGCCAACATCAACGAACAGACCAACCGCACGCTGTTCACCCTGACGGTGGTGACGGTGCTGGCGCTGCCGATCAACATCATCGCCGGTTTCTTCGGCATGAACGTCGGCGGCATTCCGCTGGCGGATGACCCGGAGGGCTTCTGGATCCTGGTGGCGCTGGTCGCGACCTTTACCGTGATCGCCGGGCGCTGGGCGTTTCGCAAGCAGCAGGATTATTGAGTCCCCGTCATCACCTGACACACTGATCAACTGTGGCGAGGGGGCAAGCCCCCTCGCCTCAAAAACGGCACTCAGCAAACCTCGCGAGTCACCAGCATCCGCTCCCGAACCACGTCATACACCCAGTGGTAGACGTAGGTGTACGGCAAGAAGAACAGCAGCACACCGATATCCAGCAAGAACGCCTGCCACAGGCTGACATTCAGCCACCAGGCGATCAGCGGCACGCCGAGGGCGACCAGTCCGCCTTCGAACAACAGCGCATGCACCACGCGGACCCAGGCGTTGTGTGCGATGGCGAGGCGCTTGAGCAGCCGATCGAACATACCGTTGAAGACCACGTTCCAGGCCAGGGCCAGGCCGGCGATGAGGACGGTGACCATGCCCATTTCCAGCATCGGTTTCTTCATGATCCAGGCCAGCAATGGGGTACAGATCAGGATGGCCAGCAGTTCGAAGCCGATGGCTTGAAAAATACGTTCAGTGATGGATTTGTTGGCGCTCATGGCCGAACTCCCTTGAGTGACTGTGGTTGCCATGATCCATCAGCACACCGATACTTCATAACCAATAACCATCGATCAAGGCGATAGTTCGTGGCCTCTCACGAAGTGTTACTGGCGTTTGTCGAAGCCGCGACCCAAGGCTCGTTTTCCGCCGCGGCGCGCAAATTGGGCCGCAGTCAATCGACCATCAGTGCGGCGGTGGCCAGCCTGGAAATCGACCTGAACCTGACGCTGTTCGACCGCAGCAGCCGCAAGCCCGGCCTGACCCCGGCCGGACACGTCATGCTGCAACGGGCCGAAGACATCCTGGCCGCCACCAGTCGCCTGGAAATAGCCGCCAGCCAACTGTCCCAAGGGGTGGAAGCGAAGCTGACGGTGGCGCTGTCCGATACCTATCAGTCGGACCGCTTCGAAGCCGCCCTCAGTGCCTTCGAGCAGCGTTACCCGGACCTGGAGCTCGAGTGTCTGATCGCCGAATGCGACGACCTGATGTCCCTGGTGCAAAGCGGCCGGGCGCAGATTGCCTTCGCCGAAATGCAGGACAGCTACCCGCCGGACCTGGTCAGTTCGACGGTGGACGAACGCACGGAAATCGCCTTGTTCGTGTCCTCGACGCATCCTTTGGCGACGTTGGACCACATCGACCGGGACGTACTGCAACAGCACCGTGAGCTGCGCCTGGCCACCATCATCAATCCCTATGAGAGCCGGGCGAAGGGCCGCGTATGGTCGGCGCCGAGTTATCTGATGCTGCTGGAAATGGCCCAGGGCGGATTCGGCTGGGCGCCGTTGCCCCGCTGGCTGGTCGAACGGTTCGGGCCCGGTACGTTGCAGGAACTGGTGGTGCGCGGCTGGCCGAAAACGGTGTCGGTGGATGCGTTGTGGTCGCGGCTGAATCCGCCGGGGCCGGCGGGGAGCTGGTTGCTGGGCAAAATGCTGGAGTGAAGGTCCTTCGGCCCTTATCGCGAGCAAGCTCGCTCCCACAGTATCGAGCACACCATCAATCCCTGTGGGAGCTGGTTGCTGGGCAAAATGCTGGAGTGAAGGTCCTTCGGCCCTTATCGCGAGCAAGCTCGCTCCCACAGTATCGAGTACACCATCAATCCCTGTGGGAGCGAGCTTGCTCGCGATGAGGTCAGAACGGTCGCATCACTCCAACGCCTTGAGCCGCTCTTCGATAAACCGCCGCTCCGGCTCCTGTCGGGTCAACGCCAGCGCCCGTTCCCATGCCGCCCGTGCCTCCTGCTTGCGACCCAGTTGCCAACAGAATTGCGCCCGCGCCGAATGCGCCAGGTGGTAGTCGAGCAGTTCTCCCCGCTCCAGAATGGCGTCGACCAACGTCAGCCCCGCCAGTGGACCATCGCGTTGCGAAATCGCCGCCGCACGATTCAACTCGATCACCGGCGACGGCACCGCCCGCAGCAGGACGTCATACAGACCGACAATCTGCGGCCAATCGGTTTCCCCCGCCGTCGGGGCTTCGGCGTGCACCGCCGCGATCGCCGCTTGCAGGCAATAAGGTCCGAATCGTCCCATGGTCAGCGCCCGCTCGACCAGCGTGCAGCCTTCGCGGATCAACCCGGCGTCCCACAGCGAACGGTCCTGTTCGTCCAGCACAATCAGCTCGCCGCTCGCCGAGGTCCTGGCCGGGCGGCGCGACTCGTGCAGCAGCATCAACGCCAGCAAGCCCATCACCTCCGGCTCCGGCAACAACTCCACCAGCAACCGGCCGAGGCGGATCGCTTCGCGGGTCAAATCCTCGCGGATCAGTTCTGCCCCGATGGACGCCGAGTACCCCTCGTTGAACACCAGGTAAATCACCCGCAATACACTGTCCAGGCGCTCGGGTAGCTCAGCGAGTGTCGGCACTTGATAAGGGATTTTCGCATCGCGGATCTTCGCCTTGGCGCGCACGATGCGCTGGGCGATGGTGGCCGGGGCCGAGAGAAAGGCCCGGGCGATTTCTTCCGTGGTCAGGTCGCAGACTTCCCGCAGCGTCAGCGGCACTTGTGCGTCGGCCGCCAGGGCCGGGTGGCAGCAAGTGAAGATCAGCCGCAGGCGATCGTCTTCCACGTCTTCATCACTCCAGTCGGCCTGCTCCAGTTCCTCCAGTTGCGCGATCAGCAAGGGCTGCGACGCGGCAAAGCGTGCGCGCCGGCGCAGGGCATCGATTGCCTTGAAGCGCCCGGTGGACACCAGCCAGGCCCGCGGATTGTCCGGCACGCCGTCACGCTGCCAGCGTTCGACCGCGATGAAAAACGCCTCGTGCAAGGCCTCTTCGGCGAGGTCGAAATCCCCCAGCAAGCGAATCAGGGTCGCAAGAATCCGCCGCGACTCTTCGCGATAAACCCGCTCGACCTGCGCCTGAACCGGCAGCCCCGGCATCTTAAGGATTCAACTGCCGAACGGGGCGCACTTCGACACTGCCGACCCGGGCCGCCGGAATGTTCCCGGCGACCTGGATGGCTTCGTTGAGGTCCTTGGCATCGATCAGATAAAACCCGGCCAGTTGCTCCTTGGTTTCAGCGAATGGCCCGTCGGTGATCGACATCTTGCCGTTGCGCATGCGTACCGTGGTGGCGGTCTGCACCGACTCCAGCGCCTCGGCGGCGACCATCCGGCCACTGCCCTGGATCGACTCGGCATAGGCCATGCACTCTTCGTCCTTCGGGCTTTCCGGCAGCGAATGCAGCAACCGCTCATCGCTGTAGACCAGGCATAAATACTTCATCACGCTCTCCTTATCGAACGATCAACTATGGCCGCTGATTGGCATTCTGGCTCGGCTTCCCGACGATCAGGGCTTGAGGTCGAATAGCGTCGCGCCGCTGGTCATGTCGAACGGCGCCGACCAATGTTCGTGGACAATCTGCCACAGCCCGGCTTCCTGCCGATAGCAAGCGGTGGCGCGCATCCAGCAGGACTGGGTTTCGCCCTTGTCGTTGGTGCCACCGCAATGTGCCAGCCAGTGAGCGAAGGCAATTTCCTGGGACGGCTCGATGGTGATTTCGTGGAATTCGAAGATGTGCGGGCCGGGGCACATTTCCATGCAGGCCTGCCAATGCGCGCGATACGCCGGCTTGCCTTTGAATTGCAGGGCCTTGACCGCGTCGAAGGAGACGATGTCATCGGCATACAGGGCCATGACTTTTTCAATGTCCTTGGCCTTGACCGCCTGACGATAGTTCTCGATGAGATTCTGGATCTGGGTTTGCGAGTTCATGGTGGTTCTCCGTGTTTTTTATAGTGAAGACACCCTTAGTCGTCTGGCGATCCGGTGAATCGACAGGTGAAATAAAAATAATCCGGGAAAGCAAACTCGCTAGAATCCGAGGCTCATTTGTGATGGAAAAAGGACACTCCCGTGACAGCCCGACTCGTGCCTTATGAAAGCCTGAATGCGCTGCAGCGCCAACAGGTCGAGGCCATTGAAGTGCATTCGGAACAGATCAGATTCTCGGGTGACATCCACGGCGCCTTGCACACGCTGTTGTCCAAGCCCGGCCCCGGCGTCAAGGGCTTCGCCCTGCTGGCCGAGGATGTGCCCGTCGCGTTCCTGCTGCTCAAGCGCCCGCCGGTGTTGCCGGCCTGGGCCGATGAGCACAGCGCCACGCTGCATGCGTTGCAAGTCGATCAACGCGTCCAGGGCAAGGGCTACGGCAAGGCCTGCCTGCAAGCGCTGCCCGAGGCGGCGCGCCTGGCCTGGCCGGAAATCAGGGGGCTGGAGCTGTCAGTGGATGCCGACAACGAAGCCGCCATCGCCCTGTACGCCAGGTTTGGCTTTGTCGACAGCGGCGAGGCGTACAAGGGCCGGATCGGCTATGAGCGGCGGATGGGGTTGGTGTTTTGACTGCGCGTTAGTTTTTTGCAGACATTACTGACACAACACCGACCCTGTGGGAGCGGGCTTGCTCGCGAAAGCGGTGTGTCAGTCAATAGAGATGTCGAGTGTACCGGCCTCTTCGCGAGCAAGCCCGCTCCCACAGGGGATCCTGAGTGTGGCTTACAACGCCAGCACCATCTCATGCCACGCCATACCGCCATGGTCCGAGGCCGAGGGTTTTACGTAGGCAAAGCCGAACCCGGCATACAACGGAATATGCCGTTCCTTGCACATCAAGTTGATGGTGACCTTGCCCATCCCACGCATACGCTCGATGAACTCGCCCATCAGCAGTTTGGCCAGGCCTTGGCCCTGATAATCCGGGTGCACCACCACCGACATGATCACCACATGCGGCCCGGCCGGGTCGTGGCCGATCAGTTCCTTGAACGCCTCGTCCGACATTTCCACCTGAAACGCCGCCCCGGAATTGATGAAACCGGCCACTGCCCCGTCCACTTCAGCGACGATAAAACCCTCGGGCCAGGTGGCGATGCGGGTGGCGATTTTCTCGCGGGTCGCGGCTTCGTCACCTTCATAGGCAAGGGTTTCGATGGCAAAGCAGCGGTCCAGATCGGCGGGGGTGACGTTGCGGATGACGGTGTTCATGGCAGCTCGGGATCAGCATGGGAAAGGCTGGGGATGATAAATCAGCTGCTGTGGGACATCGAGAGACGAATCGGCTGATCCGCCTCTCGTGCAGGTGTCATGCCTTGATCGGCAGCCAGATTTCCAGCTTGCCGGTGTTGAGTTTGGGGTTGAAGTCTTCGCTGTAGCGCTCGAACTCCGGAGCCGCCAATAGCTCGTGGCCGGACTGCGGCAGCCACGTGCCATGGATGTACTGAAAGGTTTGCGGCAGGGTGTCCAGCGGTCCTTTGTGTTCGAACACCACGTACTGCTGCGGCTGAACTTCTACCCAGCGGTAGGTTTCGGGCAAGTCGTCGAGCTTGCTGATCTCGACCCCGGCGATGTAATCGAAGCCGCCCTTGCCGTCGAAATTGCAGCAGACACCGTAGGTGACTTCGCCTTTTTGGCCCGGAATATGGCCCAGATGCGGGATGAGTTTCTCCCAGAGTTCGGGAATGCCTTGAACGGATTGTTGGGTAAATGTTCCGCCAAGCCCTGCAATCAGCAGGAAGTGTCCGTGTTCGAAGCGTGGCTCCGCCAGTTCGACGCGTGTTTGCTCATCCATGGCTCAACTCCTGGAGCAAAAAGTGGGTTCGGCTGGGAGTATAGAAGCCAAACCCGATTCGCCCAATTACAGGGCGTGCAATTGCTCGACGGCGCCTGAACCGACAAACTCGTTATAGCCAGATAGAATCACGTAGACCGCGAAATAGCAGAAGATCGCTGCCGATGCCATGTAGGAGTAACGCAGTAACTTGTCGCCGAGCAACTTGCCGCCGTGGCTCGCAGCAAAGCACAGCCCGACACACCAGAGAATCCCTGCGCAGAGAAAACCGCCGAGAAACAGCGCCGAACTGAGGGCGCCACCGCCGCCGGAACGGGCGATCAGCGTGCCACCCACCGCAGCGAACCAGAGAATCGCGCTGGGCGACGACATGGCCAGGAAGATCCCGCGAAAGAACTCCTTGCGATGGGAGTTGTGCCCCACCTCGGCCGATTGCGCCAGCACCGCTTCGTGGTGAATCGCCGAATAGATCATCTTCGCCGCGAAGTACACAAGCAGCGCCGAGCCACCGATCCACAACACCCAGCGCACGGTTTCGTATTGCAGCAACACGGTCATGCCAGCCAGTGCCAGTACCGCGTAGATCAGGTCGCCGACACAAGTCCCCAGCCCCAGCGCAAACCCCTGGAAATAGCCGCGCTGCATGGCCAGGGTGATCATCGCGATGTTGGCCACGCCGATATCCAGGCACAGCGAGAGGCTCAGCAAGAAGCCGCTGGTAAATTCCATCGAACCCTATCCTTCGGAAAAATTTGTTTACATTGAGGCTGGACAGTCTGCCACAGCTGCCCTTACATTCCGCCACAGGTCACCGTAGTGACCAGCGTCGCTCGGACGGTTCCGGGCGCTTACGTTATCCGAGGCAACAATGGCCGAACAAGGTTCGCCGCGCCGCTTTGCGCGCATAGATCGACTCCCCCCTTACGTTTTCAACATCACTGCCGAGCTGAAGATGGCCGCCCGTCGTCGTGGCGAAGACATCATCGACTTGAGCATGGGCAACCCCGACGGCGCCACGCCGCCGCACATCGTCGAAAAACTCGTCACGGTGGCCCAGCGCGAAGACACCCACGGCTACTCGACGTCCAAGGGCATTCCGCGCCTGCGCCGGGCGATTTCCAACTGGTACAAGGACCGCTACGAGGTCGACATCGACCCGGAAAGCGAGGCCATTGTCACCATCGGTTCCAAGGAAGGCCTGGCGCATCTGATGCTGGCCACCCTGGATCAGGGCGACACCGTGCTCGTGCCCAACCCGAGCTACCCGATTCACATCTACGGTGCCGTGATTGCCGGCGCCCAGGTGCGGTCGGTGCCGCTGGTGCCGGGCGTGGATTTCTTCGCTGAACTGGAGCGGGCCATTCGCGGTTCGATCCCGAAGCCGAAGATGATGATCCTCGGTTTCCCGTCCAACCCGACCGCCCAGTGCGTGGAGCTGGATTTCTTCGAACGAGTGATCGCCCTCGCCAAGCAGTACGACGTGCTTGTGGTACACGACCTGGCCTACGCCGACATCGTCTACGACGGCTGGAAAGCCCCGTCGATCATGCAAGTGCCCGGGGCCAAGGACATTGCGGTGGAGTTTTTCACCCTGTCCAAGAGCTACAACATGGCCGGCTGGCGCATTGGCTTCATGGTCGGCAACCCGGAACTGGTCAATGCCCTGGCGCGGATCAAGAGCTACCACGACTACGGCACCTTCACTCCGCTGCAAGTGGCGGCCATCGCTGCGCTTGAAGGCGATCAGCAATGCGTGCGCGACATCGCCGAGCAGTATCGGCAGCGGCGCAATGTGCTGGTCAAGGGTCTGCATGAACTGGGCTGGATGGTGGAAAACCCGAAAGCGTCGATGTATGTCTGGGCCAAGATTCCCGAGGCCTATGCGCACCTGGGCTCGCTGGAGTTCGCCAAGAAACTGCTGGCCGAAGCCAAGGTGTGTGTCTCGCCGGGCGTCGGGTTTGGCGAGTACGGTGATGATCACGTGCGCTTCGCGCTGATCGAAAACCAGGACCGGATTCGTCAGGCCGTACGCGGGATTCGCGGGATGTTCAGGGCGGATGGGCTGGCACCGAAAACCAACGCCTGACACATATCCCCTGTGGGAGCGGGCTTGCTCGCGAATGCGGTGTATCAAACAACATCTTCGTTTACTGATACGACGCTTTCGCGAGCAAGCCCGCTCCCACATTTGTTCTATGTTCACCTTGAAATCGATCACCCACAAAAAAACCGCATCGCTGCGGTTTTTTTGTGTCTGTCGAATCGCTTAGACGAACAGCGACAACAACAGGATAAAGCCCAGGCCAACCACGGAGAGGATGGTTTCCATCGCGGTCCAGGTCTTGAAGGTTTCGGCCACGGTCATGTTGAAGTACTGCTTCACCAACCAGAAACCGGCGTCGTTGACGTGGGACAGGATCAGGGAGCCTGCACCGGTGGCCAGCACCAGCAGCTCACGGTTCACACCCGGAATCATCCCCACCACCGGCACCACGATGCCGGCGCCAGTGATGGTCGCCACGGTCGCTGAACCGGTCGCGATACGAATCACCGCCGCCACCAGCCAGGCCAGCAGGATCGGCGAGATCTGTGCGTTCACCGCCATGTGGCCGATCACGTCACCCACGCCGCTGGTCACCAGCATCTGCTTGAAGCCACCACCGGCACCGATGATCAGGATGATCGCGGCGGTCGGCGCGAGGCTGGCATCCAGCCATTTCATCATTTGGCTGGAACCGATGCCCTGCTTGTAGCCGAAGGTATACAGCGACAGCAGCAACGCCAGCAGCAACGCCGAAATCGGGTGACCGATCAGGTCCATGAAAGCGCGGAAGATGTTGCCATCGGGCAGCACCACGTCGGCAAACGTCTTGAGCAGCATCAGGAACACCGGCAGCAGCACGGTCACCAGCGTGATGCCAAAGCTCGGCAGATCGGCCGAATCCGATTCCCGCGCCAGTTGATCCACGAGCTCCTGGTTCGGATGACCGGGAATGTGCTTGGCAATGAACGTACCGAAGATCGGGCCAGCGATGATGGCGGTTGGCAACGCAACGATCAGGCCGTACAGAATGGTTTTACCGATGTCGGCACCGAACACGCCAATGGCCAGCAGCGGACCCGGGTGCGGCGGCACCAGGCCGTGTACGGCGGACAGACCGGCCAGCAGCGGGATACCGATCTTGATGATCGACACGCCGGTGCGACGGGCCACGATGAACACCAGCGGAATCAGCAGCACGAAGCCGATTTCGAAGAACAGCGGAATGCCGACCAGGAACGCGGCGAACATCATCGCCCACTGCACCTTGTCCTTGCCGAAGGCGCGGATCAACGTCTGCGCAATCTGATCCGCACCGCCTGATTCGGCCATCATTTTGCCGAGCATCGTACCCAGCGCCAGGATGATGCCGACGAAACCAAGCACGCCACCGAAGCCGTCCTGGAACGCCTTGATGATGGTGCCGATCGGCATGCCGGAGGTCAGCCCGAGGAAGGCGGCGGCGATGATCAGTGCGAGGAATGGGTGCAACTTGAACTTGGTGATCAGGACGATAAGCCCGATCACCGTGACCACTGCATCGAGCAGCAGGAACGTCTCGTGGGACATGCCAAACATTAGGGGTGTCTCCTGGTTGTTGTTGTTATTAAAGCGGGTTGATCAGAAGTCGTGAGGACAGCGCTGTCTTTGCGAGCACAGTCATACCGCCTGTTTCAGGCCGTTCGCCTGCCACCAGGCATGAGCCTGCGCCGCCAGTTGCTCGACGCTATAGGTCGAAGCATCCAGCGCCAGGGTCAATGGCTCGCCGACGGGCGATTCGAGGGTCGCGAACTGGCTGTCGATCAGGGTCGACGGCATGAAGTGGCCCGGCCGATGGGAGACACGGTCGGCGGCGACTTCGGGGGTCAACTC
Source organism: Pseudomonas sp. BF-R-30 (assembly GCF_019956175.1). NCBI lineage: Bacteria > Pseudomonadati > Pseudomonadota > Gammaproteobacteria > Pseudomonadales > Pseudomonadaceae > Pseudomonas > Pseudomonas sp. BF-R-30. The sequence continues at coordinate 63,779 of NZ_JAHBDE010000014.1, read as the reverse complement.
AAGGAACACAAAGCCCAGGCCCGGCAAGGCACTGCGCAGACGTTCACGATAGACGTGCTTGAGAGCCGAACAGGTCAGCACCGGGCGCTGGCCCTTGGCGTCGACACGGCGCAGTTCATCGCACAGGCTGTCGAGCCAGCCGGCACGGTCTTCATCGTTCAGGGGAATCCCCGCGCTCATCTTTTCGATATTGGCGGCAGGGTGAAAAGAGTCGCCTTCAATGGCAGTGGCGCCGCTCAAATGGCACAGGGCCTCGCTGACGCACGTCTTGCCGCAACCGGCAACGCCCATGATGACCAGGGCGGTGATGGGATGATTCATGTAACACCTCAGCGCGCAGACAGCGCTACCTTTGCCAGTTATGACACTAGACCAAAAGCAGAAGTTGCCGACGCCTTTCTTGTCATTTTATGGGTTGCAGCAGGTTAGGTCCCAACACCAAAAAGCAAGGATCAGGCGAACCCTCGCTCACGCATTTGCAGCTGCATCGAGACAGCGCTACCTTAGTACCTTGAATTTTGTTTGGCAAGCCGTCGATGAACACAACCAAGAACGATAAAAATACTCGCACCACTGGCCGCCCTACCCTGAACGAAGTTGCCCGACTGGCCGGCGTCAGCCCGATCACCGCCTCCCGCGCCTTGCGTGGCGTCAGCACCGTGGCCACTGAACTTGTGGAAAAGGTGCAGAAAGCGGCGCTGGAACTCAACTATGTGGTCAACCCTGCTGCCCGCGCCTTGGCCTCGGCCCAGAGCCAGTCAGTCGTGGTGCTGGTGCCGTCGCTGTCCAACCTGCTGTTCATTGACACCCTGGAAGCCATTCATCGGGTTTTGCGCCCCAAGGGCTTCGAAGTGCTGATCGGCAACTTCCATTATTCGCGCGATGAAGAAGAAAACCTGCTGCGCAACTACATGGCCTATCAACCGCGCGGCCTATTGCTGACGGGTTTCGACCGCACCGAAAGTTCGCGGCGGATGATCGAAGCCAGCAATATTCCTTGCGTGTACATGATGGAACTGGACAGCGCCGCCGGGCTCAATTGCGTTGGCTTTTCGCAACTGGCGGCCGGCGAAACGGCTGCCGAACACTTGCTGTCCCGCGGCCGCAAGCGCCTGGCCTACATCGGCGCGCAGCTGGACCAGCGCACCTTGTTGCGCGGCGAAGGCTTCCGCAAAGCCCTGCAAAAGGCCGGTCGGTATGACCCGGACCTGGAAGTGCTGACGCCCCGCTCCTCCTCCGTCGGCCTCGGTGGTGAGTTGTTCCTGCAACTGCTGGCCAGTCATCCGGACGTCGATGCGATCTTCTTCGGCAACGACGACCTGGCCCAGGGCGCCCTGCTCGAAGCCATGCGCAACAAGATCAAGATTCCCGAACAGGTGGCGATCCTCGGCTTCAACGACTTGCCCATGTCCGAACACATGGTCCCGCGCCTGAGCAGCATCAACACCCCCCGCGAAGCCATCGGCCGTCGCGCGGCGGAGCAGATGCTCACGCTGATGGCCGGCAATACCGTGGCCAAACCGGTGCAGGACATGGGGTTTGAGTTGAAGGTGCGCGAAAGCACGTAAGCACGACACACCCGCAGTGAAGTCAGATTTTGTGGCGAGGGGGCTTGCCCCCGTTGGGTTGCGAAGCAGCCCCAAAAACAGACGCCGCAGTCATACAGGTAAAACCCGTGAACTGGGTTACGACTGCTCCGCAGCCGAACGGGGGCAAGCCCCCTCGCCACAGGGAAAGCCTCTCGCCCCCGCTCAGTGTTCAATCCTGCGGATCGAGGTTATCCAGTACCCGATTCACCGCCAGCTCGGCCAGCATGATGATCTGTGCAATCGCCAGCGCCGTGTTGCGATGGCTGCCTTCCAGAAAAGCAGCGAAGTCATTGGTCATGACACTCGCCGAGGCCAGTGATTCACAGGCGTGCGCCAACAGCGTTTCGTTGTTGATGCCAGGCGAGATGGAGAACATGGGGCTGGGATTGCGTGGGGGGTTGGGCGTGGGTTTGAACATGGCAATGCTCCTAGAGTGATGGAGCTGCCACGATTCGCTGCGATACGAAGGGGTGGCAGCTGTACGCGGGTCGCAGACCGGGACTCTAGAACCCGGTAGACCCGAAGGTCTCCCACGCACAGCCGCCATAACGTGATTCGATCACGAACGGTGGACGCTATGCGTCTAGAGATACCCGGGCTGCGAAACCCGATCGCTGAATTTGCAGCGACACGGAACAATACGAGTCCGGATACCAGGCGCACAAGTCGGCGGATTCTGGCGTAGTCGTAGGTAATTCCGCAAGAAATCACTGACTGCGGAAATCCTCTGATACCCCTTGCCTACGGACCATTCCTACAGGTTTACGTCTGGTCCTGCGGATCCTGCAGACTTGATGTCAGCCGTCGGCAGGCACACTATGAATTCCCGACGCCATGATTCGCTGACGGAGTAGCAAAATGGAACATGCACTGAAGATTCTCGGCAAAGCCTCGTCCATCAACGTCCGAAAAGTGCTGTGGACTTGCGAGGAGCTGGGTATTGCCTACGAACGCGAGGACTGGGGCAGTGGTTTCGCGTCCACCCACAGCCCCGAGTTCCTGCGCTTCAATCCCAACGCACAGGTTCCGGTGATCATCGATGAAGCCGGCGTGTTGTGGGAATCCAATACCATCTGCCGCTATCTGGCTGGCAAACACCACCACCATCACAGCGAGTTGCTGCCCATCGAACCGGCCGCCCGCGCTCGGGTGGAGCAGTGGATGGACTGGCAAGCCACCGAGCTCAATCCGTCCTGGAGATACCCGTTCATGGCACTGGTGCGCAAGGACCCTGAATTCCAGGACCCGCATAGCCTTGAAGTCGGCATCCGTAGCTGGAACCAGAAAATGGGCATCCTCGAACATCAACTCGCAACCACCAAGGCGTATGTCGCCGGACCACACTTTACCTTGGCCGACGTTGTCATCGGTTTGTCGGTCAATCGCTGGCTGATGACGCCGATCGACCGGCCTGACTACCCCACCGTCGATGAATATTTCCAGCGCCTGGCGCAGCGTCCGGGTTTCCTCAAGCACGGCTGCAACGGCTTGCCTTGAGGAGCCGCAAAATGCCGCGCTGTTTTTTGTAGGAGCGAGCTTGCTCGCGAAGGACCTGAGAACACCGCGTTCAACCAGCTTTCACGCGTTATCGTTGACGTCCATCGCGAGCAGGCTCGCTCCTACAGTGGGTCGGCGTTTTTTGTAGGAGCGAGCTCGCTCGCGATGGATGCAAGAGCGCCGCGTATATCCAGAAAACACGCGTTATCGACCATCGCAGTTACCGCGACTAGTTCAATTGCAATGTCGAGTTGAACTGACTGATCGCATCCACCACATGCCGCGAGCCCTGCTGGATTTCCAGAATCACCTCCCCTGCCTCGTTCGCCAATTCAACTCCGAGGCCGGTTCGACTCAGACTCGATTGCATGCTCGACACCGCGCTGAGCGACAAATCGTGGTTCTTGCGCACCACCTCGACAATCTCCAGCGTCGCCTGACTGGTGCGCGCCGCAAGGCTGCGCACTTCATCGGCTACCACCGCAAACCCGCGCCCGTGCTCTCCGGCACGGGCCGCTTCGATCGCCGCGTTGAGCGCCAGCAGGTTGGTCTGATCGGCAATGCCGCGAATGGTCTGCACGATGGTGCCGATGATGTCGGACTGTTTGCTCACGGCGTCGATGCTCAGAGCCGCCTCGTTCAAGTCCCGGGAAATGTCCTGGATGATCTGCACCGTCTGCTGCACCACCTCGGACCCCTTGCGCGCGCAGACGTCGTTTTGTACCGAAGTGCTGTGGGCCGATTCTGCGGCGGTTTGCAGGGTGGTCATCTGGTGGGTGATATCGCTGGCGAACTTGACCACCTTGTACAACCGCCCCTTGGCGTCGAACAACGGGTTGTAGGAGGCTTCCAGGAATACCGTCTGACCTTGCTTGTTCCTGCGCTCGAAACGATGGGAGTGATATTCGCCGCGGTTGAGCGAAGCCCAGAAATTCCGGTAACCCTGGGACTCGGCTTCGGCACGGTGGCAGAACAGGCTGTGATGCTGCCCCACCACTTCGTTGAGCGAGTACTGCATGGTTTTCAGGAAGTTCTCGTTGGCGGTGATGACCTTGCCTTCGGGTGTGAATTCGATCACGGCCATCGAGCGGCCGATCGCGGCGAGCCTGCTTTCGTTTTCGTGTTCCTTGTTGATCCGTGCGGTGATGTCGGTGGCCACCTTGATCACACTTTTCACCTGCCGGTCGGGGCCCAACACCGGCATGTAACTGGCTTCGAGCCAGATCTCCCGGCCACTCTTGTGCAAGCGCAAAAAGGTCCCGCTCAGCGGCTCGCCCCGCGCCAGGTCACGCCATAACTTGGCGTACTCATCGCTGCGGTAATACTGTTCTTCACAAAAGACCCGGTGATGTTTGCCGCGCACTTCGTCAGCGCTGTAGCCCACGGCATTGCAAAAGTTTTCGTTGGCATCGATGACGATGCCGTCCGGAGTGAATTCAATCATCGCCATCGAATGACTGATCGCCGCCAACTTGGCATTAGCCTCAGTCAGCGCGCAGCTGAACCGTTCAATTTCCAGCAGGTCGGCCTTGTGATGTAGGTTGAACATTGTCGTATCACCTTCCGCGCGGTTTTTTGATTGATGAACGTTGCAGGTTTTTCAAATCCACCACTACGCTCCGTGGAACAGGCACACGCATCCCTCCAAAAAGAAGGACTAGTCAGGTGATAAATGATGTTCAATCGGAGGGTCCTTACAGCGACACGCTCATCAAGACATCCTTCTCTTGATAGCCCGCATGCGGGCCAGCCCTAACAGATTCACAACAAATTCCATTTAGCGGACAGCTCCTTGCCATCAAGTGTTGGTGCCTTCGATTGCGCACTCTTGCGACCAGACATCGACCACCTCATGAGGGTCGATATAGTTAGTTACACCTGATCATAGACAGCAACCTCGGGCTTGCAAGGCCACTAGTCTGCCACTATTGAGGACAAAATCGGTTCAGCGGCTTGTCGAGGGGGGAAATACTCGGAGAACAAGACAGATCAGCGGTCGGTAGTGAGCGCGGCGCTGGCTGCCGAATTGGCTTAAGGCTGTAGACCATTCGCGAGCAAGCCCGCTCCCACAGGGGATCGGCGGTGACCACAGGTTTTGTGGAAATCACAGATTCAATGTGGGAGCGGGCTTGCTCGCGAATGGTTGCAGCTCAAACACTGCAGAACTTTCAGAACAAACTACAAGCTGGCACTTACCTTGGTGGCCACCTCTCCCGGCACCCACCCCTTCCATACCTGCGGCTGCTCACGCAAAAACGCTTCGGCGACTTCCCGCGGTTTTTGCCGTTTTTCACTCATCTGGCCCAAGGTCTGGTTCAACAGATCAATCGGCAAATCGACCTTTTCAAAGAACGTCACCAGGTCCGGGTATTGCGCCTTGAACGGTGCCGATACGCCAATGGCCAGGCTGGCTGGCATCGAGCGCGTGCCTTTGGGGTTCGGGTTGTTGGCATCGGCCAGGGTTTTCCAGGCTTCGGCATCGAATGGTGGTTCATCGAGTTTGACCAGTTTGAACCGCCCCAACAGCGGTGTCGGCGACCAGTAGTAGAACAGCACCGGTTTGCCACGGCGGATCGACGACGCCACCTCGGCATCCAGTGCGGCACCAGACCCCGTGCGGAAGTTGACGTAGCTGGCGGTCAGGTCATAGGCCTTGAGTTTCTGGCTGTTGACGATTTCCGAAGTCCAGCCGGTCGGGCTGTTGAGGAAGCGTCCGCGGCTCGGGTCTTCGGGGTCACGGAACACGTCCTTGTACTTCGCCAGGTCGGCAACGGATTTCAGCTCCGGGGCCAAGGGCTTGATGCCGCGCTCCGGATCACCCTTGATCACGTACTCCGGCACCCACCAGCCTTCGGTGGCGCCTTTGACCGTATCGCCAAGGCCGAACACCTTGCCCTCCGCCGCCGCCTTGACCCAGGCAGGGCTGCGTCCGGCCCACTCTTCACCGATGACCTGGATGTCGTTTTTGGCCAGCGCTGCTTCAAGGCTGACGGTGCTGCCCGGCAGCGTGTCGGTCGGATAGCCGTAACCTTTTTCAACGATCAGGCGCAGGATTTCGGTGATAAGGCTGCCACTTTCCCAAGTGATGTCACCAAAGTGAATAGGTGCCGCTTTTTCCGTGGCCGATGCCGGGTGGGACAACAGGCTCAGGACCAGCAACGAACTGCCGAGCAGGGTTTTGATCGATCTCATGCGGACCTCTTGTTCTGGAGGGGACGGTTCAGGGATTGGTTGGCGCTGTGCCGGTCGCACAGGGCCTGGGAGCGGGTCATGTAGTCGCTGACGGAACGCAGGGAGATGCCCAGCGCAGCGGCAATTTGCGGATAGGTCAGGCCGTCGATCCGTGACAACAGGAAGGTCGAGCGGACTTTGCCGGGTAGCCGCTGAAGAGTGCGATCCACACGGGTCAGGGTCTGGGACACCTGGGCCAGTTCTTCCGGCGATTGGGCGTGGATCGACTCGGTCTGTTGCAGTTGTTGAAGGTACTGGCGCTCCAGGTCACCTCGACGCCAACGCTGATAGAGCAGGCGCTGGGCGATGGTGGTGAGCAACGCACGGGGTTCACGGATTGCCGTCAGGCCAGGGGCCTGCAGCAGTTGCACGAAGGTTTCGCAGGCAATGTCTTCGACAGCGGCGGCATCGTTCAGGGACTGACGCAGGCGTGTGCAGAGCCAGAGGTAGTGGGCGCGGAACAATCCGTCCACCTGTTTGCGATGAAGAATATCGGCGCCGGACATAGGGGCTCCTGGGTTAGGGGTCGCTGAATGTCCGGTGGTCCGGTGAGGCGAATCCTAGCAAGGAGCCTTATTCATTAATAATATTTAAAGCTTATTTTTATATTCTCTAATGGAATTAAAAGGAACACCTGACAGGCCGCTATCGCAAATCCCCATACCCCAGCACCTCGGCCTCACGCTGGTAGTCGAGCACAATCTGATAGTCGCTTTCGTTGGTGGGCAGTACCTCTGGCAAACCGAGGGTTTGGGCAACCTCCGGCAGCTCGCGCAACGCCAGGTTCATCACCTGCAGGAGCTCCTCAGCCCGCTCATCCGTGACCGTCGCGGCAGTAATGAACGGTAAGGCAGGACTGAGCGCGCTGCGGGCAATAACGCGCAAACCGGCCACTTCTTCTGCGGCGTGGCGTGCCAGATAGGCAAAGGTCACGCTGTCGATGGCCGCCAGATCGGCAAGGTTTTCGCGTAACCAGCGCAGGCTTTCGCGATGGCTACCGCTGATCCCGACCTGAGAGAAAAACCGCCCGTCACGTTGCAACGACGCCAACTGGTGGCGCAGCAGATTCATGCCGCTGTTGGAGTCCTGGCCATTGATCACGCCTCGGCTGTCGCGAAACTCCGGCAGGGTTCGCCGTGCATCTTCGATGCGTCCCAGAATCAGGCTGCAATGATTGCCGCCACTGCTGTCCGGCAGTTCATAACGAGGCCGCCCCAGCACCCGGACCTTGCCGCGCAATGCTGTCATCAGCGGATAGCCGCAGGTTTGGGTGAGCAACAATTGCGGCGACAACCACAAGTCCAGCAGTGACAGGCCTTCGGCATCCCGGCGGGTGTCGCCCAGGTGCTCGAGGATTCGCGCCAGCCAGCGTTCGTTGGCCTGGTGGATGGGTTCGGGGGCGGTGTACATCAGCAGTTCGGCGAAGTGTTGGGTCATCGAAACAGTCCCATGCGGCAAATTTCCAATGTGGGAGCGGGCTTGCTCGCGAATGCGGCGTGTCAGTCGACTCAGATGTCGGATGTCCAATCGCATTCGCGAGCAAGCCCGCTCCCACAGGGGATGGTGTTGTTAGCAAATCAGTAAAACGGATGCCTCGGGCTGTCGATGGCTTTGACTCCATGTTCACGCCACAACTGCCCATAACCCCGCACCAGAAACCCGCCGCTACGCGCCAGCCATTGCTCGCGGCGGGCCCTGTAGGCGCGGGGCAAGTCGTACCAGGGCAACCCCGGCAACTCGTGGTGCACCAGATGAAAATTGAGGTTCAGGAACAGCCAGCGCCACGGCCACGCCGCTTCATTGAGCACCGTGCGCTGCTCCGGCGCGGCATGAGGTCGATGTTCATAGTAGGAGCGAATCATGGCGATCGACAGCGCCGGCACACTGATCAAAAACAGGTAATGCCAAACCGGCAACAGGCTGAAGTTCGCGATGAACAGCAGCATCAACCCGGTCAGCAAGCCGTGACTCAACCACATCAGCCAAGCCTGGCGCTCGCCTGCCCTGAGGCGTTGCAGCTCTTCACGGGCCAATGCCAGCAAGGCCAGCGGTGCCCCCAGGGAAAAACGACCGAGCACGGTTTTGTTCAGCCAGTGCAGGCTGCGCACCAGCGGTGAACTGCCCTGCCACTGCCCGGCGCTCAAGTAACGGCTTTCCGGATCGCGACCGGGGATCGTCAGGTCCTCGTCGCGGTGATGCTGCAAATGGCTGTCGCGATACAGGGTGTACGGATACCAGACGGCAAACGGCGCGTAGCCAAGGATTTTGTTCAGGGTTGGCCAGCGCGTGGGATGACCGTGCAGCAGTTCGTGTTGCACGGATAACCACAGCACCAGCAATGGAGTCAGCAACAGCGTGCTCCACCATAAACCCAATCGATGGCTGTTCAACGCGATGCCAAACCAGCCGCCATACACACCGATCAACAGCAACCAGGTCGGCCATTCGCTGCGCGCGGTGAAACGTCGGCGCAGGGTTTCGATTTCTTCTTGGTGGGCGCTATCAAAGTAATGGGGCATGGCGTTGCTCAGATCGGGGACCAGTCCCCTTCTGTGCAATGGCCTTGGGAAATCTTGCAGATTATTTTCAGGAGGATCGCTCCCATGTTGCATGGGAGCGATCAATCAACGCGGATCAGTGACCGAATACGCCAACTTTTTTGGCCTTCTTGTCCGCGCGCTTTTCAATGGCGGTTTTCACCGGTTTCTTTTTCGTCGATTTCTTTGAATCCATACCTTTGGACATGATGCGTACTCCACTCATGGGGATGTGAGATCAGGTATACACCTATCCCGGCGCGCGCGTTCTTTTATAATCGCCCGCTTTGCCTACCGACAGTCCAAAACCATGCCCGAGACCCGATACACCCTGCTCGACGAGCCTTTATGGCCATTGATGAACAAGTTCTACCGCGCTCACCAATCGTCGATGAAAGCCGTGCGCGACGCGCAGTTGTGGGTGGCCCGACGTGACCAGATAGTTGCCGCGCTGTGTTTGCGTCCGGTGTCCGGCGGGCATTGGCTGACCGGGTTGTTTGTCGATCCGGCCTGTCGCGAACAAGGACTTGCCGCCGGGTTGATTGCGGCAGCGGTGAAGGATTGCGAACAGCCGGTGTGGTTGTTCTGTCATCCGGATTTGCGGGGGTTTTATGAGCGGCGCGGGTTTACTTTCGATCCGCCGATGCCTTACGCGATGGTTGAACGGTTGAGCCGATACGCGCGTAGCAAGCCGATGATTGCGATGGGTTTGGCGCCTGCTCAAGCCTGATGAAGGTCAAATGTGGGAGCGGGCTTGCTCGCGAAGGCGGTGGGTCAGTCAATTCAGGTGTTGAATATCAAGCCGTCTTCGCGAGCAAGCCCGCTCCCACATTGGTTTTGTGGTGGATTTGGGTCAGTCGTCCGCGTTGGGGTCCAGGTCCGGGAACATCACCTCGGTGAAGCCAAACTTGCTGAAGTCGGTGATGCGCGACGGGTATAGGCGGCCGATCAGGTGATCGCATTCATGCTGTACCACCCGTGCGTGGAAGCCCGAGGCAAAACGCACGATGGGCTCCCCCTTGGGGTCTACGCCTTCGTAGCGAATCTGTTGGTAACGCTGCACCGCGCCACGCAGGCCAGGCACGGACAAACAGCCTTCGAAGCCCTCTTCCAGGATCGGGCTCAGCGGTGTGATCAACGGGTTGATCAGGATCGTCTGCGGCACGGCCTCGGCATCCGGATAACGCTCGCTGTGCTCGAAACCGAAGATCACCAGTTGCAGGTCGACGCCGATCTGCGGAGCAGCCAGGCCAACGCCCCCCACGCTTTCCATGGTCTGGAACATGTCATCGATCAGCTGCCACAGCTCGGGGCTGTCAAACATTTCGGCCGGCACTGGCGGGGCAATGCGCAGCAGGCGCTCATCGCCCATTTTCAGAATTTCACGAATCATGATCAGGTTTCGTCAATGGTCGGTTTCGGTTGTGAGTGATCGCGGCCCAGCCCCGACACGTGGTGCTTTTCCTCATGGACGGGACCATGCTCGCCAGCCACTTTTTCGCCAGGGTCCTTGCCCTCTCGTGACATGTGCTCGATCACGGCATTCATCTCCGCGCCCAGCAGCAGCACCGCGGCGGAAATGTAGAAGTACAGCAACAGCACGATAATCGCACCGATACTGCCATACATGGCGTTGTAGTTGGCGAACTCCTTGACGTACAAACCGAATCCCAGGGACGCGATGATCCATACCACCACCGCCAGCACCGAGCCTGGGGTGATGAAGCGGAATTCCTGTTTGACGTCGGGCATGACGTAGTAGATCAACGCCACCGCGACCATCAGCAGAATCACGATCACCGGCCAGCGCGCGATGGTCCAGAGGGTGACGATGAAGTACTCAAGGCCGACTTGCGCAGCGATCCAGCTCATCACCTGCGGTCCGAGCACCATCAGCGCTGCGGCGATCAGCAGCATGCCGGCAATGCCGACGGTGTAGATGATCGACAACGGAAAGCGTTTCCACAGCGGGCGCCCTTCAACCACGTCGTAAGCTGCGTTCATCGCGCTCATCATCAGCCGCACACCGGCGGAGGCGGTATACAGCGCAATCACGATACCCACTGACAGCAGCCCCCCCTTGGACTGCTGAAGCTGGTCGATCACCGGGTTGACCTGCTCCAGCGCCTGTGGCGGCAATACGAGTTCCGATTGCAGGCGCAGCCAGGAGAAAAAGTCGGGCAGATGCAGGAAGCCGATCAGGGCGATCAGAAACAGAATGAACGGAAACAGCGAAAAGAGCATTTGATAGGCCAACGCCGAGGCATAGGTCGACATCTCGTCGGCGATGAACTCGGTGACCGTGCGCATCATCACACGGTGCAGGGGCAAGCCTCTCATGTCCGGGAAAATCATTAGCGTCTCCATTCGCCGCATACGGATTTGGGGTGAAGTCGTGGCGACTCAGGGGCTGTTTTCTTTCATCAAGGTAGCCCAGTTGGCGACTTTGAAACAAATTCGGCGTGCAAGTTCAGGCTGACACAAAAACGGCCATCTGAAGATGGCCGCGTCTTCTTTTCATTAAAGACATTTCAATGCAGGAAAGTCGTTACACAAGGTTGACCGGGGGCTTTTGCAGGGAGTTTCATTTATTTTCACCACGACATTTCATCGTTCAGTGCAGGTTGCGCTTTATGTTTGCGGGCCAACCCTTGAGAATGCGCAACACATTCAGGCCTTGGCGCTGAAGATCCAATCCCGTAGGAACGTTATGAAACTCGATAAAAAGCAGGCCATTGCCCGCAGAAACCAGGAACTCGGCGGTGCTGTGCTTGGCGTCAACAACTGCCACTTCACCGAATTGAACCGCAACCGCAATATCTGGTGGTTCGACATCCCGGTATCGCGCCTGGCCGTGGGTCAGTACGAGTGGATTCACCTGCTGATGCACACACCGGACACCGACGAACTGCTGCACCTGAAAGTGCCGACCGTGTTCCTGCGTGAGAAGCTCGAAGGCCTGGTGGTGCGCAATGAAGGCAAGCGCAAGGCGGCATTGAGCCTGGAACTGAGCGCCGACAAGGACTCCTTCCTGCAGGACATGCGCCCGGCAGGCACCAACGTCAACTTCGCGCCGTTTCGCTTGTAGGAGCGAGCCTGCTCGCGATGGACGTAAACGATAACGCGGGGTGCCTGGATGCCCGCGTTGTCTGTACCTTTTTCGCGAGCAAGCCCGCTCCCACATTTGACCGCATTCCTCCTGGAAGAACCGGATCAAATGTGGGAGCGGGCTTGCTCGCGAAGACGCCCTGACAGCCAAAGAAGATTTACCTGTCAATAACAAAAAAGCCCCGCATTTGCGGGGCTTTTTGTTGATTACGCGGTGGCTTTCTTCGCGTTGATCTTCTTCAGCTCTTCATCGCGCAATTCACGACGCAGGATCTTGCCGACGTTGGTGGTCGGCAGTGCATCGCGAAACTCCACGGAGCGCGGGACCTTGTAGCCGGTGACGTTGGCGCGCATGTGCTCCATCACCTGTTCCTTGGTCAGGGTCACGCCCGGCTTGGCAACGATGAAAATCTTGATCGCCTCGCCCGACTTTTCGTCCGGCACACCGATGGCCGCGCATTGCAGCACGCCCGGCAGAGTGGCCAGCACGTCTTCGAGCTCGTTCGGGTACACGTTGAAACCGGACACCAGGATCATGTCTTTCTTGCGATCGACAATGCGCATGAAGCCATCGGGCTGGATCAGTGCGATGTCGCCGGTCTTCAACCAGCCTTCGCTGTCGAGGATTTCATCCGTGGCTTCCTGGCGCTGCCAGTAGCCTTTCATGACCTGCGGCCCCTTCACGCACAGCTCGCCGATTTCGCCCAGCGGCTGCTCGACACCGGCATCATTGATGATTTTGCACAGGGTCGACGGTACCGGAATGCCAATGGTGCCGACCTGGATGTGCTGGATCGGGTTCACCGTCGCCACCGGGCTGGTTTCGGTCATGCCGTAGCCTTCGCAGATGGCGCAACCGGTCACCGCTTTCCAGCGTTCGGCCGCGGCCAGTTGCAGGGCCATGCCCCCCGACAAGGTGACTTTCAGCGCGGAGAAGTCCAGCTTGCGGAAGCCTTCGTTGTTGCACAGGGCCACGAACAGCGTGTTCAGGCCAACGAAGCCGCTGAACTTCCACTTCGACAGTTCCTTGACCATCGCCGGCAGATCGCGCGGGTTGCTGATCAGGATGTTGTGGTTGCCCGCCAGCATCATTGCCATGCAGTGAAAGGTGAACGCATAGATGTGGTACAGCGGCAGCGGCGTGATCAGGATCTCGCAACCTTCATTGAGGTTGGAGCCCATCAGCGCCTTGCACTGCAGCATGTTCGCCACCAGGTTGCGGTGGGTCAGCATCGCGCCCTTGGCCACGCCGGTGGTGCCGCCGGTGTATTGCAGTACCGCGACGTCACCACTGGCCGGGTTGGCTTCCGCCACTGGCTGGCCCAGGCCTTTGCTCAGCACGTCGTTGAACTTGACGGCCTTGGGCAAGTGATAGGCCGGCACCATCTTCTTCACGTACTTGATGACGCTGTTGATCAGCAGACGCTTGAGTGGCGGCAGCAGGTCGGCGACTTCGGTGACGATCACGTGCTTGACGCCGGTTTTCGGCACCACGGTTTCCGCCAGGTGCGCCATATTGGCCAGGCAGACCAGGGCCTTGGCACCGGAGTCGTTGAATTGGTGTTCCATTTCCCGCGCAGTGTAGAGCGGGTTGGTGTTGACCACGATCAGCCCGGCGCGGATTGCACCGAAGACGGCTACCGGGTACTGCAACACGTTGGGCAGTTGCACGGCGATTCGATCGCCGGGTTGCAAATCGGTATGCTGTTGCAGGTAAGCGGCAAACGCACCGGACAATTCGTACAGCTCACCGTAGGTGAGTGTCTTGCCCAGGTTGCTGAATGCCGGCTTGTTGGCGAAGCGTTGGCAGGATTGCTTCAACACTGCCTGAATATTCGGATACTCGTCGGGATTGATGTCGGCAGCAATCCCAGCTGGGTACTTATCCTTCCAAAAGTCTTCGATCATGGAAGCCCACTCCTCAGCAACGCGAATTCAGCACCGCATTTGATGCGATTATTATTGGTGTTTGGTCATTGGTGAATCTGGCTGATAGAAGGCCGAGAAGTCACAAAGCGCGCCGAGAGTAGCAGCTTTGCCAAGGGTCGACTAGAGCCAAAAGCGGCCTCTACGGTCACATTTGTGACTCAAGACTAGCGATTGGTCATTTTAGAGCAAAAATTCTATACACCTCTGAAAGCCCCGAAATCCGGGGCTTTCGCTTAAACCTGTAGGAGCGAGCTTGCTCGCGAAAAACGTCCGGGCAACGCGATTATTCAGACAGCGCGCGTTATCTTGACGTCCATCGCGAGCTAGCTCGCTCCTACAAGGATCGGCCATTCACCGATCAGGCGATATCACGCAACTCCCGTCGCAGGATCTTGCCCACCGGCGTCATCGGCAGGGACTCCCGCAGCACGATGTGCTTGGGTACCTTGTACGCCGTGAAGTTCTCCTTGCAATAAGCCTTCAGCTCTTCAAGGCTGACCCCTGCTTCACGGGCCACCACAAACAGCTTCACCGCCTCCCCCGACCGCTCGTCGGGCACACCGATGACCGCACAGTTGGCGACATTCGGGTGAGCCATCACGACGTCTTCGATTTCGTTCGGGTACACATTGAAGCCCGAAACAATGATCATGTCCTTCTTGCGGTCAACGATGCGCACGAAGCCATCCGGGTCGATCACCGCAATGTCACCGGACTTGAACCAACCCTCGGCATCCAGCACCTCGGCCGTGGCATCAGGTTTCTGCCAGTAGCCCTTCATGATCTGCGGGCCCTTGATGCACAGCTCGCCGCGTTCGCCCAACGGTTGTTCGACACCGTCATCATTGATGACTTTCAGCGTGGTGCCTGGCACCGGCAGGCCGACCGTGCCGATCCGCGACTGGTCGCCATAGGGGTTGGTGCAGGCCACCGGCGAAGTTTCGGTCAGGCCGTAACCTTCGGTGATGCGGCAACCGGTCAGTTGTTCCCAACGCTCGGCGGTGGCCTTGACCAGCGCAGTGCCGCCGGAGTTGGTGAGCTTGAGGCTGGAGAAGTCCAGGGTCTTGAAGTCCGGATGATCCATCAGCGCAACGAACAATGTGTTCAGCCCCAGCAACGCCGAGAACCGCCAGTTCTTCAGTTCCTTGATGAAGCCGGCGATGTCCCGTGGGTTGGTGATCAACACGTTGTGGTTGCCCGTCACCATCATGCACATGCAGTTCGCTGTGAAGGCATAGATGTGGTACAGCGGCAGCGGCGCGATCATCACTTCCTGGCCTTCGCGCAGCAGCGGTTGCCCGTCGCTGGCCGACTGGCTGAGGCAGGCCCGTGCCTGCTGCATGTTCGCCACCAGGTTGCCGTGGGTCAGCATCGCGCCCTTGGCCAGGCCCGTGGTGCCGCCGGTGTATTGCAGCACGGCGATGTCGTCGAGGCCGACCTTCAACGGCTTGATGCCCAGGCCACGGCCCATGCGCAGCGCACTCTTGAAGGAAACGGCCTGGGGCAAGGAATAGTCCGGGACCATCTTCTTGACCTTGCTCACCACCGTGTTGACCAGCCACCCCTTGGCGGTGGGCATCAGGTCGCCCATCTTCGCTTCGATCAGGTACTGGATATCGGTGTCGGAGAGTACTTCCTGGACTTTCTGCCCGAACATGTTCAGGTACACCAGCGCCCGGGCACCGGAGTCCTTGAACTGATGGCGCATTTCCCGCGCGGTATACAGCGGATTGGTGTTGACCACGATCAACCCGGCGCGCAAGGCACCGAACACGGCAATCGGGTAATGCAGGACGTTGGGCATCTGCACCGCGATGCGGTCCCCCGCCACCAGGTCGGTGTGGGCTTGCAGGTAGCCGGCGAAGGCAGCGCTCTGGCGCTCCAGCTCGGCGTAGGTCAGGGTCACGCCCATGTTGCTGAACGCCGGGCGGTCAGCAAACTTCTTGCAGGAACGCTCGAACACCTCGATCACCGACTTGTAGGCTCCCAGATCGATATCCAGGGGTACACCGGCCGGGCGTTTGTCATTCCAGAAATCAGGTTGCATTGTTCTTGTCCTCTTTGACCTGAATCTATCCGGGGCCACTTTTCTGTCATTTTTCAAAAAAAATGCAAAAAGCGGAGCTTCACGGACACTAGCAGTTATGACGTAGCAGGCAAATATGCCCACGGCCGTCATTGACCGTATGAATCTTCTTGCCGTGGCGTAGGCTGATCAGACGCCCGGCCAAGGATGCGCTATAAACTGCAACGAGCTGTTTGCGACCAGGCAGCCTCATGCAAAGGAACCGCCATGATCCATGACACTTTCTGGCTGACCACGAGCGACCACAGCCGCCTCTTCGTCAACCAGTGGCTACCCGAGGGCAGCCTCAAGGCAATGATTCTGCTGGCCCACGGCATGGCCGAACACAGCGGTCGCTATGGCCCCCTTGCGCAAAAGCTCTGTGACCAGGGCTATGGCGTGTGTGCGCCGGACCTGCGTGGACATGGCAAAACTGCCGAAAACGGGACACTCGGGCATTTCGCCGATGACGATGGCTGGTGCAAGGTCGTGAGCGACCTGGCCAGCCTCAACCAGCACATCGGCCAGCAGCACCCTGGCGTCCCGATCGTGCTGCTCGGTCACAGCATGGGCAGTTACATCGCCCAGGCCTATCTGCTGCACCACAGTGCCAGCCTGCACGGGGCAATCCTCAGCGGCTCGAACTTCCAGCCTGTGGCGCTTTATCGCGCGGCACGGCAAATCGCCCGTCTCGAACGACTGCGCCAGGGCCGCACAGGACGCAGCGCATTGATCGAATGGCTGTCGTTCGGCTCGTTCAACAACAAATTCAAGCCGGCACGCACACCGTTCGACTGGCTCAGCCGTGATCCGGCGCAGGTCGATCTGTACGTCAACGACCCGCTCTGCGGTTTCCGTTGCACCAATCAACTGTGGATCGACTTGCTCGGCGGCTTGCAGCAAATCAGCAAAGCGTCCAATCTCGCCCAGATCGACCCGGGCCTGCCGCTGCTGGTGATTGGCGGCGAATGTGATCCGGTGAGCGAAGGCAAACGTCTCAAGGATCTGGCCGACGCGCTGCGGGCGGCCGGCAGCCAGCACCTGCAACTGACCGTTTACCCACAGGCGCGGCACGAACTGTTCAACGAGAGCAACCGCGATGAAATCATCGCCGATGTGCTGAACTGGATCGCACAGGCCTTGAGCGCTCCTCGGCCGCACCGGTCCGAATAGATTTTTTTTGTGAATTTTTTAATTCGTCACAGGAATTGAGACAGATGACCCAGGTTACCAACACCCCTTACGAAGCCCTCGAAGTCGGCCAGACCGCCAGTTTCAGCAAGACGGTCGAAGAGCGCGACATCCAGCTGTTCGCTGCGATGTCCGGCGACCACAACCCGGTACACCTGGATGCCGAATACGCCGCCAGCACCATGTTCAAGGAGCGCATCGCCCACGGCATGTTCAGCGGCGCGTTGATCAGCGCGGCGGTCGCCTGCGAGCTGCCTGGCCCGGGGACCATCTACATCGGCCAGCAAATGAGCTTTCAGAAACCGGTGAAGATCGGCGACACCCTGACCGTGCGCCTGGAAATCCTGGAAAAACTGCCGAAGTTTCGCGTGCGCATCGCCACTCGCGTGTTCAACCAGCGCGATGAACTGGTGGTGGATGGCGAGGCGGAAATCCTCGCGCCACGCAAGCAACAGAGTGTGACGTTGACCACACTGCCGGCAATCAGCATCGGCTGATTCACCGCATAATAATTGTGGGAGCGGGCTTGCTCGCGAAGGCGGCGTGTCAGTCACTATTAATGGCGACTGGCAGATCGCTTTCGCGAGCAAGCCCGCTCCCACAGGATCTACCGGTTTGGCTTACGAACGTGCACGCGCCTGGTTGCGCAGGGCCTTGACCTGATCGTGGTTACGCTGCACGCCGTGGTACTGACGCTCAACCAGGTCGCGAATGCCCACCAGATTGTGCTTGTTGATTTTCTCCATGGCGTCGCGGTAAGCCTTCAACGCATGGTCTTCACCGCGCTCGGCTTCATTGAGCACGGCCTCCTCGCCCTTGCCGGTGAACATCGACTTCACGTCGACCCAGCGACGGTGCAAGTCGCCGCTGACACTGGTGGAAGTTTCCGGATCGCCACCCAGTGAACGCACGGCAGACTGCAACTCCGCAGCGGCCGTACCACAATCGCTCGCACGATTGATGAACAGGGTTTTGAGTTCAGGGTGCTTGATGTCTTCAGCGCATGTCTTGAACCCGGCCTGACCGTCCTTGCTGGTTTCAATCAGGTCGTTGAGTACAGAAATCGCTTCTTTTTTGATGTCGGTCATTTTTCAATTCCTTACGACGGATGAACGGTGCAAGGAACGTTGCACTCTGCATGCCAGCTCGGAATTGTCTAACTATTCTTTACTTTTCAAATAGTTATCCATTATCAAAAAATCTGTATCCGTTTTATTTGCATGATCTGTCATTTGGCCTGCATGCAGAATGCCTGTATTTTCCAGACTGACTGAATCAAGACGACCGATCGATGAACCCTGAAAAGCTCGAACTGCTGATCACCCGTGAAATGCCTTTCGGCAAATACAAGGGTCGAATCATTGCCGACCTGCCCGGCCCTTACCTGAACTGGTTCGCCCGGGAGGGTTTCCCCCATGGCGAGTTGGGCGGCCTGCTGGCCCTGATGCAGGAGATCGATCACAACGGTTTGTCGGACTTGCTCGAACCGCTGCGCGCCAAACACGGCAAGCCGGCCCCGCGCCACTGAATCACCTACCGAGTACCCCATGCCCGACAACACCCGCCGCGCCCGTGATGAAGCTTTCTGGCGAACCTTTGCCGACCGCTACGATGTCGAACCCGGCCCGCTCAACCTGGAGAACGGTTACTTCGCACGCATGTCACGCACGGTGGTCGAGGAATACCAGC
Organism: Pseudomonas sp. BF-R-30; assembly: GCF_019956175.1. Classification (NCBI taxonomy): domain Bacteria; kingdom Pseudomonadati; phylum Pseudomonadota; class Gammaproteobacteria; order Pseudomonadales; family Pseudomonadaceae; genus Pseudomonas; species Pseudomonas sp. BF-R-30. The sequence goes on along the minus strand of NZ_JAHBDE010000014.1, from coordinate 44,943 downwards.
GCAACATCGAACTGATCAACCGCAGCAATTCGGTGTACGTGCGCCAGCGTTTCGAACAGGGCGACAGCCTGAAGATCCGCGCGCAACTGGCCAGGTTGATTGGCGTACCCGCCGACAGCATCGCCCTGACCCGTAACGCCTCGGAAGGTTTGCAGTCGCTGATCCGCAACTACAACCGGCTGCAGCCCGGCGACCAGGTACTGGTTTGCGATCTGGAATACGACACGGTCAAAGGCGCCATGCGTTGGCTGACGCGTAATCGCGGTGTCGAAGTGATCGAGATCGAACACGCACACCCGGCAACCTTCGACAGCTTGCTCAATACCTATCGGGAAGCCTTCGCGCGCTATCCGCGGCTGAAGCTGATGGCCCTGACCCACGTCACCCATCGCACGGGCCTGGTGATGCCGGTGCAGGCGATTGCAGCCGCTGCGAAGGAACAGGGCATCGACGTCATCCTCGACGGCGCCCATGCCCTCGGCCAGTTTGAATTCGACCTGACCGAGCTCGGTATCGCCTTCGCCGGCTTCAATCTGCACAAGTGGATCGGCGCACCGCTGACGCTCGGTTTTATCTACATCGCACCCGAACGCCTGGCCGACATCGACCCGGACATGGGCGAGATGCATTTTCCGCCCACTGACATTCGCGCCCGTACCTCGTACAGCACCCCCAACATCCCGGCGCTGATGACCCTGCCGCTGGTGCTCGAAGAACATTGGGCGATGGGCGGTGCCGCGGCCAAGGGCGCGCGGCTCAATTATCTGCGCAACCGCTGGGTCGCTGCGGCGCGGCAGTTGCCGGGCGTCGAAGTCCTGACCCCGGATGACCCACGCCTGTATTGCGGCATTACCTCAATGCGCTTTACCCGGCATGCCGACCAGCAAACCATGGTCGAGCGCCTGCTCAATGAATACAACCTGTTCACCGTGACCCGCAGTGGCGCGGCATGCGGTCCGTGCATCCGCATTACACCGGGGCTTACCACCACCGCGGCCGACATGGATGTGCTGGTCAGGGCGCTGACCGAACTGGGCTGACCTCAGACGGTGTACTTGTCAAAGTCCTCGGGTTTGATCTGTGTCGACACGGCGAAGGTGTCGATGCCGATGGTCATCTGCCCGAAGTAGCCGTCTTCAGCCGAATCCCGCCCCAGGGTGTGCACACTCAAGGTCGATTTTTCACCGCCCATGGTTGAATAAAAATAGTCCTGGGCGTTGGTCAGTACCGGCACTGTTCGGCCGCTGTACGGTCGGCTACCGAGCACCGAACGAGAGGCCACCTCAGGCAGATAAAGCTGCCCGACCCAGGCGACATGCCGTTCTTGCAGATAGTTGTTGCCGGCCGTGATGCGCACGGCGACGTGAATGTGCAATGCGCGACCGGCGTAAAAACCGGGATAGATCGTGGTGAAGCGCACGACGCCCGACTTGTCGGTGAACTGCCCGCCGCGCAGATAGGTATCGTCATCGGTGCGCGGGACGGCGCCGATATCACCGGTATCGACCTCGACGTCCGGGTTGATCTTGCTCCAGCCCGAATAGGCACCGCGGGCATTGCAGTGCCAGATATCCACCAGCGCATCGGGGACCGGCTCGCCGGTCATGGCATCGACAATGGTCAGCCGCAGCACCAACGGAACGCCTTCGGCGCCTTCGCTGATGTTTCTGCGGATCAGTTTGGGGTTGCGGAAATACGGGCCGGCAATCTGTTCGGGAGACAGCAGGTAGACCGGTGCCGGGGGTGCAGCTGAGGTGGTAGCGTCCATGACGTTCTCTCTTCCATAAGATGAACGCAGGCTAGCACCGGTCGATTTTCGTTATGCGGTAACTATGTATCGCATGATGTCCTTGTCCCTGTGGGAGCGGGCTTGCTCGCGAAGGGGGAGTATCAGTCGACATGATTGTTGCCTGACACGCTGCCTTCGCGAGCAAGCCCGCTCCCACAGGTTTCGAGTCGTACCTGTTTGTTCCGGGCAAAAAAAAACGGTGCACCGACCAAGCGCACCGTAAAGCCGTAGAACACACAACGAGGTGTAGGGTGAAGCGATCAGTCCAGCAGCGCCAAAGCCTCGGCGGTGCATTCCTGAATGCGGGCCCAGTCGCCGTTCTTGATCCACTCCGGATCAAGCATCCAGCTACCGCCCACGCACATGACGTTTTTCAATGCCATGTAGCTCTTGATATTGGCAGGTCCCACGCCGCCGGTCGGGCAGAATTTCACTTCGCCGAACGGGCCGCCCAGAGCCTTGATGGCCGCGACGCCGCCGCTGACTTCGGCCGGGAATAGCTTGAAGCGGCGATAACCCAGGCCGTAGCCTTCCATGATGCCCGAGGCATTGCTGATGCCTGGCAACAGTGGAATCGGGCTGGCGACGCTGGCTTCCAGCAGGTCGCGGGTGATACCCGGCGTGACGATGAATTGCGAGCCGGCCGCTTCCGCCGCCGCCAGCATGTGGCGATCCAGCACGGTGCCGGCACCGGTCACCAGCTCCGGACGCTGCTCACGCAGAATCTGGATGGCCTTGAGGCCGAATTGCGAACGCAGGGTCACTTCCAGGGCCGTCAGGCCACCGGCCGCGAGGGCGTCGGCCAACGGCAGAACGTCCTGCTCGCGGGCAATGGTGATCACCGGCAGAATCCGCGCTTTCGCGCAAATACTGTCGATCAGGGCAACTTTGTCCGCCATGGAAACGGTCGGGGATGGGTTTGTCATAGCGGCTGTTCCTTGGCTCATGGGCACCAGTAAATCTCTAACGTGGGTTGCAGAAACGCGCGCACCGGCATTTCGGCGACATCGTCACCGGCCAGCGCGAAACTCAGGGTGGTCAGCTTGGACTGACCGGAGATCGACAGAATTTTATGTTTGGCCGAAGCCAGCAGCGCGCGGCTCATGGTCAGGCGCTGATGCGGCACGGTCGGCGCCAGCATCGGCCAGCAACGACGAACGCCATCGACCTGTAATGCCTCGGCAAGGTTCGGGCTGTTGGGAAACAGCGATGCGGTGTGGCCGTCATCGCCCATACCGAGGATCAGCACGTCGATCACCGGCAACTCCGACAGCAAGCGGTCGGCCTGCTCGGCCGCCTGTTCCAGGTTGGCGCTGGCGCTGTACAGGCTCAGGAACTGCGCCTTGGCCGCCTGGCCTTGCAGCAGGTAACGCTTGATCAGGCCGGCGTTGCTGTCGGCGTGTTCGACCGGCACCCAGCGCTCGTCGGCCAGGCTGATCACCACGCTCGACCAGTCCAGCGCCTGCTTGGCCAGGTGCTGGAAAAACGCCACCGGGCTGCGGCCACCGGACACCACCAGGGTCGCAGTGCCCTGGGCGTCGATCGCGTCGCTCAGTTGTTTCGCCACGTTCAGTGCCAGGCTTTCAGCCAGCAGCACCGGGCTCTTGTATGCATGGGCGCTGACGCCCTGCGGCAGTTTCAAATCAGATATCGCCATACCACGACCTCCCGTCCCGCGTGATCAGTGCAATGGAGCTCATCGGCCCCCAGGACCCGGCCGCGTACGGCTTGGGCGCATCACCGGATTTTTTCCACCCGGCGATCAACTGGTCACACCACTTCCACGCGGCTTCGATTTCATCTTTACGGACAAACAGGTTCTGATTGCCGCGCATCACTTCCAGCAACAACCGCTCGTAGGCATCGGGAATCCGTGCGCTGCTCCAGGTGTCGGAAAAATTCAGCTGCAACGGACCGCTGCGCAGCTGCATGCCCTTGTCCAGGCCTTGATCTTTGGTCATGACACGCAAGGAAATGCCTTCGTCCGGTTGCAGGCGGATAATCAGCTTGTTGCTGATTTGCAGGCGCTGCTCGGGAGCGAAGATGTAGTGCGACGGTTCCTTGAAGTGGATGACGATCTGCGACAGCTTCTGCGGCATGCGCTTGCCGGTACGCAGGTAGAACGGCACGCCGGCCCAGCGCCAGTTGCGGATGTCGGCACGCAGGGCGACAAAGGTTTCGGTGTCGCTCTGGGTGTTGGAATTGGGTTCTTCCAGGTACCCCGGTACTGCCTTGCCTTCGCTGTAGCCGGCGATGTACTGGCCGCGCACCACTTGAGTGGTCAGGCCTTCCGGGCTGATCGGCGCCAGGGCCTTGAGCACTTTGACCTTCTCGTCGCGGATGCTGTCGGCGGACAGGTCGGCCGGCGGGTCCATGGCGATCAGGCAGAGCAGTTGCAGCAGGTGATTCTGGATCATGTCCCGCAGCTGGCCGGCCTTGTCGAAGTAACCCCAGCGGCCTTCGATACCGACCTTCTCGGCCACGGTGATTTCCACGTGGGAAATGTAATTCTGGTTCCACTGGGTTTCGAACAGGCTGTTGGCGAAACGCAGGGCGATCAGGTTCTGGACGGTCTCTTTACCCAGATAGTGGTCGATGCGGTAGGTGCGGTTCTCCGGGAAGAACTGCGCCACGGCGTCGTTGACCTTGCGCGAGGATTCCAGATCCGAACCGATGGGTTTTTCCAGCACCACACGGGTGTTTTGCGCCAGGCCGACCTTGGCCAGGTTCTCGCAAATCGCGCCATACACGGCGGCAGGGGTCGCAAAGTAGGCGATGACACGCTGCGAACTGCCGGCGGATTCGGCCAGGGCCACATAATCATCGGGGTTGAGGAAGTCGACGTGCAGGTAGTTCAGGCGCGCCAGAAAACGCTCGACCACGGCTTCGTCCAGCTCTTTGGCACCGACATAGCGGCGCAGCTCGGAGGTGATGAACGCCAGGTGTTCCTGCTCGCTGCCCGGCTCACGGGCCAGCGCGATGATCCGCGTATCCTCGTGCAACAGGCCGGCGCCGTCGAGTTGATAGAGGGCAGGAAACAGCTTGCGCAAGGCCAGGTCGCCAAGGGCGCCGAACAAGGCAAAGGTGCACGGTTCAACCGTAATCGAGAGCATGATGTTTGTTCTTTTATCAAGTTAAGCTACAAATACCTTTTTTCAAGGCATCACTCAAGGGAAAATGTAGTAATAACCACAACATTTTCGCAAAATACAGATTCCGAGTGGTGGTCGGTCGGAGCCATCAGTAGGATAGGCCACCGTTACGGGCCTCACCAAAGGCCCTTTTTGCATTAGCCGCGCGCTTGTTGGCGCAGGTGTAAAGGATACTTATATGGACCGCGTGCGAAATTTACTGGAGCAAATCCAGAATCGCCTTGAAGAGCTGAACAAGGCCGAACGCAAAGTCGCCGAGGTGATCCTGCTCAACCCGCAGCAGGCCACCCGCTTCAGCATCGCCGCCCTCGCCCAGGCCGCCTCGGTCAGCGAGCCGACGGTCAACCGTTTCTGCCGTTCGTTCGGCGTCAGCGGCTACCCCGAGCTCAAACTGCAACTGGCCCAGAGCCTGGCCAGTGGCGCCGCCTATGTCAGCCGTGCGGTGGAGGCCGATGACAATCCGGAGGCCTACACCCAGAAGATCTTCGGCAGCGCCATCGCCTCACTGGACAGCGCTTGCCAGGCACTGGACCCGAACCTGATCAGTCGCGCCGTCGACCTGCTGATTCAGGCCCGGCAGATCCACTTCTTCGGCCTCGGCGCCTCGGCACCGGTGGCACTGGATGCGCAGCACAAGTTCTTCCGTTTCAACCTCGCCGTCACGGCCCACGCGGATGTGCTGATGCAGCGCATGATTGCCTCGGTGGCCCATACCGGCGAGCTGTTCGTGATCATTTCCTACACCGGTCGCACCCGCGAACTGGTGGAAGTGGCGCGCATCGCCCGGGAAAACGGCGCCTCGGTGCTTGGCCTGACCGCCGAGAACTCGCCACTGGCCAAGGCCAGCACCCTGAGCCTGAACATTCCGCTGCCGGAAGACACCGACATCTACATGCCGATGACGTCGCGGATCATCCAGCTGACCGTGCTGGACGTACTCGCCACCGGCATGACCTTGCGCCGTGGCGTGGACTTCCAGCCGCATTTGCGCAAGATCAAGGAAAGCTTGAATGCCAGCCGGTATCCGGTGGGAGATGAGTTCAACTGACCGATCCTGAATCTTTACTGCTTGAAAGGACGCCTTCGCGAGCAAGCCTGCTCCCACAGGTGACCAGATTCCTTCAGTTGGAATGTGGTCGAATGTGGGAGCGGGCATGCTCGCGAAGGGGCCAGCAGCAACACCGCAGAATCAAGCCCCCACCCGCGCCTGCAAACTCAAATGCGCCCGCTCCCCTGGTTTCAGGCACAGGCTGTCGGTACCGCCGCTTGCGGCCTCTACGCAAACGAATTCGGATATCTCGTTCCAGGTCACGCCGAGCAACGGACGTGAACCAGGATGCCAAACCACGGTGTCTGCCGTTTCGCCAGTGTCGATGCACAACGCCCGCTGCCAGGCATGGTCGTTCAACTGCAATTCGCCGTCGTGCTGGAACACCCGCTGACACCCGCCATCAACGCGTAACTCGCCTTCCTGCTGACAAACCTGTCGGCTCAACTGATCGTAACCCTGCGCGCCTTCGAGTCCAGACAGCGCTATCTCACTGACATCGCCAATACGCCAGTAAGCGTGCAAAGCCTGGCTCAACTGGCACGGCATGTCGTCCTGATGCTCGGTGCTCAGACGCAGTTCCATGCGCTCACCCAGGTGCGCGTGCAGGTCCACCTGCCAGTCGCACAACTTCAGTTGCCAGTGCAATCGCACGCCATCGTCGTCACTGTTGCTGTCGAGCAGCTTCCAGTCGAGCAACCGCGCCCAGCCATGGGACGGCCAGGCGTTTTCGCTCGGATGCCGGCCATACCACGGCCAACACACCGGCACGCCGCCGCGAATGGCGCCGACCTGCGGCCACTTTGCCGCGCACCACAGCCAGGGTTTCTGGCCCTTGGGCTGGAAGTGCAACAACTGCGCGCCCTGACGACTGAACACCGCCTGACACAGCGGATGATCGATCACCAGCACATCGCGCGTCTGATAGCGCTCCCACGCGAACACCGGTCGTTCGCGCAAGGATTTGAAGAAGCGTTGTAGCGGATGCTCAAGCATGTGCCACGGTCCTGAAAAACATGGGTGTACTCAACATTCTCACAATCCTGTAGAGCGCTTTTTGTGGCGAGGGGGCTTGTCGGAATGCCGCATCACCCCGTTGGGTCGCGAAGCGGCCCCAAAAAGGGACTGCTGCGCAGTCCAACGGGGGCGAGCCCCCTCGCCACACAAAAAAAAACGGACAGCCAGGGCTGTCCGCAAAAATGCGCACATTGAGGAGAGCTTATCGCAACAGCGTTAGAACACCGACTGAATTTTCAGGCCGGCCACCAGCGCGTTGTCGACTTCATCCACACCACCCGGATGAGTGACGTATTGCAGGTTGGGACGTACGGTCAGCCAGTTGGTCACGTGGAAGCCGTAGTTGATCTCGTAGTTGTATTCGGTTTCACGAATGGGCGAGAACAGCGGATTGTCGTATTCCGAAACACCGTTGGCCGCGTTGGTCAGTTCAGCGTTTTTCTTCACGTCATCGTTGACATGGATACGGGCGAAACCGATGCCCACGTCATCCTTCGGACGCGCGTCGAACGGGCCCTTGTACACGAACATCAGCGACTGGTAGTTGTCGATGAAGTTGGTGTCTTTGTCGTGGAACGTTGCGTTGGCCGCGATGTTCAGACCACGGGAAGCATCGCCATTGTGGCTGGTCAGTTGCTGCTGCGCGACGAACCAGTAGCCATGCTTGCTATCGTGGACGCGATAAGGGTTGCCGGTGGTCGCTGCGTTCTGGCCGTTGTCGTCCTTGAGAACGTCGTCGGCATCAGAGGTACTTTTGTAGTAACCGACACGGTATTCACCCGGCAGGTTGTTGACCTTCGGCGACCAGACCAGCTCGACCGGCAGGACGGTGCCATTGGTGCCACTGCCGCTGAGCTTGAAGCCGTTACCGTGCTCCAGTTGCGACGTGTTCTGGTTGTACGCGCCAATCTGAGCGTAGAGCTCGTCATTGATGTTGTACTTCACACGGATCGCCGCCTGGCTGACCGGCCAGTTGTACCAGATGTTGGTGGCCCAGTTACCCACCTGGGATCCGCAGAACGCCAGGTTCTGGAACTCGCACGGGAAGGTGTTGAAGTCTTCACCTTCACCGAAGTAACCGGCCTTGACGTCCAGCTTGTTGTCGAAGAACTGGTGCTGAATCCACAACTGGGTCAGACGGACCATGTGGCCACGACCATAGACTTCCTGGGAGGAACTCAAGGTGCCGGCACGCGGATCGCCGATACGGTCGTTGGAGATGTTCTCACCGTTACGGTTGGTGAGCTGGATCTTGGCTTGGGTGTTATCCCAGCCAAACAGCTTCTCCAGGTCCAGCGCCGCGCCCAGGCCAAACTGGTCGGCGTAGCGCGCGGTCTTGTCATCATTGAAGCCGCCATGGAGGTTGCCGCCGACTTCACCGACGTAGTCCATCTTGATGTCGATGCCTTGCTCGATCAGCTTGGTACGCTCGCCACCCCAATCGCCCGTCATCCACCTGGAGTCGGAGCTGAACGCTTCATCGGCCATCGCATTGCCGGCCAGAACCAGTGCTGCCGCTGCTGAAACCTGGCAGATCAACCGGGCCTTGTTCTTCATCTTCATCCCTACTTCCTCGTTTTATTGTTATTAACTTTTCTTCTTTAACGCGGTTACATCAGTTGCGACGGATAACAATCCATCCGCCACATGTCCCCCCTGTGGGAGCGGGCTTGCTCGCGAAAGCGGTGTATCAGTCGACATAGTTGTTGAATGTCAGTACGCATTCGCGAGCAAGCCCGCTCCCACATTTCTTGTTCTTCAGCGACCTTTGAATTGCGCCACGTTGTCAGCATGCGCCTCGGCTTTCGGCACGCCGGCAACCCCCAAACGCTCCCCGGTCTTGGCATCGAACAGCAGCACTTTCGCCGGATCGAATTGCAGGGTCAGGGTCTCGCCCACGGCCGGCGCCACGTCCGGCGCCAGGCGGCAGCAGACCTTGGTGTCGTTGAGATTGACGAAGACCAGGGTGTCGGGCCCGGTCGGTTCGGTGACCTGGACTTCGGCGCGAATGGTCGGCAACCCGTTTGCTTCGCCGTTGGCCAGAATGATCTGCTCAGGGCGGATGCCGAGGATCACTTCGCGGTCTTCAAGACCGGCATCCTGCATGCCCAGCGGCAATTCGCAACGGGCCTGGCCGCTGTCGAGCAGCGCCAGCAGACGACCGTCCTTGCGCTGCAAGCGCAGCGGGATGAAGTTCATCGGCGGCGAACCGATGAAGCTCGCCACGAACAGGTTGGCCGGGTTGTTGTAGATGTCCTTCGGCGTACCGAACTGCTGGATGATCCCGTCCTTCATCACCGCCACTTTGTCGCCCAGGGTCATGGCTTCGATCTGGTCGTGGGTCACGTAGACCGTGGTGGTTTTCAGGCGTTGGTGCATCAGTTTCATTTCGGTGCGCATCTCGACCCGTAGCTTGGCGTCGAGGTTGGACAACGGTTCGTCGAACAGATAAATCTTCGGTCGCCGCGCCAGGGCACGGCCCATCGCCACGCGCTGTTGCTGGCCGCCGGAGAGTTGGCCGGGCTTGCGGCTGAGCAGGTGTTCGATCTGCAACAGCTTGGAAACCCGAGCGACTTCTTCGTCGATTTCGGCAGTCGGCATTTTGCGGATCTTCAGGCCGAAGGCGATGTTGTCGCGCACGCTCATGGTCGGGTACAGCGCGTAGGACTGGAACACCATGGCGATGTCGCGATCCTTGGGGCTCATGCCGCTGATGTCGGCGTCGTCCACCAGGATCGCGCCACCGCTGATGGTTTCAAGGCCGGCGATGCAGTTCATCAAGGTCGACTTGCCGCAGCCCGACGGGCCGACCAGGATCAGGAACTCACCGTCATCGATTTTCAGTTCGATGTTTTTCAGGGTGTCCGGCAAACCGGGGCCGTAGGTCTTGTTGACGTTGCGTAATTCGAGAGTTGCCATGTTCTACCCCTTGACCGCGCCGGACGTCAGCCCGCGCAGGAAATACTTGCCAGCGAATATGTAGACCAGCAGTGTCGGCAGCCCGGCGATCATCGCGGCGGCCATATCAACGTTGTATTCCTTGGCCCCGGTGCTGGTGTTGACCAGGTTGTTCAGGGCCACGGTAATTGGCTGGGCGTCGCCACTGGCGAACACCACGCCGAACAGGAAGTCATTCCAGATCTGGGTGAACTGCCAGATCAGGCAGACCATCACGATCGGGATCGACATCGGCAGCAGGATCTTCAGGAAGATCGTGAAGAAGCCCGCGCCATCGAGCCGTGCGGCCTTGACCAGCGCATCCGGAATGCTCACGTAGTAGTTGCGGAAGAACAGCGTGGTGAACGCCAGGCCGTAGACCACGTGCACCAGCACCAGGCCAGTGGTGGTGTTGGCCAGGCCGAACTTGCCGAGGGTGAACGAGGCTGGCAGCAGCACGGTCTGGAACGGCAGGAAGCAGCCGAACAGCAACAGGCCGAAGAACAGTTGCGAACCACGGAAGCGCCACATCGACAGCACGTAGCCGTTCATGGCCCCGATGAACGTGGAGATCAGCACCGCCGGCACGGTGATCTTCACCGAGTTCCAGAAGTAGCCGCCGACCACGTCCCAGGCCTTGATCCAGCCAATGCCGTCGATCACGGTCGGCCAGCTCAGCAGGTTGCCGGTACGGATGTCTTCCGGGGATTTGAAGCTGGTCAGCAGCATTACCACCAACGGGATCAAGTACACCGCTGCCGCCAGCAACAGAGTTGCGTAGATCGCGATGCGGCTGAAACTGATACCCGATTTTCCGAGTTGATTAGTCATGGCGTTTGCCTCGCAGCTCGGAGTACAGGTACGGCACGAGGATGGTCAGCACGGCGCCGAGCATCAGCATGGCGCTGGCCGAACCGATGCCCATCTGGCCACGGCTGAAGGTGAAGGAATACATGAACATCGCCGGCAGGTCGGAGGAGTAACCCGGACCGCCCGCAGTCATCGCCGCGACCAGGTCGAAGCTCTTGATGGCGATGTGCGCCAGGATCATGAAGGCACTGAAGAACACCGGGCGCAGGCTCGGCAGGACGATCTTCAGGTAGATGGTCGGCAGGCTCGCGCCATCGACTTGCGCAGCACGGATGATCGATTGATCGACACCGCGCAGGCCGGCGAGGAACATCGCCATGACAAACCCGGAGGCTTGCCACACGGCGGCGATCACCAGGCAGTACACCACGCGATCCTGATCCACCAGCCAGTCGAGACGGAAGCCTTCCCAGCCCCAGTCGCGCAGCATCTTGTCCAGGCCCAGGCCCGGGTTGAGCAGCCATTTCCACGCGGTACCGGTGACGATCATCGACAGCGCCATCGGGTACAGGTAGACGGTGCGGATGAAGCCTTCCTTGCGAATGCGCTGGTCCAGCAGCACCGCGAGGAACACGCCCAGCACCAGGCTGATGCCGATGAACATGCCGCCGAACACCGCGAGGTTCTTGCTCGCGACCCACCAGCGGTCGTTGTCCATCAGGCGCATGTATTGCTGCAGGCCGACCCACTTGTAGCTCGGCATGAAGCTGGAGTTGGTGAAGGACAGAATGAACGTCCAGATGATGTAACCGTAGAAGCCAACCAACACGATCAGCATGCTCGGCGCGAGTACCAACTTGGGTAGCCAGCGTTGCAGCGCATCGAACGGTGAGGCTTTGCTGAAAACCGCCACAGAGCTCATCGGGATAATCCAGGTTTAGAGAAATGAATCGACGCAGTGATCCCTTGTGGGAGCGGGCTTGCTCGCGAAAGCGGTGTGTCAGTCGACATCAATGTTGAATGTCGGTCTGCATTCGCGAGCAAGCCCGCTCCCACATCGGGTCAGGCTGTGTCAGGGATTACTGGGCAGCTTTGACAGCCGAGGCCAGTTGGGCGCTGGCCTTGGCCGGGTCAGCGTCCTTGTCGTTCATGAAGTTGGTGACCACGTCGAAGATCGCGCCCTGCACGGCCAGGGAGGTGGCCATGTTGTGCGCCATGCTCGGTTGCAGGCCGCCGGTCTTGTCGTCCGCGATGAAGTCCTTGGCCGACTTCTGGGCACACTCGTCGAAGCCGAGCTTGTCCATTTCGTTCAGCATGTCGTTACGCACCGGGATCGAACCCTTGTTCATGCTGAAGACTTTCTGGAAGTCGGTACCCAACGCGACCTTGGCCAGGTCTTGCTGGGCAGCGATGTCGCCCTTGCGATCGGCCTTGAGCTTGAACACCGCCATCGAATCGATGTTGTAGGTGAAGGCTTTTTCGGTGCCCGGGAACGCTACGCACTGGTAGTCCTTGCCGGCGATTTTCTTCGCGGCGGTCCACTCGCTTTTCGCCCAGTCGCCCATCATCTGCATGCCGGCCTTGCCACTGATGACGTCGGCGGCGGCGATGTTCCAGTCACGACCGGCACGGTTCGGGTCCATGTAGCCGGTGATTTTTTTCAGCTCGGCGAACGACTTGGTCATCTCCGGGCCGGACAGGGTTTTCTGGTCCAGGTCGACCAGGGCTTTCTTGTAACCGTCGGCGCCCATGACCGAGAGCACCACGTCTTCGAACACGGTGCTGTCCTGCCAAGGCTGACCGCCGTGGGCGAGCGCTATGAAGCCGGCGGCCTTGAGCTTGTCGCCGGCGGCATAGAATTCTTCGAGGGTCGTCGGGGCTTTTTCGATCCCGGCTTTCTTGAACACTTCAGGGTTGATCCACAGCCAGTTGACGCGGTGGATGTTCACCGGCACGGCGACGTAGTCACCTTCGTACTTCACGGTGTCGGAGACTTTCTTCGACAGCAGGCCATCCCAGTTTTCCGCCTTGGAAACGTCTTTCAACGCGTCGGTGCTGAGCAGGCCAGTGCTGCCCCACTCCTGGATGTCCGGGCCTTTGATCTGGGCAACGCCCGGCGGGTTGCCGGCTACGGCGCGACTCTTGAGTACGGTCATGGCCGTGGAACCGCCACCGCCGGCGACCGCGCCGTCCTTCCAGGTGAAGCCGTCTTTTTCGACTTGAGCCTTCAGGACATCGACCGCTGCTTTTTCACCACCGGAAGTCCACCAGTGAACGACTTCAACGGAACCTTTGGATTCGGCGGCCAGGACACTGAGGGGGAGCGCAGACAGGGAAGCGAGAGAAATGACAGTAGCGAGGCGAGAAATCGCATTCATCTAGGAGCACCTTTCTTGTTGTTATGCATGCAAGTCTGTTGCTTGCGCTGCATAAGATTCTAAACAGGGGATATCCCCTCGCAGGTAACGAAGGGATGCGCGAATGTCACCGCATGGTTACATAGAACCGCTCTGGGACGGCTGCGCCAGCGCCGTGGCCATGCTCGGCGCCAGCGCCAGGCGCGGAATCAGCACGGCTTGCCAGGCATGGTAAAGATCAGGCTTGCCGGGCCAGATATCGGCACTCGGGCGGTTTTGCGGGTCGAGTTCGTGATGCCAGCTGCCGCCATCGCGGTCGATGAAATGACTGTCACAGAATTCCCAGAACAGTCGGTACCAGTGTTCGTATTGCTCTTCACCGGTGCGTTTGAGCAGCGCACTGGCGGCGGCACTGGCTTCACAATGGGTCCAGTGCAGGCGATGGCGGACCACCGCTTTGTTGCCCCAATCCAGGGTGTAGACAATGCCCGGCGCGCCATCGACGTCCCAGCCATGGAGGCAATTGTGCTCGAACAGTTTTTGCGCATCGGTGACCAGCCAGCCCGGCGTGAGCATCCCGGCTCTCACCCGCGAAGCTTCGAGGTGCAGCAACAGCCGCGCCCACTCGAAACCATGGCCCGGGGTGGTGCCGTAGGGGCGGAAGCCGTCGGCCGGATTGTCGCGGTTGTAGTCCCGCAGTGGCTGCCAGGCGCGGTCGAAATGCTCGATCACCAGGTAATCGTTGGCGGCGGCGTGGCCATGAATTACGCGCTCGACAATCCGTTGGGCGCGGCTCAGCCAGCGGTTGTCATCGGTGACATCGGCCAGGGCGAGGAAAGCTTCGGTGGCGTGCATATTGCTGTTGGCGCCCCGGTACGCCTCCTCTTCGCTCCAGTCGCGATTGAAAGACTCGCGCATCGCGCCTTCTTCTTCGCTCCAGAAATAAGTGTCGATGATATCGATGGCATCATCGAGCAAGGCTTGGGCACCGGGACGCTGTGCGACCACCGCAGAACTGGCGGCCAGCGCGACGAAGGCATGCAGGTAGGCGTTCTTGCCGGTGTTGCCGTCGCGATGTTCGGCAGTCGCGAACCAGCCGCCATGCAGCGCGTCGCGCAACGGCCCGCGCAGTGCGGCAACGCCGTGATCCACCAGTTCGGCAAAGCCCGGTAAACCCTGAATGTGGGCCAAGGCGAAGCTGTGGGTCATGCGCGCGGTGTTCATGGTCTGGGCTTGCGCATCAGGCGGGAGGCGACCCTTTTCATCGAGGTTGCCAAAGCCTTCAGGCAGTTTCGAAGCCTTGGCGAAGGCCAGCAGGCGCAAGCCTTCGGTGGCGAGCCATTGCTGATGGGCAGGTGCGTTCAGCCAACTGCTGAAGGCCGGTTGGAAGGTGTCCATGGCGTACCTTTTTTGTTGTTATGACTGTGGGGCAGCATAAACAACGGACGAAGGTCGGCTTGTAACGAAGGGGGTGGGTTATGTCACCAACTTGTGACATTCCCTTGGAAGATGTGTTGAATGATCTGACGCCTTCGCGAGCAAGCCCGCTCCCACATTGGTTCTGCGTCGTGAACGAATCAAATGTGGGAGCGGGCTTGCTCGCGAAGAACGATAACGCGGTCTGACTAGTCAACGCTGCGGGGCAACTGCAACGTTACCCGCAACCCGCCTTCACGCAAATTCTGCAAGCTGACCTCACCACCATGGCTATGGGCAATGTTGCGGGCAATCCCCAGCCCCAAGCCGTAACCCTGCTGCTGCCCGGCCAGGCGGAAGTGCGGTTCGAACACCTGCTCCAGGCGCTGCTCCGGCACGCCCGGCCCCTCGTCATCGACATGCAGGATGAACGCGCTTTCGTCGTCATCGATGTGCAGGTGCGCGTTCTGCCCGTACTTCAGCGCATTGTCGATCAGGTTGCCGATGCAGCGCTTGAGCGCCAGCGGTTTGCCCGGGTATGCCGCCAGTGCCCGCCCCTGCTGGGTCACGCGGCCGTTGCCGTTCGGCGCGAGATAGGGTTCCACCAGACAGTCGAGCACATGGTTGAGATCCACCGGCTCGATGTTCTCGTGGATGTCGGTGTCTTTCACGCATTGCAGCGCGCCCTTGACCAGCAACTCCAGCTCGTCCAGATCGCGCCCGAACTTGGCTTGCAGTGTTTCGTCTTCGAGCAATTCAACCCGCAGGCGCAAGCGGGTGATCGGCGTGCGCAGGTCGTGGGAAATGGCGCTGAACAACTGGCTGCGTTCGGTCAGGTAACGGCTGATGCGCTCGCGCATGGTGTTGAAGGCGCGCCCGACCTCGACCACTTCGCTGCCACCGCCCTCGGCCACCGGTTCCACGTCGGCACCCAACGACAGGTCCCGCGCCGCCCGCGCCAGGCGCTTGAGCGGACGACTCTGCCAGTGCACCAGCAGGCCGATGAACAACAGCAAAAAGCTGCTGGTCAGGACGATGAACCACACCTGCTGCGCCGGCAGGCCCTGCTCTTCAAGACTGGTGTAGGGCTCGGGCAACAGCGAGGCGATGTACAGCCATTCCCCCGGTGCCATCTGGATCTGCGTGACCAGCACTGGCGGGTTCACCGGTTCCAGGGTCAGCGCGTAGTGCGCCCAGGAACGTGGCAACTCATCGAGCTTCAGGCCGCCATTGAAGATGCGCAGGTCTTCCGGGCTGACGAAGGTCACCGAGATGTCCGTGTCTTGGCCGAGGGACTGGCGCAGCACTTCGTCAACCGCCTTGAGCACCGCCTCTTTACGCGGGGTGATGGGCAGCACTTCCATGCCCAGGGGTTTGTCGTTGAGCGTCACCACGAACCGGGTGCCGCCCATGCTGCGCAATTGATCGAGCACCAGGGGCCGAAACGCCACCGGCAACGAACGGAAATAACTGACGCTGGCGGTCATTGAATGGGCCAGGCTGCGGGCACTGGTGACCAGGCCCTCGAGCTGCGTGGCGCGCAGTTGCGACACCCAGATCACACTCGACAATGCCTGGGCGAACAACACCGCCAGCAGGGTCAGCAGCAACATCCGCCCGAGCAGCGAACGCGGCATCGGCACCTTGGCGGCGAGCTTGCGCAAAGTCTCAGTGACCATTGCTGGCAACCACGTTGGCCGCCAGTTGGTAGCCGCTGCCACGCACGGTGCGGATCAGCCGTGGCGGTTTTTCCGTGTCGCGCAGGCGCTGGCGCAAACGGCTGACCGCCATGTCGACGATGCGATCCAGGGGCATCAGTTCGCGGCCGCGGGTGGCGTTGCCGATAGTGTCGCGGTCGAGGATTTCCTGTGGATGGTCGAGGAACAGTTTCAGCAGCGCGAAATCGGCGCCCGAGAGAATCACCTCTTCGCCGTCGATGTGAAACAGCCGATGGCTGACCATGTCCAGCCGCCAGTCATCGAAGGCCAGCACCTCACCGCCACTGCGCTCCTGACCGAACTGCGCGCGGCGCAGCAACGCCTTGATCCGTGCCTGCAACTCCCGTGGGCTGAAGGGCTTGCCGAGGTAATCGTCGGCGCCCAGTTCCAGGCCGATGACGCGATCGGCTTCGTCGGAACTGGCGGTGAGCATGATGATCGGCACCTGCGCCTGGCGCGGATGCTGGCGAATCCAGCGGCACAGGCTGAAGCCGTCTTCGTCGGGCAACATCACATCAAGGATCACCAGATCACTCGGCGCCTCGTTCAGCGCCTGGCGAAAACCGGCGCCGTCGGGCGTGGTACGTACCTGGAACCCGGCGCGGGTCAGGTAGGTATCCAGCAACTCGCGTATCTCTTGATCGTCATCGACCAACAAAATCGACTTGTTGACTGAGCTCACGGGCGGCGTCCTTGTTGTTTGAATTGGGCGGATTATGCCTTAAGCACCGAAACTGCAAACACCACAGAAACAACTGTGGGAGCGGGCTTGCTCGCGAAAGCGGTGTGTCAGTCAACGAATGTGTTGAATATAAAACCGCATTCGCGAGCAAGCCCGCTCCCACATTTTGATCGTATTTCAAGCTGGGAGAGATTGCTCCAAGGCTACTCCGGCGCCAACCAACCCGGAATACGGCGCCGTCACCA
The DNA here is from genome assembly GCF_019956175.1 of Pseudomonas sp. BF-R-30. NCBI lineage: Bacteria > Pseudomonadati > Pseudomonadota > Gammaproteobacteria > Pseudomonadales > Pseudomonadaceae > Pseudomonas > Pseudomonas sp. BF-R-30. The sequence continues at coordinate 27,772 of NZ_JAHBDE010000014.1, read as the reverse complement.
GCCACACCGGAATCCCCTTGAAGTAATCGCTCATGCAACCCTTGTCGGCGAAGCAGCGGGCGAAACCGCTTTCGAGGAAGAAATCGGCAAAGCGCGGAATCACCCCGCCCACGATGTACACGCCACCGCGTCCACCGGTGGTCAGTACGTTATTGCCGGCCACGCGACCGAGCCAGCAGCAGAACTGCTCAAGCACTTCCACGGCAATCGGGTCGCCCGCCAGCCCGGCAGCGGTGATGGCTTCCGGTGTGTCGAGCACAGGCGTGTGCCCGTCCACCGCGCAGATCGCCCGATAGACACGGGGCAAGCCGCCACCGCTCAAGGCTGTTTCCGCACTGACATGGCCAATTTCGTTGAAGATGTGCTGCCAGAGTTGGGTTTCACGCGGGCTGCTCAATGGCAGATCGACGTGACCGCCCTCCCCCGGCAACGCGGCAAAACGGCCCGCGCCCAAATCGAGCAAGGTGCCGACGCCCAGGCCGGTGCCCGGGCCAATCACCACCGCCGGGCGCAACGGCTCCGGCGTGCCTTCGCAGACCACGCGGAATTCGCCGGGCTGCAAACGGGTCATGCCCAAGGCCATGGCCGAGAAGTCGTTGACCAACAACAGCTGATCCACCTGCAAGGTCTGGCAAAAGCCCTTGCGGCTCAGGCGCCAGTGATTATTGGTGAACTTGAATTCGTCACCACTCACCGGGCCCGCCACCGACAGGCACACCGAACCGATCGAACCCGGCGCCAGCCCCAGACCATTGAGGTACAGGCTGATAGCTTCTTCCGGGCTGGGAAAATCTGCCGTTGCCAGCACCTGGACCGATTCCAGCTGCTGGTTTTTCCACAACGCGAAACGTGCGTTGGTCCCACCGATGTCACCGACCAAAGCCAGTTTCAATTAAGCGTCTCCAGGGCAGAAGTAAAGGCGCTGGCGCCCTGCTCCGCCGAGCTGAAGGCCATGCGCATGAAACCGAACAGCTCGCGACCGGTGCCGATGTTGTTGCCCAACAGGCCCTTGGCCGGCGTGCGCGCTGCGAATTCTTCGGCGTCCACCTTAAGCTCCAGGGTGCCTTTGACGCCATCGACGCGGATGATATCGCCCTCTTGTACCCGCGCCAAAGCGCCGCCGACATAAGCTTCGGGGCTGACATGGATGGCCGCCGGGATTTTCCCCGACGCGCCGGACATGCGCCCGTCGGTCACCAGCGCGACTTTGAAGCCGCGATCCTGCAACACGCCGAGGAACGGCGTCATCTTGTGCAGCTCTGGCATGCCGTTGGAGCGCGGGCCCTGGAAGCGCATCACCGCGACAAAATCCTTCTCCAGCAAACCGGCCTTGAACGCATCGGCCAGGTCCTGCTGATCCTGGAACACCATGGCCGGCGCTTCGACGATCTGGTTTTCCACGGCCACGGCGGAGACTTTCATCACGCCACGACCGAGGTTGCCTTCCATCACCCGCAGGCCACCTTCGGCCGAGAACGCGCGGGCGACCGGACGCAGGATGCTTTCGTCGAGGCTGTCGGTCACGCCTTCACGCCAGACCAGTTGGCCATTGTCGAGGAACGGCTCCTGGGTGTAGCGGCTCAGGCCATGGCCCATTACGGTGTTGACGTTTTCGTGGAGCAGCCCGGCTTCCAGCAGTTCGCGGATCAGGAACGACATGCCACCCGCGGCCTGGAAGTGGTTGATGTCGGCTTTGCCGTTCGGGTAGACGTGGCTCAGGGTCGGCACGACTTCGGAGAGGTCGGCCATGTCCTGCCAGGTCAATTGAATACCCGCCGCCATGGCGATGGCCGGCATGTGCAGGGTGTGGTTGGTCGAACCGCCCGTGGCATGCAACGCGACAATCGAGTTGACCAGCGAACGCTCGTCGACGATTTCGCCGATCGGCATGAAGTCGCCGTTCTGCTTGGTCAGGCGCGTGACCTGGTGCGCGGCTTCGCGGGTCAAGGCATCGCGCAACGGCGTGTTCGGGTTGACGAAGGACGCGCCCGGCAGATGCAGCCCCATGACTTCCATCAGCAACTGGTTGGTGTTGGCGGTGCCGTAGAAGGTACAGGTGCCGGGGCTGTGGTAGGACTTCATTTCCGATTCCAGCAGCTCTTCGCGAGTCGCCTTGCCTTCGGCGTATTTCTGGCGCACATCGGCTTTCTGCTTGTTGGAAATGCCCGACACCATCGGCCCGCCCGGCACGAAGATCATCGGCAGATGGCCGAAGCGCAGCGCGCCCATCATCAGGCCCGGCACGATCTTGTCGCAGATGCCGAGCAGCAGCGCGCCGTCGAACATGTTGTGAGACAGCGCCACGGCGGTGGACAACGCGATCACTTCGCGGCTCGGCAGGCTCAGTTCCATGCCCGGCTCGCCCTGGGTCACGCCATCGCACATGGCCGGCGTGCCACCGGCGAACTGACCGACGGAGCCGATTTCGCGCAGGGCTTTCTTGATCAGTTCGGGGAAGACTTCGTAGGGCTGGTGCGCCGAGAGCATGTCGTTATATGACGAAACTATCGCGATGTTCGCGGAGTTCATCATCCGCAGGCTGTGCTTGTCGTCGCTGCCGCAACCGGCCACGCCATGGGCGAAGTTGGCGCATTGCAGCTTGCCGCGCATCGGACCGTCGCTGGCCGCACCGCGGATCAATGCAAGGTAGGCCTCACGCGTGGCGCGGCTGCGGGCGATAAGCCGTTCAGTGACCTCAAGGACGCGGGGATGCATGTGTAGAACTCCAGGCTAACGGATGTGGCGACCTGATTGTCTATGCTGATCAAAGGCCGGTGTCGATGGGATGACAGACGGTTTATTTGACCATTCGGACCAGTTGATTCAGGTCACTCGTTGTAGATCGAACAAAATATTGCCATCAAAAAGGCTTGTTTTCTATTTTTTTACGAATAATCTTGTAATTCCAACAACAAAACGACGGTAGCGCCGCACTATGACTCTTCGAATCGCAATCAATGGTTTTGGCCGCATCGGCCGTAACGTCCTGCGCGCACTCTATACCCAGGGCTACCGTCAGGATCTGCAGATCGTCGCCATCAACGACCTGGGCGACAGCGCGATCAACGCTCATCTGCTCAAGTACGACACCGTTCACGGCACATTCGATGCCGATGTCCAGCACGATCAGGAGAGTCTGACGGTCAACGGCGACCGCATTTCGGTCAGCGCCATCCGCAACCCGGCCGACCTGCCCTGGGCCGCGGAAAAAATTGATGTGGTGTTCGAATGCACCGGTCTGTTCACCGACCGGGCCAAAGCCGCCGCGCATATTACGGCGGGCGCGCGCAAAGTCATTATCTCTGCACCGGCCAAAGGCGCCGACGCCACTGTCGTCTACGGGGTGAACCACGACATTCTGCGCCAATCGCACCAGATCATTTCCAACGCGTCGTGCACCACCAACTGCCTGGCTCCGGTGGCCCAGGTGCTGCACCGCGAGCTGGGCATCGAAAGCGGTCTGATGACCACCATTCACGCCTATACCAACGACCAGCACCTGACCGACGTCTATCACGTCGATCCGTACCGCGCCCGTTCGGCCACCCAGAACATGATCCCGAGCAAGACCGGTGCCGCCGAAGCCGTCGGCCTGGTGCTGCCGGAACTGGCGGGCAAATTGACCGGCATGTCGGTGCGCGTACCGGTCATCAATGTATCGCTGGTGGACCTGACGGTGCAGCTCAAGCGCGAAGCGTCGGCCGATGAGGTCAATGCGCTGATGAAAGAAGCCAGCCAGCACTCGAAGATCCTTGGCTACAACACCCTGCCGCTGGTCTCCAGCGACTTCAATCACAACCCGCTGTCGTCGATCTTCGACGCCAACCACACCAAATCCAGCGGCAAGCTGCTCAAGGTACTGGCGTGGTATGACAACGAGTGGGGCTTCTCCAACCGCATGCTCGATAACTGCCTGGCGCTGTGCAACGCCGAATAAGCAGCACGTCCCTTCCTTCTTGTAGGAGCGAGCTTGCTCGCGATGGTCGTGAACGATAACGCGGGGAACCTGATGCCCCGCGGTGTTCTACAGTCCATCGCGAGCAGGCTCGCTCCTACAGGGTGCGTGTCATTTCTGGAGCCAGCATCGATGATCGGCATCAGCTTTACGCAAAAGACCATGGCGGCGCGCAAGCGTATCGCCCTGGTTGCCCATGACCACTGCAAGGTGTTCTTGCTGGACTGGGCCGAACGACAAAAAGACAGATTGGCCCAGCATGACCTGGTCGCCACCGGCACCACGGGGTTGTTGTTGCAACAACGCCTCGATCTGCCGGTGCAAAGCATGATCAGCGGGCCACTGGGCGGCGATCAGCAGCTCGGTGCGCAAATCGCCGAGCAGCGGGTCGACATGCTGGTGTTCTTCTGGGACCCGTTCGAGCCACAGCCCCACGACCCGGATATCAAGGCGTTGCTGCGGGTCGCGGCAGTGTGGAACATCCCGGTGGCGTGCAACGAATGCAGCGCCGACTACCTGCTCAGCAGCCCGCTGATGGATCAGGCGCACCTCCATCGGATTCCCGATTACGCCACCTATTTGCAGGGTCGCGCGTAAAGCGTCACAAATCAGTGCTTGACCACTCGAGTAGATGATAAGCATTATCATCTACTCGAAATGGATCAGGTTCTCCCGTGAGTCAGTCGCGCTTCAACCACGTTTTCCTCACCCAGCGCACCTCTCTGCTGCGCACGCTGGAGCGGATGGTCAACAATCACAGCACCGCTGAAGACCTTTTGCAGGAAACTTACCTGCGGGTGACCCGGGCATTGAGCGAACGGGCCATCGATCATCTTGAGCCCTTTGTCTTCCAGACGGCGCGCAACCTGGCGCTGGACCATTTGCGCGCGCGGCGCATCCATTCGCGCACGATGGTCGACGACGTGCCGCAGGAGGTGATGCACAGCATCGCCGCCGCCACCAGCAGCGCCGAAGACGCCGCCCACGCCGAACAATTGCTGGAGCGTTTGAACGTGAGCCTCAGTGAACTCAGCGCCCGCCAACAGCGGATTTTCATCCTCAGCCGCCTGCACGGTCACAGTTACCAGGAAATCGCCGAGGAGTTGAACGTGTCCCTCAGCACCGTGCAGAAAGAACTCAAACTGATCATGTCGATCTGCATCGGGGTTGCCGATCGCTTGAACGCCAACTGAGCGCCAAGGCCCTGCGCTTACCTGGACCGACTGCGCTGATCATCGGGCTTTGCTACCCTTGGCCCACTTTTACGCTTCACTAAAAAAAACAGCCGTGCACAGACACTGCCGAGGAAACACCGTGACGGACAACCACCGCTCCCCCGAGCCTTCATCGGCGCAGGACCCCGCAAGCGCGATGGACCAGGCCCTGGACTGGCTGATTGTGCTCGGCAGTCCCGACGAGGAGCAGAGCCGCCAATTCCAGGCATGGCTCGACGCCGATCCGTTGAATGCCCAGGCGTTCGCCAAGGCCCAGGCGATCTGGGACGGCCCGCAAGTGGCGCAATGCGCGCAAAGCCTGGCCGCCCGTCCGGCGAAAGTCACTGTCCTCGCCCGTCTGCGTCCGCACTGGAAACCACTGGCCACCGCCGCCGTGCTGCTGCTCGGGCTGTTCAGTTTCAGCAGTTTGCCGATGCGCCTGCAGGCCGATCACCTGACTGTGGTCGGCGAACGCCAGCGCCTGCAACTGGAGGACGGTTCCAGGGTTCTGCTCAATACCAATTCGGCGTTCTCAAGCACCATCAACGACCAGCAACGTGTTGCCCGCCTGTATCAGGGCGAAGCGTTTTTCGAAGTGCAGGCCAATCGCGGCCAACCACTGGAAATCGACGCCGGCCCGGTCACGGCCAGCGTTCGCGATACCGCATTTGCCGTGCGTTACCTCAACGGCGTGGCGCAGGTACGGGTACAGCGCGGCGACGTCGACTTGCGCGCCACTCGGGATGACGCGCGGGTACGCTTGTCCGCCGGGGAAAGCATTCGGATCGGCCCCAACGGCTTCGACCGCCCGGCCAAACTCGACGCCGCCACTGACCTGGCGTGGGTCCAGGGACGGCTGGTATTCGAAAACTGCCCGTTGAACCAGGTACTGGCAGAACTTCGCCGCTATTACCCGGGCTGGATCATCAACAACAACGAACAGTTGGCCGATGTCACCGTGACCGGCAACTACCGTCTCGATCAGCCGCTGGACGTGGTTCGCTCCCTGGCCCACATCACCTCGGCCCGGCTCCAGGAATTCCCGGCGCTGGTCATCTTGAACTGAATGAGAATTATTTTTACTCGATAGCCAAACCCCGTACGTCTCGTTATAGCCAATACAATTGATTCGCATCTCACCATGCCAATCAGCACCTATAAAGATTCGTGCGACACGGAGCGCTATCGATGTCCCCTCGCCTTACCCGCCAAGCCCCTACACCTTCCCGCGTGCTGTCGCTGCTGACCGCCGCCATCCTGATGGCCGGTACCGCACCGCTCATGGCCGCCACCGCCACCGAGCAGTCGACCCGCAAAATGGGCGACTACTCGTTCGCCATTCCCCAGCAATCACTGGTGTCGGCACTCAATGCCTTTACCACCGTAACGGGCTGGCAGATCGGTGTGTCGTCAGAGCTGGCACAAGGTGTGGCCTCGCCGGGCGTCCGTGGTTCGCTGTCGCCGGAGAAAGCCCTGGATCGCCTGTTGGTGGGGACCAACCTGGGCTATCGCAAACTGGGCAACAACAGCATCGTTCTGGAAAAGCGCAGTGGTAGCAGCGCCCTGAATCTCGATCAGGTGACCATCAGCGCCACCCGTAACGAACAGTCTGTGAATAGCGTGCCGAGCACGGTCTCTGTCTACACCCGCGAAGATCTGGACCGCAACAACGTCAATACCATCAAGGAGCTGGTGCGCTACGAACCTGGTGTTTCGGTAGGCGGCGCAGGCCAGCGGGCCGGTATCACCGGCTACAACATTCGCGGCATCGATGGCGACCGCGTGCTGACCCAGGTCGATGGCGTGCAGGTACCCGACGGCTTCTTCAATGGCCCCTATGCCCAGACCAACCGCAACTATGTCGACCCGGAAATCGTCAAGCGTGTGGAAATCCTCCGTGGCCCGGCCTCTGTTTTGTACGGCAGCAATGCCATTGGCGGCGCCGTCAGTTACTACACGCTGGACCCGGACGACATCATCAAACCGGGCAAGGATGTCGGCGCGCGCCTGAAAACCGGCTACAGCTCCGCCGACGACAGCTGGCTGACGTCCGGCACCGTCGCCGGCCGCACCGGCGAGCTCGATGGCCTGTTGCATCTCAGTCAGCGCAACGGTCATGAAACAGAGTCCTATGGCGAAACCGGCGGCACCGGGCTGAACCGCACTGAAGCCAACCCCCAGGACGCGCGCACCACCAGCGTGCTGGCAAAACTGGGCTGGAATTACGCCGACGACGCGCGCCTGGGCCTGACCTATGAGCATTACAAGGACGACCGCGACACCAATCAATTGAGCGCAGTGGGCGGCCCGTTCAATGCCGGACGCGGTTTCGGCTACTACAAGTCCCGTACCGGTAACGACACAATCACCCGCGAACGCTTTGGCCTGGAACACAGCTTCGGTCTGGACAGCGCCCTGGCCGACAACATCAAGTGGACGCTGAACTACCAGATCGCCAAGACCGACCAGAGCACCGAGGAAATCTACGCGCCGCCGTCACGAACCGTGCTGCGTAACCGCGATACCACCTACAAGGACCGCCAATGGGTATTCGATGCCCAGGCTGACAAGTCGTTTGCCATCGCCGACACCGACCACCTCGTCACCTATGGCACCACCATCAAGCAGGACAAAATCACCGGCCTGCGTACCGGCACCGGCACCTGCCTGACCGTGGCCGGATCCTGCCGGGTCATTGGCGCCCCTAGTGCCACCGACACGCTGACACCCGCCAGTGACTTCCCGGACCCGACCGTCAACAGCTACAGCCTGTTCGCCCAGGATCTGATCAGCTGGGGCAACTGGACCTTTGCGCCAGGTGCTCGCTACGACTACACCGAGCTCAAGCCGCACATCACCGAAGAGTTCCTGGCCACCGCCGACCAGAGCGGCAACGGTACAGTGAGCGACGAGACCAAAACCTGGCATCGCCTGTCGCCGAATTTTGGCACCACCTACAGCTTCAACGACCATTACACCTGGTACGGCAAATACGCTGAAGGCTTCCGCACCCCGACCGCCAAGGCGTTGTACGGTCGTTTCGAAAACATCGCCGGCGGATATCGGGTAGCGCCAAACCCGGACCTCGAACCGGAAAAAAGCAAAAGCTACGAGACGGGTTTGCGCGGCAACTTCGAGCAGGGCTCGTTTGACGTGGCGGTGTTCTACAACAAATACCGCGACTTCATTAACGAGAACGCCATCACGCCGGGCTACACCGAGACCACGTTCCAGAGCAACAACATCAAGCACGCCACCATCAAGGGTGCCGAGGTCAAGGGACGCCTGAACCTCGACGCCTTCGGCGCGCCGCAAGGCCTCTACACCCAGGGCTCGGTGGCCTATGCCTACGGTCGCAACGACGACAACGGCGAGCCGCTCAACAGCGTCAACCCGCTGACCGGCGTATTCGGCCTCGGCTACGACCAGGACACCTACGGCGGCTTGCTCAGCTGGACGCTGGTGAAAAAGAAAGACCGCGTCGACAGCACCAGTTTCAAGACCCCGGACGGCACCAGCACCCAGTTCAAGACGCCCGGCTTCGGCATTCTGGACCTGAGCGCGTTCTACAAGGTGACCGACGACGTGACCGTCAGCGGCGGCGTCTACAACCTCACCGACAAGAAGTACTGGTTGTGGGATGACGTGCGCGGCTACGACAGCGTCGGCGAAGCCTCGGTGACCCAACCGGCCAACCTCGACCGTCTGACCCAGCCGGGTCGCAACTTTGCGGTCAACCTGATCTGGGATATCTGATCCGCTCAGCTCGCCTGGCGGTTTCATCAAGCCGCCCGGTGAGGATTTTTTACTGTCAGGCGCCTTCCTGTTCGTCTCGTTACCAAGCGCCTCTCTTTCTCCAAGGAATTGCCATGACTACCCAGGCCACCGAACAACGCCCCAACCTGCGTTCGCAACGTTTGAACCAGATCACCCACGAGCCGCACAGCAAGCTCGATGCCCTGGTCAAGGCTCATGCCCCGTTTGAAACCCCGGCCAATTTCGCTCGTTTCGTGGTGGCGCAGTACCTGTTCCAGTCGGAACTGGTGTCGCTGTACAACGATGCCGAACTGACCGCCATCGTCCCGGACCTGCCGGCCCGCTGTCGTGCCGATGCAGCCAGGGCCGACCTCGCGGACCTGGACACCGACGTGCCGGCACCTGTCGCCGGTGCACTGAAGAACCCGACCAAGGCTGAGGCCCTGGGCTGGATCTTCGTCTCCGAAGGCTCGAAGCTCGGCGCGGCGTTCCTCATCAAGCGTGCCGTGGGCCTTGGCCTGAGCGAAACCTTCGGCGCCCGCCACCTCGGCGAACCGGCCGGCGGCCGCGCTGATGACTGGAAGAGCTTCGTCAAAACCCTGGACGGCCTGGCATTCAGCGCCCAGGAAGAAGCCGAAGTGGAAAAAGGCGCCATCGACGCGTTCAACCGTTTTACGGTGTTGCTGGAGCGGGCTTACGCTACCGAAGCCGCCTGACCCAACGCGTTCCCCTTGTGGGAGCGGGCTTGCTCGCGAAGAGGTCGTCAGCCTCAACATCAACGTTGACTGACACACCGCCTTCGCGAGCAAGCCCGCTCCCACAAGGAACGAAGTAAATCCGTAAGATTTCGATCAGCCTCACATGTTGCCTTGAGCCCATGCCAGCCTCCTCCAGACTCTCCCGCCTCCTCTTCGGCCTGCTGGCCTATGTCAGCCTGGGCATCGGCCTGATCGCCATCGTCATACCCGGCCTGCCAACCACCGAGTTCATCCTGCTGGCCGCCTGGGCCGCGACCCGCAGTTCGCCGCGCCTGAGTGCCTGGCTGGAAAACCATCGGCTGTTCGGTCCCATCCTCCATAACTGGCGCAACGGCAAGATCATCGCGCGTCGGGCAAAAATCAGCGCCACGGTAAGCATGTTGTTGTGTGCCGGTCTGATGCTGGTAATGCTCGATCATGGCTGGCCGATTTACCTGGCGATTGCCGGCATGGGGCTGGGCAATCTGTGGATCTGGTCACGGCCGGAATCACTGCCGGAACCCTGCTGAATAACTCCGCGGTTTTTCTTCGTTTTAAAGCGCTTTTCGGCACATTTTCCTGCGCAAACGTTCAACCACTACCGCTCGTCGGGTTACCCCTCATGTAACCTCAACGCCACGCCGATGTGCATTGATCGGCGCTAAATGGATTTAGCGAGTGAGCCGCAACGGCCCACAGCCAACACTTCATCCATTCGCGAGCTCGCCCTATGTTCGACTCACTGTCCATCCGCCTGAAAATCGTCCTGCTGTCCGGTCTGTGCCTGCTGGGCGTAGTCGCCTTGATAGTGGGCATGAACATCTACCAGACCAATCAGAACGATGATCTGGTCAGCGATTCCAGCAGCAGAATGCTCACTGCCAGTGTGCAGGACCTGCTCCAGGCCAAGGCCGCCGAGCAGGCGGTGCGGGTGCAGAAGACCTTCGGTGAAACCCTGACGGTGGTGACCGCCCTCGCGGACCAGATCCAGGACATGCGCAACCTGGCCGCCAAACGCTCCCTCGAGCCCGGCGTCTTGCGAGAAGAGTTGAACCAGAGCCTGAAAACCGCCTTCGAGCGCAACAGCAAAGTACTGGGCATTTGGCTGGCGTTCGAACCCAATGGGCTGGACGGCAAGGACAGCGAATTCGTCAATGACGCCGCCCGCCAGTCCAACGAGATCGGCCGTTTCGCCACGTACTGGAGCCGCGCCGGGGGTGAGTCGCTGAACACGATCATGGTCGAAGAAGACATGACCAAAACCACCCTGAACCTCAGCGGCACGCCGTACAACGTCTGGTACACCTGCCCGCGGGACAGCAAGCGCATCTGCCTGCTCGACCCGTATGCCGATACCGTCGGCAACAAGGAAATGTTGATGACCACCATTTCCGTACCGCTGCTGGTAGATGGCAAGTCCATCGGCGTGGTCGGCATCGACATCGCCCTCGACGCCCTGCAAGCGGCGGCGATCGACTCCCAGCGCGACCTGTTCAACAGTGCCGGGCACATGCTCATCGTTTCCGGCACTGGCGTGCTGGCCGCCTACAGTGTCGACGCCGGCAAAGTCGGCAAGAACATCGGCGACACCCTGGGCGGCGATGGCAAGGACATCCTGCAGTTGCTCGCTAGTGGCGCGCCGAAGATTCTCCAGCAAGGCGACCTGATCCGCGCGGTGTACCCGGTCAGCCCGATTGCCGATGCCAAGGCCTGGGCCGTGGTGATCGACCTGCCCAAGCAAGTGCTGCTGGCCGACTCAGTGAAACTGCAAGCGGTACTCGACGATGCTCAGCAAAGCGGCACGATCAAGGCACTGTCGGTGGCAGTGATTGCCGGTGTGATCGGTCTGCTGCTGATGTGGCTTACCGCGTCCGGCGTGACCCGCCCGATCAACAGCGTGGCCGACATGCTCAAGGCGATTGCCAGTGGCGACGGCGACCTGACCCAGCGCCTGCACTACAGCAAGAAGGACGAGTTGGGCGAACTGGTGAGCTGGTTCAACCGCTTCCTCGACAAGCTGCAACCGACCATCGCGCAGATCAAGCAAAGCATCACCGATGCCCGTGGTACGGCCGACCAGTCTTCGGAAATCGCCCGCCAGACCAGTGAAGGCATGCAGGTGCAGTTCCGCGAAATCGACCAGGTCGCCACCGCGTCCAACGAAATGAGCGCCACCGCCCACGATGTCGCCAACAGCGCCTCGAACGCGGCCAACGCGGCGAAAGGTGCCGACCAGTCGGCCCGCGACGGCATGCAAATCATCGAGCGCAGCACCCGCGACATCAATCAACTGGCCGAAGAAGTCAGCAAGGCCGTGACCGAAGTCGAAGCCCTCGCGGTCAACAGCGAGCAGATCGGTTCGGTGCTGGAGGTGATTCGCAGCATCGCCGAACAAACCAACCTGTTGGCGCTAAACGCCGCCATCGAAGCCGCCCGTGCCGGTGAAAGCGGTCGTGGCTTTGCGGTGGTCGCCGATGAAGTGCGCAACCTGGCCAAACGCACCCAGGACTCGGTGGAAGAAATTCGCCTGGTGATCGAACGCATCCAGAGCGGCACCCGCGGCGTGGTCGCCACCATGCACTCAAGCCAGACCCAGGCCCACAGCAACGCCGGGCAGATCCAGCAGGCCGTCCAGGCCTTGGGCAAGATCAGCGATGCGGTTACCGTGATCAGCGACATGAACCTGCAAATCGCCAGCGCCGCCGAACAGCAAAGCGCCGTCGCCGAAGAGGTCAACCGCAACGTCTCGGCGATCCGCACCGTCACCGAAACCCTGACCGGCCAGGCCACCGAATCGGCGCAGATCAGCAGCCAGCTCAACTCCCTGACCACCCATCAGATGAAGTTGATGGATCAGTTCCGCGTTTAAGAAGCAATGCAGTTAAATGTGGGAGCGGGCTTGCTCGCGAAAGCGGTGAGTCTGACAACAATGATGTCGACTGACACTCCGTCTTCGCGAGCAAGCCCGCTCCCACAGGTTTCATCTGGCTTGTCACCTGTTTTGGACTAAGATCGGGCTCTCGCTCCGGAGGGCTCTTCAATGACTGATCTGCTCACGTCCATTCAAGCCGTACTCGGTTTGCCTCACACCCCGATTCCATTCACGTCCAGTGGCGCCTTGCCCTCGGCGTTTGCCGTCACTGATCTGGCCTGCGCCAGCATGGCCGTCGCCGGCCAGGCTGCCAGCGAACTGCTGCACCAACAAACCGGGCGCCTGCCCGACCTTGAAGTTGACCGACGCCTGGCGTCATTCTGGTTCGCAACCTCGATTCGCCCGCTTGGCTGGAGCGTTCCGCCGTTGTGGGACCCGATCGCGGGTGACTACGCCACCCGCGATGGCTGGATTCGCCTGCACACCAACGCGCCCCATCACCGCGCCGCTGCCGAAAGCGTGCTCGGTGCCTGTACCGACCGCGCAGCGATGGCCGACAAAGTGGCTCGGTGGGCGAAAAGCGATCTGGAACAGGCTGTGGTCGATGCCGGTGGCTGTGCCGCCGAAATGCGCACCTGGGAACAATGGCAGGTCCATCCTCAAGGCCAGGCAGTAAACGCCGAACCCTTGATTCAATTCGCCAACCACCCAAGCCGGAGCCGCCAACCGTGGACAGGTTCTGTGGCTCGACCACTGGCTGGCATCAAGGTGCTGGACTTGACCCGGGTTCTGGCCGGCCCCATCGCCAGTCGCTTTCTGGCAGGCCTGGGCGCCGATGTCCTGCGCATCGATCCGCCGACCTGGAACGAACCTGGAGTGGTGCCGGAAGTCACCTTGGGAAAACGCTGTGCGCGTCTTGATCTGAACGACAAGTCCGACCGCGCCGTATTCGAATGCCTGCTCAAGGACGCCGACATTCTGCTTCATGGTTATCGTGCCGATGCACTGGAACGACTTGGACTGGGCATGAATGAGCGCCGGCAACTGAACCCGGGCCTGATCGATGTTTGTCTAAACGCCTATGGCTGGAGCGGCCCCTGGCAAAATCGGCGGGGCTTCGACAGCCTGGTGCAGATGAGCAGTGGCATTGCCGAAGCGGGCATGCGCTGGAAGCAGGCGGACAAGCCGGTGCCGTTACCGGTGCAAGCTCTCGATCACGCCACCGGGTATTTGATGGCGGCCAGTGCGATCAGGTTGCTGGCGCAGCGGTTGAGCGACGGTACGGGGGGCTCGGCGCGGTTGTCGTTGGCGCGTACGGCGAAGTTGTTGATCGAGCGGGGGCCTGGGACGATTGAGGCATTACGCGCGGAAGATGTGCAGGATCAGGGGTTGATCGTGGAGCAGACGCCGTGGGGGCCGGCGCACCGGTTGCTCGCCCCATTGAAGATAACCGGGACGCCGTTGCAGTGGGCGCTACCGGCAACGGAACTGGGTACGCATCGCGCACATTGGTGGTGACGGCCAGATCGCCTTCGCGAGCAAGCCCGCTCCCACATTTGATCGCGATAGTCAGGAAAAACGCAGTCCCTGTGGGAGCGGGCTTGCCCGCGAAGGCGTCAGAACTGCCAGTACAAATTCCGGATCAGCTCAGTCCGCCCGACTCAAGGAAGTCCACAGCACCTGCGCCGCATACCCTCGATACGGCCGCCACCCTTCAGCCCGCTGCAACAGTTGCCTGGCTGTCACCGGCCCCCCCTCCAGCGCCGCCAACGCATTGATCAGCCCGACATCACCATTGGGAAACCCATCCATCTCCCGCAACTGTCGCAAGGCAATGTATTGCGCCGTCCAGTCACCAATCCCGTACAACGCCAGCAACCGCGCTACGCCCCCCTCCCGGCCGGGCTCAAACAATCGCGGATCATCGAGCAGTGCCTGAGCCACATCCGACAAGGTCCGGCCTCGGCTTTTCGGCATGCCCAGCGCTGCCAGATCTGCGCCTGCCAAAACGCTGGCCCGGGGAAAAACATGGGTCAATCCCGGTAGCGCTGAACTCAATGGCGTGCCGTACTGCGCTACCAGTTTCCCCGCCAGGCGGATCGCCGCCGCCACCGTAATCTGCTGCCCCAGTACCGCGCGGATCGCCAGCTCCAGCCCGTCCCACGCCCCGGGTACGCGCAGGCCCGGGCGTTCGGCAATCAACCGCGCCATCAGCGGATCAACCGCCAGGTGCCGGTGAATCGTGGACAGGTCGGCATCCAGGTCGAACATTCGCCGCACTCGCGCAACGATCTCAGGCACGGCAGCAGCCTCCGGAAAGTCCAGGGTCAGCTCAAGTGCATCGGATGTAGCAGGCTGGATCGAAAACGTACCGTGAACGCCATCCAGGTCGATGCTGCGCGAGTACACACCCTCGTCCACCCTTTCCAGGCCCACGATCGCCCGCGCCGACAAGAACCCCAGGAGCGCCGGCCAGTCATAGGGCGGCTGGTACGCCAGCAACAACCTCACAGACTGAGCAACCCGCTGTACAACCCGTAAGCCGCCAGCCCCGCACCACCGATGACACAGGTGAAAATACCTTTCTCGACAACCGTGAACAGTGGCTTGCCCTGCTCATTACGAGCCTTGGCGAACAGGATCACACCCGGCGCATACAGCAGCGCCGACAGCAGCAAATACTTCAGGCCGCCGGCATACAGCAACCACACCGCGTAGCCCAGAGCGATGCCACCAATGAGCAGGTCCTTGACCCGCTCGGCGGGTGCCTGTTGATAGGTTTCACCCCGTGCGCACAACAACACCGCATAGGCCGCCGACCACAGGTACGGCACCAGAATCATCGAGGACGCCAGGTAAATCAGGCTGGTGTAGGTGCCGGCGGAGAACAGGGTGATCAGCAGGAACAACTGGATCATCGAGTTGGTCAGCCACATCGCATTGACCGGCACATGGTTGGCGTTTTCCTTGGTCAGGAATGCCGGCATGGTCTTGTCTTTCGCCGTGGCGAACAGGATTTCGGCGCACAGCAACGCCCAGGACAACAAGGCCCCCAACAGCGAGATCGCCAGACCGACACTGATCAGCAACGCGCCCCAGGGGCCGACGATATGTTCAAGCACTGCCGCCAGCGAGGGGTTCTGCAGTTTCGCCAGTTGCGGCTGGGTCATGATGCCCAGCGACAGCACGTTCACCAGCACCAGCAGTGCCAATACCCCAATGAACCCGATCACCGTCGCCCGGCCCACGTCGGAACGTTTCTCCGCCCGGGCCGAATAGACACTGGCCCCCTCGATACCGATGAACACGAACACGGTGACCAGCATCATGTGCCGAACCTGATCCATCACGCTGCCGAATTCCGGGTTGTTGCGCCCCCAGATGTCGGCGGTGAAGATATCCGCCTTGAACGCCACGGCGGCGATCACGATGAACATGATCAGCGGCACGATCTTGGCCACGGTGGTCACTTGATTGATGAATGCCGCCTCCTTGATCCCGCGCATCACCACAAAATGCACGGTCCAGAGCAGCACCGAAGCGCAGGCGATGGCGATCGGCGTGTTGCCTTCGCCAAACACCGGTACGAAATAACCGAGGGTGCTGAACAGCAGCACGAAGTAGCCGACGTTGCCCAGCCAGGCGCTGATCCAGTAGCCCCAGGCCGAAGAAAAACCCATGTAATCGCCGAACCCGGCCTTGGCATAGGCGTACACCCCGGAGTCCAGCTCCGGCTTGCGATTGGCCAGGGTCTGGAACACGAACGCCAGGGTCAACATGCCGACGGCGGTGATTGCCCAACCGATCAGGATCGCCCCGGCATCGGCCCTGGCCGCCATGTTCTGCGGCAGGGAAAAAATCCCGCCGCCGATCATCGAACCCACCACCAGCGCGATCAGCGCGCTCAGGCGAAGCTTGTTCGGTGATTGCGACATCGTTGCATCTCCATTTTTTTCGTTGGTGGGCGGCAACGGCCGCGAGATCGTCACATAACGAGCGTCAACTAAACTGATGAAGAGTAATAACGTTTATTGAATAACGCCAACCAGCCTCTTTTTTACTTGCACAAAATGGCTATTTTGACACCGATATATTCATTTGTTTTATACGCACTTTTAATATGTCGACTCTGTACAAAAAACGCATAAACAAAACTTGCAGATTCGAAAACCCCAACTAGCGTCATAATTCGAAACAAATACAAAAAGTGCTAAAACAAACTGAAAAAGGCTCTAGAACAGGCATTACAGGCAGAAACACCGTAAATGATGGCACTCCGCCAACAAACTGGTAACACTCTCATTTAGTGATCTAAGTCAGCTGATTGAGCAGTCAACGGAATTAGTCTGTTGCCTCTCTTCTCCTGCATTGGAGTCATGCAATGTCTGAAGCTCCCGGAAAACTGAAACTCGGCGCGCTGGTTGCGTTAGTCGTGGGTTCGATGATTGGTGGCGGGATATTTTCCTTGCCACAAAACATGGCGGCCAGCGCGGATGTCGGCGCCATTCTGATCGGTTGGGCGATCACCGCCGTCGGCATGTTGACCCTGGCGTTCGTGTTCCAGACCCTGGCCAACCGCAAACCCGATCTTGATGGCGGGGTTTACGCCTACGCCAAGGCCGGGTTCGGCGACTACATGGGCTTCTCGTCCGCCTGGGGGTACTGGATCAGTGCCTGGCTGGGCAACGTCGGCTACTTCGTACTTTTGTTCAGCACCCTCGGCTACTTCTTTCCGATATTTGGGGAGGGGAATACCCCCGCTGCCGTGATCGGCGCCTCGGTGCTGCTGTGGGGCGTACATTTCCTCGTACTGCGAGGAATAAAGGAAGCAGCGTTCATCAACCTGGTGACCACTGTCGCCAAGATCGTGCCGCTGCTGCTGTTCATGTTGATTGCGTTGTTCGCCTTCAAACTGGACATCTTCACCGCCGACATCTGGGGCCTGAAGAACCCGGACCTGGGCAGCGTGATGGACCAGGTGCGCAAGATGATGCTGGTCACCGTGTGGGTATTCATCGGCATCGAAGGCGCGAGCATCTTTTCGGCCCGGGCGGAAAAACGCAGCGACGTGGGTAAGGCCACCGTGATCGGCTTCGTCACCGTGCTGCTGTTTTTGGTCCTGGTCAACGTGCTGTCGCTGGGGATCATGACCCAGCCGGAACTGGCCAAACTGCAGAATCCGTCGATGGCCGCCGTGCTGGAGCACGTGGTCGGTCACTGGGGTGCGGTGCTGATCAGCGTCGGTTTGATCATCTCGTTGCTGGGGGCGCTGCTGTCGTGGGTGCTGCTGTGCGCGGAGATCATGTTCGCCGCCGCCAAGGACCACACCATGCCGGAGTTTCTGCGCAAGGAAAACGCCAACCATGTACCGGTCAACGCCCTGTGGCTGACCAATGCCATGGTGCAGGTTTTCCTGATCATCACGTTGTTCTCGGCCAGCACTTACCTGTCGCTGATCTACCTCGCCACCTCGATGATCCTGGTGCCTTACCTGTGGTCGGCAGCCTACGCCTTGCTGCTGGCGGTGCGCGGCGAAAGCTACGAAGGCGCCGCAGGCGAGCGGCAGAAGGATCTCATCATCGGCGCCGTGGCCCTGATCTACGCGGTCTGGCTGTTGTACGCCGGCGGCATCAAGTACCTGCTGCTGTCCGCCCTGCTCTACGCCCCCGGCGTGATCTTGTTCGCCAAGGCCAAGCTGGAAATCAACAAACCGGTTTTCACCAACGTCGAGAAGCTGATTTTCGCTACGGTGGTCGTCGGCGCCATGGTGGCGGCCTACGGTCTCTATGACGGCTTCCTGACTCTGTAAAACCCCTGTTTTTGTCATCTGGAGGATCACTGTAATGACCACGGAAAAAGTTAAGTACGGCGTCCATTCCGAGGCCGGCAAACTGCGCAAAGTCATGGTTTGCTCCCCAGGCCTGGCCCATCAGCGGCTGACCCCGAACAACTGCGATGAACTGCTGTTCGATGATGTGCTGTGGGTGGCCCAGGCCAAGCGCGACCACTTCGACTTCGTTACCAAGATGCGCGAACGCAACATCGATGTGCTGGAAATGCACAACCTGCTGACCGACATCGTCGCTATCCCCGAAGCCCTGGACTGGATTCTGGAGCGTAAGGTCACCGCCAACTCGGTGGGCCTTGGCCTGATCAATGAAACCTCTTCGTGGCTGCGCAGCCTGGAGCCGCGCAAGATCGCCGAGTTCCTGATCGGCGGCGTCTCGGGCGACGATCTGCCCTCCAGTTTCGGTGGCAAGGCCATCGAGATGTTCCGCGACTTCCTCGGCAACTCCAGCTTCATCCTGCCGCCGCTGCCCAACACCCAGTTCACCCGCGACACCACCTGCTGGATTTACGGTGGCGTCACCCTCAACCCGATGTACTGGCCGGCACGTCGTCAGGAAACCCTGCTGACCACCGCCATCTACAAATTCCACCCCGAGTTCACCAAAGCAGATTTCGAGATCTGGTACGGCGACCCGGACCTGGACCACGGTAACTCCACCCTTGAGGGCGGTGATGTGATGCCGATCGGCAACGGCGTGGTCTTGATCGGCATGGGCGAACGCTCGTCGCGCCAGGCCATTGCCCAACTGGCGGTGAACCTGTTCAAAAACAAAGCCGTGGAGAAAGTGATCGTCGCCGGCCTGCCGAAATCCCGCGCGGCGATGCACCTGGACACCGTCTTCAGCTTCTGCGATCGCGACCTCGTCACGATCTTCCCGGAAGTGGTGAACCAGATTGTCGCCTTCACCCTGCGTCCCGATGAAAGCAAGGCGGGCGGCATCGATATCCGCCGCGAAGAAACCAGCTTCCTCGACACCGTGGCCCAGGCCCTGAACCTCAAAGCGTTGCGCGTGGTGGAAACCGGCGGCAACAGCTTCGCCGCCGAACGCGAGCAATGGGACGACGGCAACAACGTAGTGGCCGTGGAGCCAGGCGTGGTCATCGGCTACGACCGCAATACCTACACCAACACCCTGCTGCGCAAGGCCGGTGTGGAAGTGATCACCATCAGCGCCGGCGAACTCGGCCGGGGACGGGGCGGCGGCCATTGCATGACCTGCCCGATCATCCGCGACCCGATTGACTACTAACCTATTGCCTTGGACCGCGCTGCCCTCTACCCAAGGGTATGCGCAGGCCAAGGGGATTACCGACACCTTAGGAGATCCAAAATGGCGTTCAATATCCATAACCGCAATCTGCTGAGCCTGGAACACCACACCCCTCGCGAATTGCGCTACCTGCTCGACCTGTCCCGCGACCTCAAGCGTGCCAAGTACACCGGCACCGAACAGCAGCATCTCAAGGGCAACAACATCGCGCTGATCTTCGAAAAGACCTCGACCCGCACCCGCTGCGCGTTTGAAGTTGCAGCCTATGACCAGGGCGCCAACGTCACCTACATCGACCCGAATTCCTCGCAGATCGGCCACAAGGAAAGCATGAAGGACACCGCCCGCGTGCTCGGGCGCATGTATGACGCCATCGAGTACCGTGGCTTCAAGCAGGAAATCGTCGAGGAACTGGCCAAGTTCGCAGGCGTACCGGTGTTCAACGGCTTGACCGACGAATATCACCCGACGCAAATGATCGCCGACGTGCTGACCATGCGTGAGCACGCCGACAAGCCGATCCACGAGATCAGCTACGCCTACCTGGGCGATGCGCGCAACAACATGGGCAACTCCCTGCTGCTGATCGGCGCCAAGCTCGGCATGGACGTGCGCATCTGTGCGCCAAAAGCCCTGTGGCCAGCGGACGACCTGGTGGCGCGCTGCAAACAGTACGGCGAAGAAAGCGGTGCGCGCATTACCCTCACCGAAGACCCGAAAGCGGCGGTCAAGGGTGTGGACTTCATCCACACCGACGTCTGGGTGTCGATGGGCGAGCCGGTTGAAGCCTGGGCCGAACGCATCCAGCAATTGCTGCCGTATCAGGTCAACGCCGAACTGATGAAAGCCACCGGCAACCCGCGCACCAAGTTCATGCACTGCCTGCCGGCGTTCCACAACTGTGATACCAAAGTCGGCAAGCAGATTGCCGAGCAGTACCCGTACCTGAGCAACGGCATCGAAGTGACCGATGACGTGTTCGAGTCGCCGGCCTGCATCGCCTTCGAGCAAGCGGAAAACCGCATGCACACCATCAAGGCGATTCTGGTGTCAACGCTGGCTGATCTATAACGGCTGACTGGCTCCCACTGACGGAACACGGTCAATGTGGGAGCTGGCTCGCCTGCGATGGCAGCGCCGCGGTGCATCTGACAAACCGAGGCGATCCCATCGCGAGCAAGCTCGCTCCCACAGGATCGGGTTCCATCGACAGACCGAGTCGCCCGTTTACTTCTCTTTTAGAAGGACTAGCACCATGCGTATCGTCGTAGCTCTTGGCGGTAATGCCCTGCTCCGCCGGGGCGAACCCATGACCGCTGACAACCAGCGCGCCAACATCCGGATCGCCACCGAACAGATCGCCAAGATCCATCCCGGCAACCAACTGGTCATCGCCCACGGCAATGGCCCTCAAGTCGGCCTGCTGTCATTGCAGGCGGCGGCCTACACCTCGGTTTCGCCTTATCCGCTGGACGTGCTCGGTGCCGAAACCGAAGGCATGATCGGCTACATCATCGAACAGGAACTGGGCAATCTGCTGGACTTCGAAGTGCCCTTCGCGACCTTGCTGACCCAGGTCGAAGTCGATGCCAATGACCCGGCCTTCAAGAACCCGACCAAACCCATCGGCCCTGTCTATTCCAAGGAAGAGGCCGAAGCACTCGCCGCCGAGAAAGGCTGGGCCATTGCCCCGGACGGTGACAAATACCGTCGCGTGGTCGCCAGCCCGAAACCGAAACGCATCTTCGAAATCCGTCCGATCAAATGGCTGCTGGAAAAAAGCAGCATCGTGATCTGCGCCGGTGGTGGCGGTATTCCGACCATGTATACCTCCCCCGGCAAACTCGAGGGCGTCGAAGCGGTCATCGACAAGGACCTGTGCTCAGCGCTGCTGGCCGAACAGCTTGAAGCCGATCTGCTGGTGATCGCCACCGACGTCAACGCCGCCTTCATCGACTTTGGCAAACCCACGCAGAAAGCCATCGCCCAGGCCCACCCCGACGAAATGGAAAAACTCGGCTTCGCCGCCGGCTCCATGGGACCGAAGGTGCAGGCAGCCTGCGAATTCGCGCGCCATACTGGGAAAGTCGCAGTGATCGGCTCGCTCTCGGACATCGAAGCGATCGTCCAGGGCAAGGCCGGTACGCGCATCAGTACGGCGACACCGGGCATCAGCTATCAGTAAACGAAACGGCGGGGCAGGCCTGGAGCCGGCCCCGATTCAAGATCTTTTGAAGGAGAGTCAACAATGGCAACGTTCGAGCCGGGTCACCTGCACATCGAGCGACACGCGCTGAACAAGGATGACGTCAGCTACAACATCTGCATCGACTATGAAGTCGCCCAGGACCCCAAGGAAGGCAAAGGGATGCAGTTCAAGATGCACGGCAGCATCCAGGGCAAGGACATGAGCGAGACGTTCTTCCTGCCCAAGGACATGGCCTACAACTTCGCCAGCAACGTCACCAAGATTGCCGAGAAGCACGGCATCCCGAAAACCCATAGCAACATCGGTTCGATCCACAAGCATTACGACGCCATGTTCGAGGACGTGCGGGTACAACTGAACATGAAATCGGGCGACCCGGTCAAACCCGAGCACCTGGAATAATTGATTCACCACAATCTACTGTGGGAGCGGGCTTGCTCGCGAAAGCGGTGTATCTGTCGCCAACGATGGTGTCTGACACGACGCTTTCGCGAGCAAGCCCGCTCCCACATTGGTTCGGTGGGCACTCGCAAATCCGTTTCAAAATTTCACCATTAGCCCGCCCCAAGGCATACTTGCCACCCTTCGCACTGCAGAACCCAAGACCGCCCCATGCGTATCCACGTCAGCTTCATCGACCGCGTCGGTATCACCCAGGAAGTCCTGGCCCTGCTCGGCGGGCGCAATCTGAACCTGGATGCGGTGGAAATGGTCCCGCCCAATGTTTATATCGACGCCCCGACGCTGAGCCCGCAAGTCCTCGAGGAACTGCGTGATGCCCTGTTCAGCGTGCGTGGCGTGCAAGCGGTGACGGTGGTCGACATCCTGCCCGGCCAGCGCCGGCACCTGCAGCTCGACGCGTTGCTGGCCGCCATGACCGACCCGGTACTGGCGCTGGACAGTGACGGCAAGGTGCTGCTGGCCAACCCGGCCCTGATCGCCCTGTACGGCCGCGAACCGGACGGTGAAAGCGTGGCCGACCTGTTTGCCGACCCGGCCTTGCTCGACACCCTGCTCGAACACGGCTTTCGCCTGCCGCTGCGGGAAATCACCGTCAACGGCCAGACCCTGTTGCTCGACGCCACACCGATCACCGACGCCGGCGCCCTGCTGACCCTGTACCAACCGAACCGCATCGGCGAACGCCTTTCCGCGCTGCACCATGACCACGCCGAAGGTTTCGATGCCCTGCTCGGCGAGTCCCCGGTGATCCGCACCCTCAAGGCGCGTGCCCAGCGGGTGGCGGCCCTCGATGCACCGTTGCTGATACAGGGCGAAACCGGCACCGGCAAGGAACTGGTGGCCCGCGCCTGCCACGCCATCAGCGCCCGGCACAGCGCACCGTTTCTGGCGTTGAACTGCGCGGCATTGCCGGAGAACCTCGCCGAAAGTGAACTGTTCGGCTACGCCCCCGGCGCCTTCACCGGCGCACAACGAGGGGGTAAGCCGGGACTGATGGAGTTGGCCAACCAGGGCACGGTGTTTCTCGATGAAATCGGCGAGATGTCGCCGTATTTGCAAGCCAAATTGCTGCGTTTCCTCAACGACGGCAGTTTTCGCCGGGTCGGCGGTGACCGTGAGGTCAAGGTCAACGTACGGATCCTCAGCGCCACCCACCGCGACCTGGAAAAAATGGTCAGCGAAGGCCTGTTCCGCGAGGACCTGTTCTATCGCCTCAACGTCCTCAACGTCGAAGTGCCGCCCCTGCGCGAACGCGGCCAGGACATCCTGCTGCTGGCCCGCTACTTCATGCAGCAGGCCTGTGCGCAGATCCAGCGACCGATCTGTCGCCTGGCGCCGGGCACTTACCCGGCGCTGCTGGGCAACCGCTGGCCAGGCAACGTGCGGCAATTGCAGAACGTGATCTTCCGCGCCGCGGCGATCTGCGAAAGCAGTCTGGTGGACATCGGCGACCTCGACATCGCCGGCACCTCGGTAGCCCGCCAAGGCGATCATGACGTCGACAGCCTGGAACAGGCCATGGACGAGTTCGAGAAAACCCTGCTGGAAAAACTCTACGCCAGCTACCCCTCGACCCGGCAACTCGCGACCCGGCTGCAAACCTCCCACACGGCAATTGCCCATCGGTTGCGCAAGTACGGGATTCCGAGCAAGGCCTGAACCACACTCGGTCAATGTGGGAGCGGGCTTGCTCGCGAAGGCGTAGTGTCAGGCAGCATTGATATCGACTGACACACCGCTTTCGCGAGCAAGCCCGCTCCCACAGGTTCACCTCCAGTCTGAAAATCGCGCCAAAAACGACCTCCACCTGTACTGAAAGCGCTACAGCGGAACGATATCGCTACACCCCTCTCCGATCACGGCCGTGCAAGGCTTTGATCCACCTCGGCTTTTATCCTTGACATATACCGTATCGATTTCGCTACAACGAGTGAATTTCAGCGTTTGTCGAAACCACCTAAATCATTGATCAATAACAATAAAAACAACGTTGGCCGCGTTCTTGCTATGTAGTCCTCCATAACCTGGGCATTGCCCAAGCCTTCAATCGCGTCCACCAGACGAGTCTGGCCCCTTAGGAGTTTCCATGAGCGAGTTGCGTTTTACTGAAGATCACGAATGGCTGCGCACCGAAGCTGACGGCAGCGTCACGGTCGGCATCACCGCTTTCGCACAGAACGCCCTGGGCGACGTGGTTTTCGTTCAACTGCCTGAGCTGCAGTCCTACGACAAAGGCGCCGAAGCCGCCACCGTGGAATCGGTAAAGGCTGCAAGCGGCGTGTACATGCCGCTGGACGGCGAAGTGCTGGAAGTGAACCCGGCGCTCGACAGCAGCCCTGAACTGGTCAACGAAGATCCGCTGGGCGAAGGCTGGTTCTTCCGTTTCAAACCAAGCGACGCCGCCGCTGTCGGCCAACTGTTGGATCAGGACGCCTACGACCGCTTGATCAAAGCCCAAGCCGAAGCCTGAGGAGCACCGACATGACCCAGATCAATTTGACTACCGCCAACGAATTCATCGCCCGTCACATCGGCCCGCGCGCCGGTGACGAGCAAGCCATGCTCAACAGCCTCGGTTTCGACTCCCTGGAAGCCCTGAGCGCCAGCGTGATTCCCGACAGCATCAAGGGCACTAGCGTCCTCGGCCTGGAAGATGGCTTGAGCGAAGCCGATGCCCTGGCCTTGATCAAGTCCATCGCGACTAAAAACCAGCTGTTCAAGACCTACATCGGCCAAGGCTACTACGGCACCCACACGCCGTCGCCGATCCTGCGCAACCTGCTGGAAAACCCGGCCTGGTACACCGCCTACACCCCGTACCAGCCAGAAATTTCCCAGGGTCGTCTCGAAGCGCTGCTGAACTTCCAGACCCTGATCAGCGACCTCACCGGCCTGCCGATCGCCAACGCCTCGCTGCTCGACGAAGCCACCGCCGCTGCCGAAGCCATGACCTTCTGCAAACGCCTGAGCAAGAACAAAAGCAGCCACGCTTTCTTCGCCTCCGTGCATTGCCACCCGCAGACCCTCGACGTACTGCGCACCCGTGCCGAGCCTCTGGGCATCGACGTGGTGGTGGGCGACGAGCGTGAACTGAGCGACGTGACGCCGTTCTTCGGCGCTCTGCTGCAATACCCGGCGAGCAACGGTGACGTGTTCGATTACCGCGAGCTGACCGAACGCTTCCACGCTGCCAACGCCCTCGTTGCCGTGGCAGCCGACCTGCTGGCCCTGACCGTGCTGACCGCGCCTGGCGAATTCGGCGCCGACGTGGCCATCGGCAGCGCACAACGCTTCGGCGTGCCGCTGGGCTTCGGTGGCCCGCACGCGGCGTACTTCTCCACCAAGGACGCATTCAAACGTGACATGCCGGGCCGCCTGGTCGGTGTTTCGGTAGACCGTTTCGGCAACCCGGCCCTGCGCCTAGCCATGCAGACCCGCGAGCAACACATCCGTCGCGAGAAAGCCACCAGCAACATCTGCACCGCACAAGTACTGCTGGCAAACATCGCCAGCATGTACGCCGTGTACCACGGTCCGAAAGGCCTGACGCAGATCGCCAATCGCGTGCATCACCTGACTGCAATCCTGGCCAAAGGCTTGAGTGCACTGGGTCTGAACGTCGAGCAAACCAGCTTCTTCGACACCCTGACGGTGAAGGCCGGCGCGCAAACCGCCGCCCTGCACGACAAGGCACACGCCCAGCGCATCAATCTGCGCGTGGTCGATGGTGAGCGCCTGGGCCTGTCCCTGGACGAAACCACCACTCAGGCCGACGTTGAAACCCTGTGGAGCCTGCTGTCCGACGGCAAGGCCCTGCCGGACTTCGCCGCCCTCGCCGCCTCGGTGCAGAGCGCCATCCCGGCCACGCTGGTGCGTCAGTCGCCGATCCTCAGCCACCCGGTGTTCAACCGCTATCACTCGGAAACCGAGCTGATGCGCTACCTGCGCAAACTGGCGGACAAGGACCTGGCGCTGGACCGCACCATGATCCCGCTGGGTTCGTGCACCATGAAACTCAACGCCGCCAGCGAAATGATCCCGGTGACCTGGGCCGAGTTCGGTGCCCTGCACCCATTCGCCCCGGCCGAGCAAAGCGTCGGCTACCAGCAATTGACCGACGAGCTGGAAGCGATGCTCTGCGCCGCCACCGGTTATGACTCGGTGTCCCTGCAACCGAACGCCGGCTCCCAGGGTGAATACGCAGGTCTGCTGGCGATCCGTGCCTACCACCAGAGCCGTGGCGAAGACCGTCGCGACATCTGCCTGATCCCGTCGTCGGCCCACGGCACCAACCCGGCCACCGCACAAATGGCCGGCATGCGCGTGGTCGTCACCGCGTGCGATGCCCGTGGCAACGTCGACATCGAAGACCTGCGCGCCAAGGCCATCGAGCACCGCGAACACCTCGCCGCGCTGATG
Source organism: Pseudomonas sp. BF-R-30 (assembly GCF_019956175.1). Lineage (NCBI taxonomy): Bacteria > Pseudomonadati > Pseudomonadota > Gammaproteobacteria > Pseudomonadales > Pseudomonadaceae > Pseudomonas > Pseudomonas sp. BF-R-30. The sequence goes on along the minus strand of NZ_JAHBDE010000014.1, from coordinate 1,027 downwards.
ATCACCTACCCGTCGACCCACGGCGTGTTCGAAGAAGGCATCCGCGAAATCTGCGGCATCATTCATGACAACGGCGGCCAGGTGTACATCGACGGCGCCAACATGAACGCCATGGTCGGCCTCTGTGCCCCGGGCAAGTTCGGCGGCGACGTTTCGCACCTGAACCTGCACAAGACCTTCTGCATTCCCCACGGTGGTGGCGGCCCGGGCGTCGGCCCGATCGGCGTGAAATCGCACCTGGCGCCATTCCTGCCGGGCCACGCACAGATGGAGCGCAAGGAAGGCGCCGTTTGCGCGGCACCGTTCGGCAGCGCGAGCATCCTGCCGATCACCTGGATGTACATTCGTATGATGGGTGGCGCGGGCCTCAAGCGTGCTTCGCAGCTGGCGATCCTCAATGCCAACTACATCTCCCGTCGCCTGGAAGAGCACTATCCAGTGCTGTACACCGGCAGCAACGGCCTGGTGGCGCACGAGTGCATCCTCGACCTGCGTCCACTGAAAGACAGCAGCGGCATCAGTGTCGATGACGTCGCCAAGCGTCTGATCGACTTCGGCTTCCACGCGCCGACCATGTCGTTCCCGGTGGCAGGCACGCTGATGATCGAGCCGACCGAAAGCGAATCCAAGGAAGAACTGGACCGCTTCTGCGACGCCATGATCCGCATCCGCGAAGAAATCCGCGCAGTGGAAAATGGCACGCTGGACAAGGACGACAACCCGCTGAAAAACGCGCCGCACACCGCCAAGGAACTGGTTGGCGAGTGGTCGCACCCGTACAGCCGTGAACAAGCGGTTTACCCGGTTGCGTCGCTGATCGAAGGCAAGTACTGGCCACCGGTCGGTCGCGTCGACAACGTGTTCGGCGACCGCAACCTGGTCTGCGCCTGCCCGTCGATCGAAAGCTACGCTTAAACCAATGAGGGGGCGGGTTTGCTCGCCCCTCTCAAGAACACCGCATATCCCCTTGTGGGAGCGGGCTTGCTCGCGAAAGCGGTGGGTCAGACAACATTGATGGTGACTGATC
>NZ_JAHBDE010000013.1:0-95373 GCF_019956175.1 Pseudomonas sp. BF-R-30 | reverse complement strand
CTTTCGGGAAGTAAGGTACCTTGGCCTCGATGTTCACCTTGGATAAAGCGCTTCATGGGCGATCCCTGCGATGAATTCCTCAGAAATCATAGCAAGGGTTCACGAAGGCGTTTTTACACACTCTGGGCCAATAGCTGCCGATCAGCAGAGGCAGAAACCTGCCATTAGCGGTCATTGCTCACCTTAAAGAAACTGCGAAATATTCGCCATCGCACGCGTTATGTAAATGTCCTTCTCCCCCACTGGGGCAACGTAATGAAGCGCACTGCGTGCGGCCTCCTCACCTGCAAGACGCGAGATGAACCAGGCGGCCAGATACGGCGACGACAAGCACCCACCAGCGGTTGCGACATTGCCCTTGGCCACGAACGGTTGATTGAGCACCGCCACGCCAGCCTCCTCAACCCATGGTTTGGTGATTAGATCCGTGCAGGCCGGAACGTCGTCCAGCAGGCCCAGCTTTGCAAGTATGAGTGCGCCCGAGCACTGGGCGCCCAGGAGTTGGCGCGCAGGATCAAGCTTCAGGCGAGACATCAGCGCGGCATTCGCGACGACATCCCGGGTCATTCTCCCACTACCCACCAGCACAGCGTCCGCGCCGCATGCGTCCTCCAACGACATCTGCGCCTCGATCGTCAGGCCGTTCATCGACAGCACCTTGTCCGTGGGGCTGGCGATAGACACTCGCCAACCAGGCTGTTGAACCCGGTTGAGGATGCCGAACGCGATGAGCGAATCAAGTTCGTTGAAACCTTCGAAAGTAAGGATGGCGATGTGCATTGTGAGCCTCATACCAGAGAAATCTTGTGGCCCATCGTAGGATCTAACAACCAATACATTCAAAAAATTGTCATGGATACACTCTGACCCACTACCGCAATATGGCAGTAACAATCTGCATCACCGACTCCCGATAAAGATCTAGGCTTTGTACTGATTACGGACGTGGGCACAGGCGAATCTGATGGCATTCATCGACACATACGTAAAAGAAATTCTCGGCCTTGAGGTCGCTCTGTTCCATGCACGTAGTCGTCTGGAAGCAGAGACAGACAGCGAGGCCTTGCACGATTTAAGGATCGCCGTTAGACGAATCCGAAGCCTGCTAACGCCATGGCGCTCATTGAAGGAAATGACCGCACTTCGCGAGGCTGCCGCCGAGGTGGGTCGGCTGACGACACCGGCGCGGGATCTGGAAGTAATGGCCAGCGAACTTGAGCTTCGGGGCATGCCTGAAGCGGCGGCCACCAGGCTTTCTCGCTTAAAAACAGATTATCGAAAAATACTCAATGATCCCGCGCTGGATGGATTGTTCGCAGCCTTGGATCAATGGCCTTCTGCATTCAGGGCATCAGAACCAAGTAATGATTCAAGGGTAATGAAACAGGTCATCGTCAAGGCGCTGACCAAGCAAATCGACAAGCTCCATTGCGCTTTGGACGATGAGCAGTATGACCGGCACGAATTGAGAATTTTGGTAAAGCGCACTCGCTACCTTACCGAAGCATTCCCGCAATTGTCCCCGCTGTCGACGAAGGCGGCGAAATCCTTGAAGGCGGTGCAATCGGCACTGGGATCCTGGCATGACCATTTCCAGTGGTGTCTCAAGGTAAAACTTGAGCCTGATCTCAAGCCGCTGGAGCACCTGTGGGCGGAGGCTTCCACCGGTGAACTTCGACAAGCCGAGGACGAAATGCAAAAACTGAAAATGCTGCTTCCAAAAATCTCTGGCAAAAAAATGGCCGTCCCAAAGGTGGCCAGGAAAACAGGAGCTGATTCGAAGTAAGAGCTATCGATTGCGCGCGAGTTATCGTACTGGCATTTCGATTTCAATTTTATGTTCAGCGCACGAAATCAGATGGGGAGCCAAGGCATGCTATCCCATCGTCAAACGCTGAAATTTCAACCTTGCTCTTACGATCAACCGGCTCTTTCCAAAGCGGAAAACAGGCTGACGAATTCCAATGAAAGCTTATGGCGTGGCGCCAGGTGGATCATGGGCACCGACGCTTCATGGGACTCCCGCATTTTGACCGTGCTGCTCAAATAAACCGGCAACACGGGCAAGCCTTCGGCCACCAACTCGTCGATCAGCAGTTGGTGCACGCTGGCACGCGCCACAAATTGGTTGACCACCACACCTTCCACGATCAACGACTCATTATGGCCTGCTTGCAACTCGGCCACTTGGGCGATGACGTTGTAGAGCGCCTGACGAGAAAAGCTGTCGCAATCGAATGGAATCAACACGCGGTCGGCGGCGATCAGTGCGCTGAACGTATAGAAACTCAGGGACGGCGGCGTATCGATATAAATGCGTTCGTAATCTTCAGAAAGCTCCACCAACAAGCGACGCAGCTTGTTGATCTTGAATTTTGACTCAAGCTTTGACTGCAGGTCGGCAAGCTCGTGGCTGGCCGTGACCAGGTGCAGATTGTCGTAGCGAGTAGCAGTGATGGCCACCCGATTCTTTTTGCTGGCCGGGCCGCTAGATAAGGTTTGCTTGAAAAAATCGGCAATCCCCATGGGGATATCATCGCCGGTCAGCCCTGTCAGGTAGTGGGTCGAGTTAGCCTGAGGATCGAGATCTACCAGCAACGTCCTGCAGCCTTCGGCAGCACTGACAGCCGCGAGATTGCAGGCGATGCTGGATTTGCCAACGCCCCCTTTTTGATTGAACACAGCTCGACGCATGAGGGAGGTAACCTGAAAAAGATCTCCCTTGATCATAGGACTGAAACATTTCAGTAATATTTCTACGCGACAATTTTATTTCAGTTTTAAGACAGCGGCTGCCATGCCCTGACTGCGTCACCCGACTGCAGTTAATGAGAAATGTGTCTGTACTTATGGCATTACAAGGAGGTCGACAATGCAATGCTCGCCGGATGAAATACGCCACCAGATCCTGGACGCCGAATCTGTGTTGAAACGACTGGATATTGAGATGGAAGGGATCGAATTCGATCCGCTGGTGCCTTCAAGCGTCACTGCGGCCTATGCCAAGGTCGATCGGTTGAGCGAGCGCTGCCAGCTCCTGATGAGCGAATTGCGTTTCCTGGCGGACAGCAGCAAGCTTCCCTTTTTCTTCCTCGATCAGGCTCTGGACTTCCAAAACCTCCATGGCGCCGATCTTCTTAGTGAGCAATTGCAGCTCCGCATGGCGCGCCTGAAGGTCCGTAAGCTGGGCGTCCAGTTCATCCGCACGTTGCCGATGCGCTGGGCCTTTCCAATAGTCACTAAAAGACATAGGTTCCTTCCTCTTTACTGAATCGAATGGTTGTTCAGTTCCAACCGCTTAGATGCCTTTATAGCGTAATCCAGCGTCCACAACAGATTGGCAATCGCCTACGGCCAATTACAATAATTCGGTGAGTGCTGGAGTCTTGTGATTCCACGACCATTAGATGCACAACGGATCACACACCCTGCGTCCTCTGCTGACGACAGCCTAGGGTCGCTTGAAGACATTCGGGTATGGGCAAAGCGTGGCACAGTTTCCGGGGATATTTCGACGTCGTAGCGTCGCCGCGGCAAGGAATTTTATTGAGTTGGCATGGCTGGGGAATAGCAGTTGCGAGAGAAATAAATCTCATTCGCCATTTATCTGACGCTCGTCTGAAAAACGTCGGATAAATGGCGTTTCGCGTTGAGCTTTTACCCTCCTGACCTAGGCTCAAGCCATGTGGGGAGGAGGTGCAGTCCATGCGCAAATTATTGATTGGCTCGTCGATGCTGGCCTGTCTGGTGGTGCTGGGCGGCTGGTTGAGTCGACCACAGCCGTTGCCGGTCAGGCTGCTAGAGGTTGAGCGGGGGCCGGTGGAGACGCTGGTGGCCAACACTCGCGCGGGTACGCTGAAGTCCTGTCGACGCTCGCATCTGTCCTTCAATGTCGGCGGCCAGGTTGCCGAGTTGCTGATCGGCGAGGGCCAGCGGGTCCAGCCGGGTCAGGTGCTCATGCGCCTGCGGCAGGACGAGCAACAGGCCCGGCTGCAGGAGGCCGAGGCGCGGCTGGAGGCCCAACGCAACGCCCGCGAACAGCGCTGCCAGCAGGCCCATCTGGACCGACGCGACCTCGATCGCCTGGGCCATCTGGCCGACCGCAAGTTGGTTGCCGCCGATCGCCTCGATCAGGCCGAGACCAAGGCTCACCTGGCGAAGCTGATGTGCAGTGCCAGTGCCGTGCTGATCCGCGAGGCCGACGCCAGCCTGCAGTTGCAGCGTTCACTGCTGGAGCAGACGACCCTGCGTGCGCCATTCGCCGGCATAGTCGCAGAAATCAACGGCGAACTCGGCGAGTTCGTCACCCCTTCGCCGCCGGGTATTCCCACGCCGCCGGCGGTCGACCTGATCGACGACAGCTGCCTGTATGTCGAGGCGCCGATCGATGAGGTGGACGCTGCCCGGGTTCGCCCCGGAACCGCCGTGCGGATCAGCCTGGATGCCTTCCGTGGTCAGCATTTCGCCGGCCGCGTCAGCCGCATCGCGCCCTATGTGCGTGAACTGGAGAAGCAGGCGCGCACCGTCGATGTCGAGGTGCGCTTCGACCAGCCGCCGGCCGATCTGGTCCTGCTCACCGGCTATAGCGCCGATGTCGAGATCCTCTTGGAGCAGCGCGCACGTGCTTTGCGCATCCCCACCGAGACCCTGCTGGAGGGGCAGCGCGTGCTGCGATATGACCCGAGCGCCCGGGTGTTGCGGGAGGTGGAGGTGCAAACCGGGTTGAGCAACTGGCGCTGGACCGAGGTGCTCGCAGGGCTGGACGAGGACGCGCGTATAGTCGCCAGCCTCGAGCAGGAAGGGCTCAAGGACACCGTGGCGGTGATCCCGGTGGATGCGGCGGAGACTGAGCAATGATCCGCCTGCGCGGCGGCAGCCGCAGCTTCCAGTTGGGCGAGCAGCAGGTGATGGGGCTGGACGGCCTGGATCTGGACATCGCCGCCGGTGACTACATGGCGGTGATGGGCCCGTCGGGCTCGGGCAAGTCGACCCTGCTGAACATCCTCGGTTTGCTCGATGCGCCGAGCGCCGGCGAATACTGGCTGCAAGGCGAGGCCACGGCGACGCTGAGCGAGGCGCGGCGCGCTCAATTGCGCAGCCAACTGATAGGTTTCGTGTTCCAGTCCTACCACCTGATCGCACGGCTGACGGTGCTGGAAAACATCGAGCTGCCGATGGTCCTCGCCGGCATCGGCGCGGCGCAACGGCACAAGCGCAGCAGCCAATTGGTGGCGCGTCTGGGGCTGGGCGAGCGCATTGCCCACCGCCCGGCCGAGCTGTCCGGTGGTCAGCGCCAGCGCGTCGCCATCGCCCGGGCGATGGTCATGCAACCGGCGCTGTTGTTGGCCGACGAGCCCACCGGCAATCTCGATAGCCAGGCCGGCGCCGAGGTCTTCAGCCTGCTGGAGGAGCTCAACGGCGAGGGCCTGACCCTGATAGTGGTGACCCACGACGCCAGCCTGGGCGCCCGCGCGCAGCGCCAGTTACACATGCGTGACGGGCGGATCCACAGTGCTGCGCCGCAGCGGGCGCTGGCCTGATGCGCGCTGCCGATGCCCTGGGCTTCTGGCTCGGCGCCTTGCGTGGGCATCGCTCGCGCAGCCTGATGCTGCTGCTGGCCATCGCTATCGGGGTGGTGGCGGTCAATCTGCTCACCGGTCTCGGCGCGGGGGCGCGGGCCTTCGTCCTGAACGAGTTCTCGCTGCTCGGGCGCGACATCCTGATCGTTTTCCCGGGCCGCAAGGAAACCTCGGGGCGCATGCCGCCGCTCACCGGCCTGACGCCGCACGAGTTGACCTTGCAGGACTTCCAGGCCATCACCCAGTTGCCGGGCATCCGCCGGGTCGCGCCGCTGCAGGCCGGGCAGATGGAGGTGATAGTCGGCAACCGCAATCGTGAGGTGCTGACCCTGGGCACCACCCGGGACTTCTTCGCCATTCGCCAACTGACGGTCGTCCAGGGCCAGCCCCTGCCGGCGCTGGACCCTGAGCAGGCTGAGGCCGTCTGCGTGATCGGCGGCAAACTCCGGCGCGAGCTATTCGGTGCGCGCCCGGCCCTGGGTGAATGGTTGCGCGCCGGCGACCGGCGCTTCCGGGTGGTCGGCATCCTCGGTGAGCGGGGCGAATCCCTGGGGATGGATTTCGCCGAGATGTTGATCATCCCGGTGGCCAGTGCCCAGGCCTTGTTCAATCGCGAGGGGTTGTTGCGGGTGTTTGTCGAGGTGCGTGGTCCGAGCTTTCTCGAGCGTAGCAAGCGGCTGATACTCGCCGCGCTCAAGGAGCGCCACGAGGGTGAGGAAGACATTACCCTGATCAGCCAGGACAGCCTGCTCAGTGCCTTCGACGAGATACTCGCGGTGCTGACCCTGGCGGTGGCCGGGATTGCCGCTATCAGCCTGCTGGTGGCAGGCATCCTGATCATGAACGTGACCTGGATTGCGGTGAGCCAGCGCAGCGCCGAGATCGGCCTGCTCAAAGCCATAGGTGTGACGGCGGCGCAGCTGCGCCTGCTGTTCCTCGGCGAGGCGGCGCTGCTCGCCCTGACGGGGGCGCTGGCGGGGCTACTTCTGGCCGAAACCTTGCTCTGGCTGGGGCGGCTGGCGTTCGATCTGCCGCTCTATGCACCCTGGTGGGCGCGGGCTAGCGCGGTGCTGCTGGCACTCGGCACGGCGCTGCTGTTCGCCTGGCTGCCGGCCGCTCGGGCCTCGGCGCTGGAGCCGGTGGCGGCGCTACGCCCGCCGGGAGCGCACTGATGCGCTGGCAAGATGGTTTCCGGCTGACCAGCTCGGCGCTGACCTGTCGACCCTTGCGCAGCCTGCTGACCCTGCTCGGGGTAGCGATCGGGATAGCCGCTGTGGCGCTGCTCACGGCCATAGGCGAAGGCGTGCGCGGCTATGTGCTGGAGAACTTCTCGCAGTTTGGTACGCGGATCATCACCGTGCGTCCGGGCAAGACCCAGACCAGCGGCCTCGGCGGTCTGCTCGGCAGCGTACGGCCACTGTCTATCAGTGATACCGACGCCCTGCGGCGCTTGCCGCATGTCGAGGCGGCGGTGCCGATCATTCAGGGCAGCGGGGATATCCAGTTCGGTCAACTGAGCCGGCGCAGCGACATTCTCGGTGGCGGCCATCAGCTGGCGCAGGCCTGGCGCATGGAGTTGAGCCTGGGCGAGTTCCTGCCCGTGGCCCGTGACGGTCGTTCGCCGCCCTATGTGGTGCTCGGCCATCAGCTGCGTGTCGAGCTGTTCGGTGCACGCAATCCGCTGGGCGAGCTGATCCGCGTCGGCGGCGTGCGTTTCCGGGTGATCGGCGTGATGGCGGAGAAGGGCCAGTTGCTCGGCTTCAACCTCGACGATATCGCCTACATCCCGGTGGATTGGGCCGAAAGCCTGTTCAACCGCACCGGGGTGGTCAAGGTCCATGTGGTGTTCGGCGCCGGCACCACTTCGCGGGCGTTGAGTCGGCAGATTCGCCAGGTACTCGGCGAACGGCACGGCGTGGAGGACTTCAGTCTGAGCACCCAGGACGACATGCTGCGCAGCTTCAACCGCGTTCTCGGCACCCTGAGCCTGGCCATCGGTGCCTTGGGGGGCATTTCCCTGTTGGTCGGCGCCGTCGGCATTCTCACCATCATGACTACCACTGTGGGCGAGCGCACGGCGGAAATCGGCCTGTTGCGGGCGATTGGTGCCAGTCCGCGGCAGGTGCTCGGGCTGTTTCTCGCCGAAGCGACGCTGCTGTCCCTGGCCGGTGGTCTGCTTGGTCTGCTGTTGATGGGCCTCCTGCTCGGGCTACTGCATCTGGCCATGCCGAGCCTGCCCTTGGCGCTGCAGCCGCTGTTTCTGCTGCTGGCGCTGCTGCTGGCGGCGGTGCTCGGCATTCTCGCCGGTCTGGCACCGGCACTGCGGGCGGCCCGCCTGCATCCGGTGGCGGCTCTGCGCAGTGAATAGCGGCCAGGCCAATGAGCCTGACGGGCTAGCTGTACGCTGCGTGACGATAACGAAAACGCCGGCGCTGGGCCGGTGATTTTAATTGGTTGGCGGCGGCAAAAACTGAGTGCAACACCTGACCGCTTCGGTAGGGTGTTGCCATGTATTATCACGAACTCAGCGTTGAAGAGCGCGTCACGATCCAGATCGGCCAACTGCACGACATGAGCCAGAGCGAGATCGTCCGTCTGTTGAACTTTGGCCCCGACTGGAGGGGCTTTCGTTAACCTGGGCGACATATCCTATTGGTTTGCCTTGTGGTTCGCTTCTTCGCGCCAGTTGCTTTCAGCGCTAGCCTTGGTGGAACCACGAACATCTATTAGGCCACCGCGAAATTCCGCATACGCACTGTATGACTTCCCATCCTTAACTACCCAACCCTGGATCTGCTCACCGTCAATCATGATTGAAAACTCAACTGCTGCGCTCATAGCCTACGGCCTCATGTGGTTACTGATGAGGCCAGCATGCCGTCACGACAGTGAGCAATGAGCTATTCCTCGAACTTCAGGCTTGGAATATTCCGGTGGTTCTGAGTCGATTGCGGTCCCACGCTCTATCAACAGCAGCTGGGAATTCGTCAGATAAAATCCACAGGTCCCGATCGTCACGGCGGCGACAATCCCCATTGGGGAAACGCCAAGAATCGTTCTTCGCCACATACACGGGGTGCGCACCGTAGATATTCAGATGTTCAGCAGCCCCATGGGCACGCTCGGCGATGACGTAACGAACTCCGTCGACCAAGGCAGGCAATCGCGAGAAATCCCGCAACAAGTCCTCAGAATTCAGAGTGTCCATAGAGGATAAATTCCTACAGGTTTACGTTGATCGCGAACACCAGGACAGGCTCAGAGCCAAAGTGCGGGTGAGTGATAGTAGTCACGCGATATCCGCGCCATGGAGGAGACAATCGCCGGGTTTGATCACCACGCGCTGGGTAGCCCTTGGTCAGCTCGATGCGTTCATAGCTTCGGCCTTCCAAGCGCTTACGCCAATACGGCGTTAGCAGGCGAAATTCTTCAGGCTTGGTGCCCGCCTTGATCGCGTCGAAGTATTCGCCCTTGAGGGCCAGTGTCCGCGTAGCCAAGTGTGGATAGTTGATTAACGATTAAAAGTGGACCTCGGAAAGGCTCGCGAAAATGGACAGCAGCGTGCTAGCGCAATCCATCGTGCTTGGCTTTACACAGATCGTCATTAGCGTGAACGTCAACGCCCTGATTGCTGTCATGGCTGGCTCCATTTCGACATTCCTCGCAAGCAGGCCCGTGTGGCAGATCGTGCAGTGCTGACTGATGGGGACAGTTCTCGCGGGCTTGGCCATGCGCATGGCCGTCGAAGGGTGACGCTAAACCGGGCTGTTTGCGGTTAGCGCATCGGGCGCGCTAGAAAAAGATCCGCGCGGGTTTGCGTAAGCCACGCACTGGAGGATCGTCGCAAGTTCACCTTGCCCTCCTCCGGGATAAGCTATCAGGTGGGCAACGACGCCGTGGGAGAGCGCTCGTTCACCACCAGCGGTGCGAAGGTGTTCGTCATCGATTAAGCCAGGGCAACAGCGATGCAATCAGTGCGATCCGAATCGAATTGCCCTCTTTGGCTGTGAATTCTCAATACTGGTATCCAGCTTTTCTTCATACGCTGGATCGGGATGGGATGAGGACGACTAAATCTGTATCACCTATGTCGACACCAGCCTGTGAAAGCAGCGTAGTAACCTGGCCACGGTGATGGGTCTGATGGTTGAAGAAATGCATCACCAGGCCGTAAAAATCCTTGTCGGACACTACACCCTTCAAGCTGGCGTAATGGAGGGTATGGTCTAGATCGGACTCTGTAATAGAGTTAGCCCATTCGACGATTATCTGATCAAGCCTCTCTTGATATACTGAGAGTTCTCAAATAGTAGAGAACAACGCTTGGTCAAGGTTTTTCGGATCAGAAAGTCGCCTGACCGGCTCCAATGCCGAGTGGTTCGCTGGATGTTTGGCGAATCGCTTTAGCCACACAGTGTCTCCGGCTGCCACGTGGTTTAGCGTCCCGAGAATCGACCTGAAGAACGCTTTTCTATCAGCTGAGAGCTCATCATCGGACAAGCACCTGGCCGCTCCATAGATCTTTTCGTTCATCCATTTGTTATAGGTCGCCATCAGGCAGATATGGCCGGTACGGCTCATGTGCTCATCCTTTGAGTGGGTATTTGATAAGCGCTCCACGCTCCACGTTCATCGCAAAACCCAGTCTATTGCACGGTGACCCGTACGCAGTAGAGATCGTTATTGTTCCGATACTCACGGTTCACCCCCTAAGAGGCAACCTTCGACATTTTCTATGGATAGGGCTTCGAGAAGCACCTGCTCCAGGATGGCAAAAAAACATTTGATGTGGGCCTGCTTTAATGCCTGAGGCCGAGTCACCAGATAGACCTCCATATCTGGAAGGTGGAGATCCGGGAACAACCCGATCAGATCCTTCGCCAATATACGGGGCAGTACGGCCACCCCCATACCTCGCCTCACCGATTCGAGCTGCACGGCGAACGAGTTCACGCTGATCTGCGCGCGGTCCAGACCACCGGCCTTTGCCGCACGCATTTGCGGCAACATGTCCAGTGGGGGAAGCAAGGCAATATTGACCGCAGTGGCCGGGGTCACCCCCGGAAACCGCTTCAGATAACCTGCATCAGCGAAGACACCGTAGGCGAGCCGGCCTATTGGTCGATAAATCAGCGACGGCTCACCCAGATGAGCTGTACGCACAGCAATGTCTGCCACGCCGCGGACGATCTTGTGAAAGTCGGCTGTTACCATCAGCTCCACCGAGCAACGCGGGTGCAGAGAAGTGAAGCGACTCGCGGCCTCCAGCACACAAGACGAGAACCCCTCTCCTGCACTGACCAGGACACTGCCAGATAGCTCTGTGTGCAGCTCGGATATGCCAGCAGCGGTTTGACGCCTCAAGCCAGCTTCCGCAGCCAGGGCAACTTCCACGAGGGATTGGCCCCGCGAGGTCAACCAGCATCCTTCAACGCCGCGCTCGACGAGTGGCTCGCCCAGTGCGACCTCAAGTTGGGTCAGGCGGCGGGACACGGTAGACGCCGCGATACCCAGCAACTGGCCAGCTTGAAGGAAGCTGCCACGCCGCGAGACTGCCAACAGCAGACGAAGATCGTCCCAATTTGCTTGCAACGCCATGCGTCCTGTCCTCCCTGGTCTGCATATGTGCAAATCCATTATGCAGTAGTCGCTGTTTTTCGGTAGAGGCCTCAAAGGTATATCTACAGGCCCTCGAAACGAATGGAATGGATTGTATGACTACTGGCCCCAACGACTATGCGGAGCGCGCCTCAAGAGCCTTCAATCACCGTGATGTGGAGGCGATGCTTGCGTTGGTTTGCGAAGACTTCATCTACCTCGATGGTATGGGGATTCAAACCGGTCGCGAATCCATGCGCAAACGAGAGACTGCGCTGTTCGAAGCGTTCCCTGATGCCCAAGTGACCTTCACCCCATTCATGGTCGCTGAAGATTTTTTGGCGCTGACTGCCTTACTGACCGGCACCTTCGCCGCACCTTTGGTGCTGCCAGGCCGGGTGATTCCACCCCACGGACGCCATATTACCGTGCACTACGCCGCACACTTCACCTTCAGAAACGGACTGGCCATCCGTGAAGAGGCCTTCTTCGACAGTGCGGTGTTGATGCCGTTAGCCGAACAGGGTGAGGGTTGAGCCATGCGTAGCGCATTTGTTACTGGAGCAACCGGCTTACTGGGCAACAACCTGGTGCGTGAATTGGTCGCTCGTGGCTACACGGTCAAAGGCCTGGTCCGCTCAAGAGCCAAAGGTGAACAGCAGTTCAACAATCTGCCGGGGGTGGAGCTGGTCGTTGGTGACATGGCCGATGTCGACGCATTCGCAGCATCGCTGCAAGGCTGCGATACGGTGTTTCACACCGCGGCGTTCTTTCGCGATAACTACAAGGGCGGCAGCCACTGGAAAGAACTTGAAAAGATCAATGTGTCTGGTACGCGGCGCCTGCTTAACCAGGCCTACCGCGCCGGTATACGACGGTTCGTCCATACGTCTTCCATTGCTGTGCTCGACGGCGCACCTGGTATGTCCATCGATGAGACATGTCTGCGGGCCGACGCCGACGCGGATGACTATTACCGCAGCAAGATCCTCGCCGACCGTGTCATCTTGTCGTTCCTGGAAGCACATCCCGAGATGCATGCCTGCATGGTCCTGCCCGGTTGGATGTGGGGTCCTGCCGACATTGGCCCGACCTCCTCCGGACAATTGGTCAACGATGTCGTGAACGGCAAGTTGCCCGGGCTGATCCCTGGCACCTTCTCCGTTGTCGATGCCCGTGATGTGGCAGGGGCGCTGATTGCTGCCGCCAAACATGGCCGACGAGGTGAGCGCTATCTCGCGGCGGGCCGGCATATGACGATGCGTCAGCTGGTCCCTGTTCTAGGACGTATCGCTGGCGTCAAGACGCCCGTTCGACAACTACCGCTGCCCTTTCTATACACCTTGGCGGTTGTGCAGGAGATCTATGCGCGCCTTACTGGCAAGCCCATTCTGCTGAGCATGGCCACGTTGCGCCTGTTGATACGAGAGGAGTACCGCACCTGCTTCAACCACCGCAAGAGTGAACAGGAGCTTGGCCTGAGTTTCCGGGCGCTAGAGCTGACCATCACTGACACCGTGGCGTGGTACCGCGATCACGGCTGGTTTGAAAAGCACAGTGCGCGCGCCTCGAAGAAAAAAAGCTCATCGGTCATGGTCGACAACTGACTTTCGCAGACGGGATTACCATCCAGTCCCAAAGCCGATAATCTCGAGCCTCATTGTGCGGTTTTATGCGGGTACGCTAGGCGTACCTTGAGCTCCCGAAACCGCACTTGCTGGTCATTTACCACACACCAGAACAAGGACGTAAAATGGTGAACAGGGAAATCATCCTGATGCGTCACGGCCAGCCAAAACTGGCCGCAACCGACAAAATCTCAGCGCTCGAGATGAATGACTGGATCGAGCAATACGACCGATCCGAAATTACCCACCACCCGGTCCCGCATGCCAGTATGCAACTCGCCGCAACCGCCACGGTGATTGTTTCAAGCAGCGCGCCTCGTGCGCTGACCTCCGTCCAGGCGCTCGGCCTGAAGCCTGCACTGGTCGACGCACTTTTCTGCGAAGCACAACTGCCTTGTGGTCATTGGAAACTGCCACGGCTATCGCCGTTTACCTGGGCATTTATCCTTCGAGTCTTATGGCTGTGCGGTTACTCACGCAACGTCGAATCCGCCGGCACTGCGAGGATCCGCGCCAGCACCGCAGCCAAACGATTGCAGTCCCTTGCCAGCGATGGACCGGTTCTGCTGCTCGGTCATGGCTTTATGAATCGAATGATCGCCAATCAACTGGTAGCCGACGGATGGGCTCGCCAAAAAGGTAACGGCAGCCAGTATTGGAGTGCGACCGTGTATCAGTACGGCGGTGTGTAATAGGCGGCAGATGGTCGGCGAACTTGGCCATCATGACGTGGGCTAGCAGACCCCCTGTCGGGAGGCCCTTGTCGATGACGTGCGCCGGTAGCGGCGCGTGGATATCGTAAGGGGCAGCGCGGTCGTTAGTGTTCATTGATAATCGGCACGCTGCAGCTGCATTAAGGGACGACTCATTCAAGGGAGAGAAGTCGTGTCGGCCACATCTGGGAACAGCAACATTTTTCGACTGGCAACCGCCCAGGCATTGGCGGGTGGTAACTCAGTCATCGTCTATGCAACCGACGCTATCGTGGGAGACATGCTTGCACCGGATAAAGCATTGGCGACGCTGCCTATCTCCATTTTTGTCGTGGGCATGGCGAGCTGCACGCTACCTGCCGGTGCCATTGCGCAGCGCTATGGGCGCAGTCTCGTGTTTATGCTGGGAGCGTTGTGCGGCATCCTGATGGGAGTGCTGGCTGCGATTGGCATTTATTTGTCTTCCTTCTTCATTTTCTGTACTGCGATGCTATTTGGTGGCGCTTATGCCGCTGTGGTGCTGACGTTTCGTTTCGCCGCCGCAGAATGCGTTCCAGAAAACAGGCAGCCCTGGGCGCTTTCAATCGTCATGGCTGCCGGGCTAGTGGCGGGAGTACTAGGCCCACAGACGGTCACCTATACAATGGACCTATGGGAGTCACACCTGTTTATCGCCACTTACGTTGCGGCCGCATTAATGGCAGTGGTTTCGGCGGCGGTGCTACTAGGTGTCAATTTGCCACGCCATGAGGCGGCTGTTCGTACTCCAGGTCGCCCGCTTGCGGTGATTGTTCGGCAGCCTCGACTCATCAACGCCATGCTCTGTGGCGTCATAACTTACACCTTGATGAATTTCCTGATGACTTCGGCCCCACTAGCGATGAAGCATGAGGATCTTTCACTGGAATCATCGAATCTGGCATTGCAGTGGCACGTAATTGCAATGTACGCACCCAGTTTTTTCACTGGAAATCTGATCCACCGTTTTGGGGCAAACCGCGTTGTGTTGATGGGGTTGATGTTAACCGGCACTTCTGTTGCTGTCGGGCTTGCCGGTGTGCAGTCCTACCACTTTTATCTATGTTTAGTGCTTCTAGGGATTGGTTGGAATTTCGGTTTTGTCGGCGCCTCTGCGCTCGTCCTTCAGAGCCATAAAACAAGCGAAAGAAACAGTGTCCAAGCGCTCAATGATTTCATTGTCTTTGGCGCCATGGTACTCGGCTCGTTTGCATCGGGAGGTATATTGAATCGATACGGTTGGACCGTTATCTGTGCGCTTGCCTTTGTACCTGTGCTGGTTGCTATAGCGACGTTGATGTTGAGCGAGCATCGCGTCAGGTATTCAACTAAGGAACGCACAAGCTAGTTCCGCGGGACTGGCTTAGCCTCCAGGGCTCACATGGGGCACTACAACTGACCGAGCCCTGGGGCATCCTTAGCGATGGCGTCAGAAAGGCGTGTTTGCCGAACGCTCCCCTCAATCGTCCGAAAAACTGGTCATGTACCCCTGTGAGTGATTGGTCAGCTGGGTGCATTGGGAAATGCCGCCCTATCCACTAGGCTTGCTTGCTTATTCGCTGTTTCAGTTTGACCCGTATTGACAGGACGAATCTTGAACCAGATGGAGTACATCGCTGGCAGGAACACCAGCGTCATGATGGTGCCGACGAACGTGCCTCCGATAAGGGTGTAGGCCAGCGTCCCCCAGAAGACGGAGTGTGTCAGGGGAATGAACGCCAGGATTGCCGCCATCGCAGTCAGTAGTACCGGGCGGGCACGTTGTACCGTGGCTTCGACCACTGCGTGAAACGGGTCCAGCCCTTCTTGAATGTTGTGATGGATTTGCCCAATCAGAATCAGCGTATTGCGCATCAGAATGCCCGAAAGGGCGATTAAACCGACCAGTGCGTTAATCCCAAATGGCTGCTGGAAAATGAGCAGTGTCGGCACTACGCCAATCAACCCCAGCGGCGAGGTGAAGAACACCATGATCATCGCCGAGATCGAACGGACCTGCAGAATGATGACCAGCAGCGTCATGGCAATCATGATCGGGAACAACGGCAACATCGCTTTACCGGCCTTGCCCGACTCCTCGATTGCACCCGCCTGCTCAATCCGGTATCCGCCAGGCAGCTTGTCGATGACTGGTTGCAGCTCCTTCATGATCACGCTCGAGACGTCCGGTGGCTGCAAACCTTCGGCAATGTCACCGCGCACTGTGATGGTCGGCGTGCGGTCACGACGTCGGAGGATCGGATCCTCCATACGCACATCGACCTCTCCTACCTGGGACAACGGAATCCGCTGACCCGCCGCGCCCACCAGCGTAAAGCCTTCTATCTTGGCGGGATCGAGCCGGATATCACCCGCTGCGCGACCAACCACCTGCACCGAACGAATGTCCTCACGAACCGCGGTGATCGGCACTCCGGCCAGCAGGAACTGCAGTTGCTGCGCGACTGAGTTTGACGTCAATCCCACCGCCTCCAAGCGATCCTGATCCAGAGCGAAATGCAGCGTCAGCGTCAGCGGTCCCCAATCGGTGTTGACGGTTCTCATCATCGGGCTCGACTGCAACACGTCCTGTACCTGGCCCGCAATCTCGCGCAACGTTGACGGATCAGGCCCCATCACCCGGTAGGCAACAGGGAATGGCGAGTACGGCCCAAAAACAAGCTGAGTCACCCTGACCCGCGCTTCTGGGGCAAGCCCCTCAGCAGCTGCCTCGCGGATACGGAACTTGAGGGCCTCACGCTCCTCCTGACTGTCCGTCAGCACCACAATCTTTGCGAACGACGGATCAGGGAGTTCCGGCGCCATCGCCAGATAGAAACGCGGCGCGCCTTGCCCGATATAGGCCGTGACGATTTTTGCCTCACCCTGCTTTTGCAGCCAGGCCTCTATCTTGGCAGTGGTGGCGCTGGTCTGCTCAATGGAGGTCCCATAAGGCATTTGCACTTCAATCAATACCTCGGGACGGTCCGAGGTAGGGAAGAACTGCTTCTTGACCAGGCTCATGCCGAGGATCGCCACGACAAACGAAGCGATGACAGTGCCGGCGACCAGCCATTTGCGAGCGATGACCCGCGTCAAAATCCGGCGGAAGCGGTTGTAGTTAGGGGTGCTGTAGATGGCCGCGTGACCCCCCTCTACCTTCTTGATGTTCGGCAACATCTTCACCCCCAGGTACGGGGTAAAAGCGACTGCAACCACCCAGGAGGCGATCAGGGCAATGCCCACGATCCAGAACATGTTGCTGGTGTATTCGCCGGCGGTCGATTGCGCGAAGCCGTTGGGCATAAAGCCGATAGCGGTCACCAGCGTACCGGAGAGCATCGGCGCGGCCGTATGACTCCAGGCGTACGCGGAAGCTTTGATGCGGTCGTAGCCCTCTTCCATTTTCACCACCATCATTTCGATAGCAATGATGGCGTCGTCCACCAGCAGTCCAAGCGCCAGAATCAACGAGCCAAGGGTAATACGGTCAAAGTTCTTTCCGGTGGCCGCCATCACCACAAACACCACGGCCAACGTCAACGGCACAGCCGCAGCGACCACAACACCAACACGCCAGCCCATGCTGAGAAAGCAGACAAGCATTACCACAAGCAGCGCGACGAAGAACTTGACCATAAACTCGCCGACGGCCGAATCGATATTTACAGATTGATCGGTGACTTTGGAGAGCGTCATACCCAGCGGCATGCCTTCATTTATTTTGACTGTCTCCGCGTCCAACGCCTTGCCAAGGTCAAGACCGTTCCAGCCCTCACGCATCACGATCCCCAGCAACAAGGCCTCTTCACCGTTGTTACGCACGAGAAAGGTTGCTGGATCTTCATAACCACGTTCGATCGTCGCCACGTCAGAGAGTTTTAGCGTGCGCCCCTGGACCGCAATGGGTGTGTCACGAATCTTCTGCACCTTATCGAAGGCACCATCTAGCCGCAGGAAGACCTGAGGCCCATTGGTCTCGATGGAACCGGCGGGCGTGAGCACGTTTTGGTTATTCAGCGCGGCAAAGATGTCCTGAGGAGAGATGCCCAAGGTGGCCAACCGATCATGGGAAAAGGAAACAAAGATACGTTCGGGCTGCTCCCCAATGATGTTGACCTTCTTCACGCCCGGCACATGCAACAGTTGTTGGCGCAACGACTCTGCATCCCGCACCAACAGTCGCTGCGGCTCGCCTTTGGCTTTCAGGGCGAAAAGCGCAAATGTCACGTCCGAAAACTCGTCGTTGACCATTGGGCCGATGACACCCGCCGGCAGCTTCCGGGCCTCATCGTCGAGCTTTTTACGCGCTTGATAGAACTCCTCCTGCACTTGCGAGGGCGGCGTGCTATCGAGCAGTGACACCATCGTGAAAGCCAGCCCAGGACGGGTGTAGGTCTCCGTGCGGTCGTACCATTTCAGTTCTTGCAGGCGTTTTTCAAGTGGCTCTGCTACCTGATCCTGCATCTCCTGCGCCGTGGCGCCCGGCCACGCGGTAATGACCGTCAACTGCTTGACCGTAAACGGAGGATCTTCCGCGCGCCCCAGTTGAAAGAACGACAAGATGCCCGCAACGGCAATCAGGAAGATCAGAAACACCGTGATGGAACGCTCACGAACGGCGATCGCGGAAAGATTGAAGCGGCCCTCGCTCATGGACGACCCCCGGCAACTTTGGCGTCATCCTGTTGAGGCAGTCTCACCTCTTCACCCTCGCGCAACAGATGCGCACCTAACGCCACGATCTGCTCGCCGACCTTGAGATCGCCTGCGACTCGCGCTGAGTCGTCGCTCAAGCCCAAGACTTGAACAGGTCGCCAAGCCACCTTCGCAGGTGCGCCGACGATGACCCACACGCCAGTGCCTTTACCCGGGTCATAAACGGCAGCAATCGGCACCTGCATCGAATTTCCCTGCGCGGCGCTTTCAGCGATCCGAAGCGTGACCGTCGAACCTATCGGTGCATTGGCCAGCGCGCCCTCAAGCACATACCGCGCCTCAAAGGTGCGCGTCATACGGTCGGCCGAGTCAGACAGCAGCCTCAGCTTCGCTGTAACTGCACCCGTGGTATTGCCATAAAGCGTCGCCTGCGCGGTGGATCCTGCTGCGGGGCGCAACGTCTCGGGCAGGTGCACGATCGCTTCGCGTTGCCCTGCCCGCGCCAGTCGAACCACGGGCTGTCCCGGGCTGACAACTTGTCCGGGCTCGGCGAGCGTCTCCACCACCACGCCGTCGGAATCCGCAAACAGCACCGCATAACCAGAAGCATTGCGGGCTACATCAGCCTGCGCGTCTGCAGCGCTGAGCTGTGCTTTTGCCGTATCGGCTGCGGCTTTGATCTGGTCATAGGCCGATGCAGAAATAGCGCCTGCGGCAACCAGATTGCGGTATCGCGCCTCGTCATCTGCTGTCTGCTTGGCTCGGGCCCGAGCGGCTATGACCGACTCTTGCTGTGCTCGCGCCTGCAACCCCAGGTCGATTGGGTCGAGGCGCATGAGCGGCTGACCACGTTTAACGGTCTGACCGGTGTCAACCAGACGCTCAAGCACCTTTCCTGACACCCGAAAGCCAAGGTCGCCCTGAACGCGGGCAGCCACTACACCAGTGAAGGAACGCGAGACGTCGGACGAAGCCTGAACAGCAGCGGACCTCACCAAAGGGGCATTCGTGCGCGGATCTTCAGCGGTGGATGAATCACCACATGCCGTCAGGACGAGAGGCAACAAGCAAGCGGCAATGGGGAAAGGTAGAAGCCGGCGCATAGGTTCCCTTACTTAAAAATAGGACGAGCGTCATATTCTCGATCTAGTGACGATTTGTGTCAATGGTCACATCCTGTCAATCATTTTGGTTTTCAACCAAAGCTTATGAATCACCATGAACACGGAGAAAAAGGTAATCGCTTCAAAGAACGTCAATTGACAGGTCGTGACCATTACGTAATATGGTCACAAATATCCTCTATTGAAGGAATCTCAATGCCTCCCCTCCGTCCAATTGCACTTTTGGTCAGCGCCGGCTTAATGGCCGGTTGCGCAGTCGGTCCGGATTACCATCGTCCAGACGCTCCGCTTTCGGATCGTTACTTGGGTCAAGCTGCTGTCGAACAGCGGCCTGGAACGATGCCGGCCAGCCTTGTCGCTTGGTGGGAAGGCTTTGGTGATCCAGTGCTGACCGGGTTCATTTCCAAGGCACTAGAGCAGAATCTGGACCTGGCGCAGGCGTCGGCGCGAGTCACACAGGCGCAGGCCGGACTGGGTGCTGCAAATGCCGCGTTACTGCCTTCGGGGAATATCAGCAGCCAGGCTGCGCGCTCGTACCAGTCAATCGAGACGCCACTCGGCCAGGTGTTGAATTCGACACCTGGCTATGATCGGTACGGAAATTCCTACGAGGTCAACCTCGATGCCAGCTGGGAGGCAGATGTCTTTGGTGGCCTGCGACGCGGACGCGAGGCTGCTCTGGCCGAGTACCAGGCGTCCCAGGCGGGCGTCGCGGCCACACGACTGGCCATCGCCGCGCAGACCGCCGATGTCTACATCACTATTCGCGGATTGCAGACACGGCTGGACATTGCCAACAGGCAAGTCAAAACGCAGCAGGCGTTGCTAGAGAAAGTCCAATTGCTCTACAGCAAGGGACTCGCCGCCAACTATCAGGTTCGCCAGACCGAGGGTGAGCTATCACAGGTTCAAGCGACAGTGCCGGTCCTGCAAACCGGTCTGGATGCTGCGATGAATGCACTGGATGTCATGCTCGGCACCCCGCCAGGCACTCACCGCACACAACTTGCAATGGCAGCGAGCATTCCTGTAGCACCGCCGTTAAAAGCGATGGGAACGCCGGCCGATTTGCTGCGCCGCAGGCCTGATCTGATTATGGCCGAGCGCCGTCTTGCGGCCTCAAACGCACGCATCGGGGAGGCGATTGCCGAGTACTACCCGAAGTTCTCCCTTAGCGCATTGCTGGGCAGTGCCACGGCGGTGTCCGCCGGCAATCTTTTTACCGGCGGCGCCAGCCAATCGGCGGGCCTGCTGGGACTGCGCTGGAGGCTCTTCGACTTCGGTCGCATAAACGCCCAAATCGACCAGGCCAAGGGACAGGAAGCCGAAAACCTGGCGGCTTACCGTCAGTCTGTGTTGCGCGCCACCGAGGATGTCGAGAACGCGCTCTCCTCACTGGTGAATCGGGAGGCTCAAGCAACCACACTCACCGGGGGAGAGGCGTCTCTTACTCAGGCTCGCCAATCGTCGTTCATTGCCTATGAGAAAGGCACGGCCAGCCTGATTGATGTCCTGCACGCTGACGAGACGATGCTGCAGGCTTCCGATGCTCGGGCGCAAGCGCGAACGGAGTCGGCACGAGCGGCGGTAGCGGTATTCAAGTCACTCGGTGGTGGCTGGCAACCTCGGGATGTCACGGTGACGAGTCGATGAAGCTTGAGGGGAAAGGCCCGAGATGTGTGCTTGAAGGTCGGGAGGCAACGCGTGCTCCCGACAGGACACTTATCGTGTAACAGCACTCAACTAGAAGCGGTAACTCACAGAAGTACCGAGCCCGCTCGCACCGTTCTTATAGTTGGCACTGTATGCACCTCGGGTCGCCGAGGTGTCATTGACCTGAACGCTCTCCTCCCACAGGTAGGAGTAAGCCACATCGATCGTGACATTCTCTGCCGGAGTCCAGCCAGCACCGAAGCTGATCACCTTCCTGTCGCCCGTCGGAATGCGCGGTCCACGATTGATGTTATTGGTGGGTGACTGATCGACCGAAAAGCCTGCGCGAAGCACCCACTCATCATTCAGTTTGTACGCCGTGCCGATGGCGTGAGCCCACGTATCATGCCAGTTCTGCTCTTCGGTAATGGTGCCCAGCGCGCCGCTCAACGCAGGGGGTAAACCCGTGTTCTCGATGGTTAATTCTTTGAAGCGACTCCAGCGAGTCCAGGTGCTCCCCCACGTAAAGGGTCCAGTCATTATTAAGCTGATGAGTCACCGAGAGATCCACTGACTCCGGGGTATCCACATCCAGCGAAGCGTCATAACTCCGGCCGCTGACTCCCAACACGCTAAAGATGCCGTCAGTGACCTTGGTCTTGGCATCCAATTGATAACTGACCTTGGAATGGTAGGTCATGCCCAAACGGGTTCGGTCTGTAGCCTGCACCAGGATACCGGCGTTGAAACCGAGGGCAGTGTCGTCGCCAGTGCTTTTAAGTTTTCCGTCGTTGCGACCAGGACTGAGTGGGTTGGGCACCATACCGGACAACTCACCGCTGATACGGTTGATGGTCGGACCGAACCCGATCGAAACTTTGTCGTTAAAGGCATAGCTGATGGTGGGCTGGAACGTAAAAGTCGTGACCTCGCTTTTGTTGGCGTAGTAACGCCCGGCAAAACCGCTGCCATAGTCAGTGATCAGACCGAAAGGTACATAAAAACCCACACCAAACGCCCAATGCTCATCGATAGGTTTGACGTAGTACCCCATAGGTACCGTGGTGGTAGGCACCATGTCGCCGTCTTCCTGGCCTCCGAATGTACTGCGGGTATGGCTTATGTCGGACTTGGCAAAAAGAGTCGAAGCTCCCACGCTGACCTGCTCTCTTTTCAAGCGAGACATTCCCGCGGGATTACTGAATACCGTGCTCGCATCTTCAGCAGAGGAGGAGCGACCGGCAAACCCCGACCCCATCCCGCTGATGCTCTGTTCATTAAGAGCAAAGCCGCTTGCAAAAACGTTTGAGGATGCGAGCACGACAGCAAGGCCAAATGGGCTCTTGAGCACTATTTTTTTCATTGTTTGAACTCTATGGGATCACTGAGATGACGCAGTAGATGCGACGGACCACCATATTTACTCATGTGACAAAATCAGTCATTGGTCACGATACAGATAAATAAATGCCCTTCGCCGGATGGACGAAGGGCCAAGTGAAAAGCCGTTTGGAATCTGACGCGTACCGCCGTATGCATAAACCTTTAGCCAAAGGTCAAGGCATGAGGCTACGCAAGATGAGGTTGGAGGTGAGCGTGGGCGCCTCCTCGACGAAATCGAGGTTGTACTGCAGCAGCAAGGGGTTGACGAAGGGCCGTAGCGCGAGATGTATCGCTTCTACTGTCTCGTCCAGCGGAGTCTTGCGTTCAAATTCGCCAATCTCTCGCCCCTCCCGAACGATTTGCGACACGAAGCTTTTGATCTGTGCGTCATAAGCCTGCGTACTGGGCCAGCTTTCCGACGCCGCGAACGCTGCAATGTCATAGAGTTTTCGGTCGTTGAAGAACAGATTCACACCGGTGGCGATAACAGTTTTGACCAAACGTCGAAAGCGCTCCGTTGGAGACAGGCCTTCTACATTGATAGCCTGCTCCACTGCCGCGACGATTTCTGCCAGACAATTAGCGCAGATGGCCTCACCGATTGCTTGCTTGGAATCAAAGAATTTGTAGATGTAAGCCTTGGAAAACCCGATGGCCTTGGCCAGGTCGGAAACCGTGGTTTTGCTGTAGCCGTATTGACTGAAGTGCTCGTTGGCCGCCGCGACAATCTGGTCTCGAATGTCGTGATCGGCTGGGCCACGGGTGCTGGGCGAAGATGAAGATATTGATGGCTGATTCATGGAAATAGCTTACTCACCCTATCGAGGACTTACAAATTGTGACTAATTATATATATAGTCACAAATCGAACGTTTGAAAACCACAGTTGATCAGATTTGAAACGGGTTGACGTTTTGAGTAATCGCATATGGCGGATTAGCGTTCCAAAAGTTCCTTGTCGCTTACGCTAGACAGTCCCATCCCCTTCTCCTCGTGCTGGTGACGAAGCTCAGCCCAGTCTATAAGGGCAGTCATAGCCGGGCCGAGTGCATGACCCAGCACCGTCAGCGCGTACTCCACCCGCGGCGGCACCTCTGGGTATACGGTGCGTTGAACGATGTCATCCTGCTGAAGCCCTTTCAACTGCTGAATGAGCATCTTCTGCGTGACATCGGGAATGAGCTTTTCCAGTTCGGAGAACCGAAGCGGCCGGCCTTTAGCGGCCATCAGCTCATTGATGATCACAATTTTCCATTTGCCCTCCAAAACGCGAAGCGTAGCGTTTATAGCGGCTGACCAGGCCTGCCGTCGTAAAGGGTTCCCACATTCCCACTCGCGCTCCATCGATACTTACCTTTTGGTGGGTTACAGACTAAAACGTCGGTTCTTGCGGATCTTGCAGTGCTGATACTAACGTATCCGGACTTTGAATCCCTGGAGGCATTATGAAAATTGCGATCGTTGGTATTGGATCTATCGGCGGCCCCCTTACCCGAAAGCTTGTCACTGCTGGCCACGAGATCAGCGTCGCCAACTCTCGCGGAAAGGACTCGGTAAGCGCTTTTGCCAAGGAAGCGGGTGCTATTGCTTGCGATCTGAACGATGTCTTCGACGGCGCCGATGCTGTGATTATTTCCATTCCCCAACCAGCCATGGCGACTCTTCCCAAGAACCTTTTGGCCGCATTGCCATCCTCGGTTCCAGTGGTCGACACGAGTAATTACTACCCGGGCCTGAGAGACGAGCGCATCGCCGCTTTGGAAAATGGTCAAACCGAGAGCGTGTGGGTCAGCGAGCAGCTTGGCCGACCGGTAATCAAGGCCTTCAACAATATTCTTGCTTATTCGCTGGAAAATCTTGGTAAGCCAAAAGACGCCGAAGGCCGCCTGGGCGTAGCCGTTGCGGGGGACGATGAAAATCATAAGCGTCTCGTGATGCAACTTGTCGATGACGTTGGATTCGAGCCGGTCGACAGCGGCAGCCTCGAAGACTCATGGCGTCAACAGCCCTGCACGCCAGCGTACTGCTGCGATTACACCGCTGAAGAGATGCGCCCGGCGCTGAATGCTGCAGTCAAGGGAGCCGCCGCGCAGAAGAGAGAGGTGTTCAATGCGCAACTCCCTGCACTATTCGCCAAAAACCCTTCTCATCATGACGTCGTTGAATTTAATCGAAGCTTCAACGCGGCCAGTTGAACTCCTCGTAACCCACCGGCAGCTATCGGCCCAGGCACCCTGGTTGACCTTCCCGACGATCGCCAAGCGATGCTACGAAATCTAATGTCAGATCATTTCTACATCACCTCTGACGCCAGTCATCACCGCGACCACCTCGTGTAGGCAACCATAGCCCCTCATCATTCTGAGTGTCCGCAATGGGTTGTGGATTTAACCGGTCGATGTAGCCCCTTGTACGTACTGAAGGTCCTACCCCTGCCCTCGCAACGCCGAAATATCCCTCTTTGGGGGTACGCCAAACAGCCGGCTGTATTCACGGCTGAACTGCGATGGGCTTTCATAGCCGACCTTGAAAGCGGCACTGGATACGTCCTGGTGTTCATTGAGCATCAATCGCCTTGCCTCATTCAGTCGCAGCCACTTTTGATACTGCAAGGGGCTCATCGCGGTGAGTTGGCGGAAGTGGTGGTGAAAGGTCGGAGTGCTCATCTGCACTCGGGCCGCAAGTTCATCGACGCGAAGCGCCAAGGTGTAATTCAACTTCAACCAATCGATGGCTTTCGCGATCCGATAACCTTGGCCATCGACAGACGTTATTTGTCGAAGCCGGCTCGCCTGATCACTCTGCAAGAGACGGTAGTGAATCTCGCGCTGGATCAAGGGCGCAAGGACAGGGATGGACTCCGGCTCATCGAGCAGTGCCAGTAAGCGCTCAAATGAGGCCAGCATCGCTGGTGTCACGGCACCAATTCCTACCCCTTTCACAACTGATCGATCACGGGTTGGCGGCAGGTCACTTTGCGCTATCAGCTCAGCCAGAATGCGCAGATCGAGTTTCAACGTCAGCCCTAGGCATGGCTGTTCCGGGCTTGCCGCTAGCACTTCTGAATTGGCAGGTAAGTCCAACGAGGTGATCAGAAATCGCGACGTGTCGTAGGGGTAACCCTCGCCACCTACCCAGAGCTGTTTCTCACCCCGGGCGATGAGGATGATGCTTGGCTCGACCATGCAGACGATGGGCGGTGCTGGATGTTCGCGCCTGAAGAAGCCGAGACCTGTAATGGCCGTTCCGAAATCACCTGGTTTCGAGATCTGCGCGCAGATGATCTGCGCAAGCTTTTCTTGTGGCGATGTCTGTTGAGGAGCTGCGTCGGGGTTGTTGTTCATATTCGTCTTGTACCTCTTCACTGAACTCTAACTCGCCAGCTACCGACCGTCCTGCAAAAAAACAGAGACTCATAGAATCAGGCAAGTAATCCAGCGCAATGCACTACAGAGGGTCTGGGCAGAGCGGGAGAATGTTCATCCGACAAACCCATCGAGGATGCTCCCATGCTTGTCAAAGCCTACGGTGCTCACGCAGGCGAAAAACCCCTTGAGCCGATGCAGATCAACCGCCGCGAGCCGGCGGCCCATGATGTTCAGATCGATATCGCCTTCTGTGGCATCTGCCATTCGGATTTGCATCAAGTACGCGCCGAGTGGGCAGGCACGCAATTTCCCTGCGTACCGGGGCACGAAATTGTCGGCCACGTATCAGCGGTGGGCGCACATGTAGCGGATTTTAAAGTCGGCGATCTGGTCGGTGTAGGCTGCATCGTCGACAGCTGCAAACACTGCGACGACTGTGAGACTGGCCTAGAAAACTACTGCGACGACATGGTTGGCACCTACAACTTCCCGACACCGGACGCACCCGGCTGGACGCTGGGCGGCTACTCGCAAAACATCGTGGTGCATGAGCGCTACGTGTTGCGCATCCGCCATCCCGAGGCACAACTGGCTGCCGTCGCTCCGCTGCTGTGCGCGGGCATAACCACCTACTCACCTCTGCGCCACTGGAACGCCGGCCCAGGCAAGAAAATAGGCGTGGTCGGCATCGGTGGCCTGGGCCACATGGGCATCAAGCTGGCTCATGCGATGGGCGCCCACGTCGTGGCGTTCACCACCTCTGAATCCAAGCGCGAGGCGGCAAAGGCGTTAGGCGCCGATGAAGTCGTCGTATCGCGCAAACCTGAAGAAATGGCTGCACATACCAAGAGTTTCGACTTCATTCTCAACACCGTCGCAGCCCCCCACGATCTTGATGCGTTTCTGGTGCTGCTCAAGCGTGATGGTGCGCTGACGCTGGTCGGCGCGCCCGCCTCGCCACACCCATCGCCGAACGTATTCAACCTGATCATGAAGCGCCGAACGATTGCTGGCTCGATGATCGGAGGCATCCCGGAAACACAGGAGATGCTGGATTTCTGTGCCGAGCACGGCATCGTCGCCGACATCGAACTGGTTCGAGCAGACCAGATAAATGAATCCTACGAGCGAATGCTCAAGGGTGACGTCAAGTATCGCTTCGTGGTCGACAACGCCACGTTGGCTGACTAAACGCCTGAGTCAAAAACTCCAGTGAACAACCATTCAATCGAAAGGAATATCCAGTGAAAGGAATTTTGCTAGCCCTAGGGCTGCTTGTTATCTCTTTTTCTTCAATGGGAGCCAACATGTCGAACGGCGCAGACAACTTCTACACCAGCGATAAAGTGATCGTGGAAAAGGTCAACTTCAAAAACCAATATGGCATGAAGGTGACAGGTAACTTGTTCACCCTCAAAGGACTCGAACCGCAATCAAAGAGTGCAGCGATAATCGTCGGACACCCTATGGGTGCAGTAAAGGAACAGAGCGCGAATCTTTACGCCACTAAAATGGCCGAGCAGGGATTTATCACGCTGTCACTGGACTTGTCGTTCTGGGGTGAGAGCGAAGGTACGCCTCGCCAAGCAGTTTCGCCTGATATTTACGCCGAGGACTTTAGTGCCGCCGTGGACTATCTCGGCACTCGCCCGATTGTTGATCGAGAGCGTATCGGCGTCATCGGTATCTGCGGCAGTGGCAGCTTCGCCATCAGCGCCGCCAAGATCGACCCTCGTCTGAAAGCCATCGCCACGGTCAGCATGTATGACATGGGGGCGGCCAACCGTAACGGTCTCAAGCACTCAGTCACGTTGGAACAACGCCAGCAAATCATTCGCGATGCGGCGCAGCAACGTAACGCGGAATTCTGGCGCGGCGAAGTTCGCTATACCAGCGGCTCACCACTAAAGCTGACCGGCAACGCTGTGGGTGACGAGTTCTATGATTTCTACCGCACTCCGCGCGGCGAGGTCACCCCCGCTAGCGCATCGCCGCAAACCACTACCATGCCGACGCTGACCAGCAATGTGAAGTTCATGAACTTCTACCCATTCAACGACATCGAGACCATCTCCCCGCGCCCACTGCTTTTCATTACGGGCGCCACGGCGCACTCAAGGGAGTTCAGCGAGGACGCCTACAAACGGGCGGCCGAACCCAAAGAGTTGCTGATCGTTCCAGATGCCGGGCATGTGGATCTTTACGATCGGGTCAATTTGATTCCCTTCGCCAAGTTGGCCACGTTCTTCAACAGTCATCTGAAGTAATCGGATCGGCGACCCACACGGGAACCGTTCCTCTCTCGCGGCTTCGCTTCTGGAGCCGCGACGCTTCACGCAATACAGGATTTTTCAATGCCCCATCTTCCCTCCTCCCATGAAGCTCAACATTCATGGGGCGCTGTCCTGGCCATGTCGCTCGCCGCCTTCGTGCTGGTGGCATCGGAGTTCATGCCCGTCAGCCTGCTGACACCAATTGCCGCCGATCTGCATATCACCGAAGGACAAGCCGGTCAGGGCATTTCCGTTTCGGGGCTGTTTGCCTTATTCACCAGCCTTCTTATCCCGCTGGTGGCGGCGCGGGTTGACCGTAAACCGCTACTTCTTTCACTGACGCTGTTGATGATCCTTTCCGGAACAGTGGTCGCGTTCGCACCGAATTACGGGGTATTCATGATCGGGCGCGCGCTGATCGGTGTTGCGATTGGTGGCTTCTGGTCACTGTCGGCGGCAACCGCCATGCGCCTTGTGCCTGATGACCAGGTCACACGCGCCATGGCAATCGTCAACGGCGGCAACGCTTTGGCGACTGTGATTGCAGCACCATTGGGCAGTTTTCTCGGTGCCTTGATTGGCTGGCGCGGTGCATTCTTGTGCGTCATCCCAGTCGCGATAGTCGCTTGTGTATGGCTGTCTGTAAGCCTTCCACCGATGAAATCGCAAAGCGGCTCAGGCACTGGAAACGTCTTCAGGTTGATGAAAAGCGTACCGGTCGCGCTAGGCATGGTAGCGGTCAGTGTGTTTTTCATGGGCCAGTTCATGCTGTTTACCTATTTGCGCCCATTCCTTGAAACGGTCACGCACGTCAGTGTCTCCATGCTGTCTTTTATGTTGCTCGTTCTGGGCCTGGCGGGACTTGCCGGAACCTTCCTGATTGAAGCGTTCTTGAAAAATGGCCTGCATCGAACCCTCATCGTCATCCCGATCTTTATGGCGATGATTGCACTGGCGCTTGTTTCATTCGGTAGCTCGACGGCCACCACGACCGTCTTGCTTGGCGCATGGGGACTGGTTGCGACTGCAGCGCCCGTGGGATGGTGGACATGGCTGGCAAGAACGTTGCCACACGCAGCTGAAGCGGGAGGCGGTTTAATGGTGGCGATCATCCAACTCGCTATTGCGTCTGGCGCAACCGTTGGCGGGCTGGTCTTCGACTCGAGCGGCTATCAAGCGACCTTCGAATTGAGCGCCACTTTGCTAGGCGTGGCGGCCGTTCTTGCCTTCCTGGCTGCACGCGCAGCATCGCGGGAGCCTGTTGCATCGGTAAGCATTGCTTGAAATAACCGCAAGACACGCCAAGGCATGTCTTGCGGTTTCGGTGGAGGAGACGCTCGAAAATTGGACGTGACCGTCAGCGTGCGCTGTCGATGATTTGCCCACCGTCCAATCCTATGAAGCCGCCACTGAAAAGGCGGCCTGCGAAAATCGCGAGGCCGCAATCAGGGGATCACCAGAGGGCGATGTCGTAGGTAAAGTAGATTCGGTTGCTATCTCGGCCACGGGAATAATCAGAGCGGTAAACGTAGTTACGCAACCGCACACCCAGCCCCTTGAAGGTGCCTTGTTGCACGACGTAAGCCAGTTCGGCATCACGCTCCCACTCCTTGACAGCGGTGTCGGACTTACCGTCGTTGCCGCTCAGATACCGGGTGGAAAACGTCAGACCCGGCACGCCGACGGCAGCAAAGTTATAGCCGTAATTAAGCATCCAGGTTTTTTCATCCTCCTCGACAAACTTGCCTATCCCGGCGTTGCTGAACGAATAAACCGTTGCGCCACTGATAAAAGGCAATCCGGCATCACCACTGAGGGTCTGGTATCCGCCACCGAAGGTATGGCCAGAGATGGCGTAAGACAGTTGCCCGCTCAGCATGTTGTTGTCGATCTTGCCACCGAAGGCTGAGCCGGTATCGACACTGTTGAAGTAGCGTAAATCACTGGTCAGCACGCCGCCGCCCAAGGGCTGATCGTGCTGGATACCTGCAAAGTTCTGACGGTAAAAGTTTTCCAGTTCGCCGTAGAAGTAACTCAAACGAACGCTCTTTCCCAGCTTGTATTCGGCGCCTGCATAGCTGAAGTCGCCTGATTTATCTCCGCCGTAACCGTCGGGCACAATCGGCATGCTGTCGCTGGAATCACGCAGTTTGAATCGATCCAGGTAGCCCCCGGTGAGGGTGAGGTTTTCGATGTCGACGCTACTGATCTGAGTGCCTTGGTACGTTTGCGGCAACAGACGCGCGTCGTTATAGATCAGCACCGGAGTCTTGGGTAGCAAGGTGCCGTATTTGACCGTGGTCTTGGCCAGTTGGGCTTTGGCTGTCATACCCAGACTTGCGAATTCGTCAGCCGCACGACCGTCATCATGTACGGGCAACAAGCCAGTGCCGCTGCGGCCACGGCCGGAGTCGAGCTTGACCCCGAGCAGGCCAAGGGCATCAACACCAAACCCGATAGTGCCAGGTGTAAATCCCGACTGGTAATCCAACAGAAATCCCTGGGCCCACTCGGTTCGTTCGCTCTTCGCCGTCCTTGCTGATTTGGCACTCATGCCATGCTCGTCGCGGAAGTTCTCATTGAAATAGACGTTGCGCAATTGCAGCTTGAGCTTGCTGTCGTCGATAAAGCCTTCTGCACTGGCACTGGCCAGCGGCAACAAACCAAGAAGTGAAAACAGCGCCCGTTGGGTATGCAAAGTGGTCATTGGCAAACTACTCATTGTTGTTATTTGGAGTGCAGAACAGCGCACGCCTCGCAAGCGAGGCGCGTCAAGAGAAAACAGATGCTTGGGGTGAATCAGGAGAAGAGACTGATCGCCCCGGTCAGCAGGGCTAGCGCGGTGACTACTAATGAAGTGAGTACCGCCCATTTGACGGTGGCTTTCTGGAAATCGCCGATATCACGATCGACCATACCCACCAGCAACAGGGTTGAGGCTACCAACGGACTCATCAGGTGTACTGGCTGACCGAGAATCGACGCGCGGGCGATTTCCACCGGGTCAATGCCATAGGCTGCGGCCGCGTTGGCCAGGATCGGTACCACACCAAAGTAGTAAGCATCGTTGGACAGAACAAAGGTCAACGGCATGCTGGTGATCGCCACCACCAGTGGGAACAGGTGTCCCCAGGATGGCGGAATCCAGTCCACTAGCGTTTGCGCCAGGGAGTCGACCATCTTGGTGCCCGAGAAGATCCCGGCAAAAATACCGGCGGCAAACACCAGCAGCACCACCGTCATTGCATTGCCGGAATGGGCGAGAATGCGCTCTTTCTGAATATCCAGTTGCGGGTAGTTGATCATCAGTGCCAGGACAAAGCCGATCAGGAACAGGATCGCCGAGTGCATGATGCCCATTACCAGCGCGACCATGACCGCGATCACCAGCAACAGGTTCACGTATGCAAGTTTAGGCCGTTTGTGCGGGGTATCACCCAGGATCGCGTCGATGTAGCAATTACCGCCACCGCTCTGTAGCTGCACATTACCGATGCGCTTACGCTCGGCACGGCCCAGGAGGAAAGCGGTGAACACCACCCACATCGCGCCGCCGATCATGGTCGGCAGCAAGGGCACGAAGTACTCGCCGGCATCCAGACCCAGTGCCGCGATCGCCCTTGTAGCGGGCCCGCCCCATGGGGTCATGCCGCTCATGATGCTCAAGGACAACATGGCGATGGTCGCCAGAATCATCGGGTTCATGCCGATACGCTTGTACAACGGCAGCATTGCCGCGCAGGTGATCATGTAGGTGGTTGTGCCGTCGCCGTCGAGGGCGACCAGCAGTGACAGCAGCGCGGTGCCGATAGCGATTTTCATCGGATCGCCGTTTACACGCTTGAGGATTTTACGAATCAACGGGTCGAACAACCCGGCATCAATCATCAGGCCGAAGAACAGGATGGCGAACAGCAGAAGCGCAGCCGAAGGCGCAACCATCTTCAGGCCGTCGAGCATCATCTTGCCCGTAGTACCGCCAAAACCGCCAATCACCGCAAACACAATCGGCACCACCGTCAGGGCGACAATCGGCGATAGGCGTTTCGACATTATCAGATAGGTAAAAACCACCACCATGGCCAAACCAAGAAATGCGAGCATAGGTCAGTTCTCTTGTTCTTATTAGTAGCGTGGCCGATGCGCAGGCGCACGACCTCGAACCCGCCAGACGGTACGATCAGCCGTGCCTGGCGGGGAGTTGAATGAAATGTTTGTTGGGTGTTTCAGGCGTGTCCGGTCAGACGTGTTCCGTGACCTTGCGACCATCCCAGTTTTCACTCTGGGTTTGTGCCAGGGAGGGCGACGGTTCGCCGTCAAGAGTCCGCATCAGTGTCTCGCGATCACAAGCGTTCTCCGAGATGGACATCACCACGGTAGCCACGGCGTTGCTTGCCAGACTGGTCAAGGCCCGGGCTTCCGACATGAAGCGGTCAATACCGATCAGCAGTGCAAGGCCGGCCAAGGGAATGTCATGGATCACAGTCAGTGTCGACGCCAGCGCGACAAACCCGGCTCCGGTCACACCTGCTGCACCCTTCGAGGACAACAGCATGATGGCCAGCATGGTCACGGTCTGTGTCAGGCTTAGATCGATGTTGCAAGCTTGAGCAATGAATACCGCTGCCAGCGATAGGTAGATTGCCGTACCGTCGAGGTTAAACGAGTATCCCGTTGGCAGCACCAACCCCACCACGCCTTTTTTGCAACCCAGGGCTTGCAGCTTTTCCAACATCCGCGGGATCACCGGCTCGGTTGAGGAAGTCCCGAGCACCACCAGGAACTCTTCGCGGAAGTAGCGCAGCAACTTCCAGAGACTGAAGCCATTTGCCCGGCAAATGCTCCCCAGCACCACAAAGACGAAGAAGGCACAGGCTACGTACAAGGTCATGATCAGCTTCGCCAGCGAGCCCAACGATGTAATACCGTACTGGCCTACGGTGAATGCCAACGCGCCAAAAGCACCGATCGGAGCGAAGCGCATCAGATAGGAGAAAATCTTGAACACCATGTGCGAGGCGGATTCCAGTACATCCAGTACCGGCTTGCCACGCTCGCCGATGGCCGACAGTGCGAAACCGCAAAGCACCGCGATGAACAACACCGGCAGCACTTCACCCTTATTGAAAGCGCCGATGAAAGTGTCCGGGATGATGTGCATGAAAAACTCGACCACTCCCAGCTTCGCGGCGGAATCGGTGTATTGCGACAGTCCCTTGGTGCTCAACTGGGCGGGGTCAATGTTCATGCCCACACCGGGTTTGAACAGGTAGACCGACACCAGGCCTATGATCAAACTGATCACGGTCAGTGCCAGGAACAGCAGCATGGTCTTGCTCAACAGACGCCCGAGGGAGCGTTTGTCGCTCATGCCAGCAATACCGGTGACGATGGTGCAGAACACCACCGGAGCGATCATCATCTTGATCAACTTGATGAAGGCATCACCAAGCGGCTTCAAGGCGATGGCCTGTTGCGACCATAAATGTCCGACCAGCACACCCAACAGCACGGCGAGGAGAATCTGGAAGTAGAGCGATTTTACAACTTTCATGGCATCACCCATTTTTAGAATTGTGCTGATGCAAGAACGGCAATGACCAGGGGAAATTATCCGGCAAGTCGTTGGGAAGCCGTGGCGTAGACAAAACCGGAGAACAGCCTGCGCGATGTACGCACCACTGAGGCACGAATTGTCTCACCCTGATCGCCGGTGTAGGACAATACGACATCTATCCCGCCACTTGGATGTTCAATGCGTACTTGCTTCAAGCGCGGCTCGCTAACCCCGCCGAGCAATTGCGCGACCACACTGCCTTCAGTAACACAAGCGGTGGCAAGGCCGATGGAACCGGTGATCGCCAAGGCCCGGTGGCAGTTGTGTGGCATGAAGTAGCGCACCTGAATTGTGCCGCCAGCCTTGGCCGATGACACCAGTACAGGCTTGGGAATCACTTTGTCGCTGACGTCACCCAGGCCCATTGCCAAGCCGGCTTGCAGTCGCAAGGACTCGAGGCGACGCAGGAACTCTTTGTCGGCATCCAGTTCAGCAGGACTTTCATCGCCGCGCTTACCCAGTTGGCCAGCTTCGATGATCATCATCGGCATCGCCATGTCGATGCAGGTCACTGGAATACCGTCGATCAAATCCTGCGTTTGCCCAGTCGGGAAAAGCTTGCCGGTCTTGCTGCCCGCAGCATCCAGGAAGGTGAGTTGCACAGGAGCAGCGGTACCCGGCACACCATCGATGGCGGTGTCACCTTCATAGCTGACCTTCCCACCGGGCGTCTGTACCTCGGCGTTCACAAAAGTGCCCGTGTTGAGGTTGCGAATACGCACACGTGTCAGGTCTTTGGAGGCTTTTACCAGCCCCTGCTCGATGGCGAACGGGCCAACGGCGCAAAGCATGTTGCCGCAATTAGGCGCGGTGTCGACTCGACGCTGGGAGACCATGACTTGAACGAACAGATAGTCGACATCCGCCTCAGGATGCAGCGACGGGCTGACGATCGCCACCTTGCTGGTTTGTGGGCTACCGCCACCAATTCCGTCAATTTCCAGTTCATGCCCAGAGCCCATGAGGTTGAGCAGCAGTTCATCACGGTCTTCGATCGCAACAGGTAGATCCCAGTCGAGGAACACTGGGCCCTTGGAAGTACCACCGCGCATTAGCACACAGGGAATTCGTTGCATGAACTCTAACTCTTGTTGATCAATCGGGGTAATTGATGTCTTGTGAGCAAGAGTCGCAGGCTTTAAAAATTGTTTCCAATGCAAATATCATCCTGATTATTGCGTTTTACGAATGATGAATTTAGGCTGACTGGGCTTAACAACTCTCGGCTAGTGAGATAAAAAAGTGAATTATGAGCTCAATGACATCCGATCTTTCGTGAAGATCGCCGAACTTGGAAGCTTCCACGAAGCTGCCGATGCATTGCATCTCTCTCAACCCGCGCTGAGTCGGAGAATGAAAAAGCTTGAAGAGGGATTGGGAACAGCGCTTCTTGATCGCACGACAAGAAGGGTAAGCCTCACCAGCGTTGGGCGAGACTTCCTGCCCAAGGCACGACGCTTATTGGATGACTTCGACGACTCGATACTTAACATCCGAGAGTTGGCGGAGCGGCAGAGCGGCCGCGTAACCCTTGCCTGTATCCCAACCGCAGCCTTCTACTTCCTCCCTTCGGTAATCCGCCTCTACAACGAGCGCTATCCACAAATCCGCATTCGCTTGCTTGATCTCAGTGCAAACGAAGGGCTGGAGGCTGTTCTGCGTGGCGAAGCCGACTTTGGCATCAACATGATGAGCGGCCAGCACCCAGACATAGAGTTCGTGCCGTTGGTCAACGAGCCTTTTGTTTTAGCTTGTCGACGCGATCATGAGTTGGCCGAGCGCAGCTCGGTCACCTGGTCTGAACTGAGCAATTACCGCCTTATCGGAGTCGGTCGCCTCAGCGGCAACCGCATGCTGCTTGACCACGCTTTGTCAGGCTTGAGCTGGCGTCCACAGTGGTTCTATGAGGTTCAACACCTGTCTACATCGCTGGGCCTGGTAGAAGCGGGATTAGGCGTCTCGGCAATGCCGAGCCTCGCAATGCCTGCTGTGGATCATCCAACCTTGGTAAGCGTCCCTTTGATAGAGCCTATAGTTAACCGATCGTTGGGACTGGTTTACCGGAGAGGCGCTTCACTATCTCCGGCAGCGGAAAAATTCGTCTCAATACTGCTTGAACAATGGGAGAAATAACCTCACGCCTCCTACTTTTTTGAGTTGACATAACAATTTTTAAACCGCGTTTCGCTGTCATGAATTGTCTCAGCCAAGTCCTGCACAGCGGTTGAAATCACAGAGTCTTACCGGTACCTGTAGAGCACCATTTTTTAGCAGGGAACGCACCATGCCGCCAAGATTCAAGGTGATCGAGACCACCTGCGCGCGGCGCGTTGGCGACGATCAGCAAGAACGAAGAGTTCATCAACAAGACGCTAGCGGTGCTTAGGGCTTCGAGCGCGTTGTTGAGAAGAAAAAAGCTTCCAGATCGCTCCGCAAGCAAACTGCTGAATACGCAACCGAGGGTGACCAAACCGCATGAGTGCGAGTGCTCTTCTCGGCACGCAAATCATGCTTGCGGATTCAAGCAGGAGGAAACCTGTAGGCAGAGCAACAGGAGCTGATCAGGAGATTTTCATCACTCCCGAACATCCATGAAGTCCCGGGCCCAATTCAAATATGTTTCCGGCAACGTGTAGGTAAAGGCCAGCTCGGTAGCGCTTAAGTTTGATGTGCTGCGCGTGAGCTGGCGTTGTTCACGAAGGCAGTCATAGGTCGCTTTAATGGAGGCGAAATAAGCACCATGACCTGCAACAATGATTCGTACACCTAGCTTGGCTAGCCGTTCGTTGTCGTTGAGTCTTGGATTTCCG
Source organism: Pseudomonas sp. BF-R-30 (assembly GCF_019956175.1). Taxonomy (NCBI): domain Bacteria; kingdom Pseudomonadati; phylum Pseudomonadota; class Gammaproteobacteria; order Pseudomonadales; family Pseudomonadaceae; genus Pseudomonas; species Pseudomonas sp. BF-R-30. The sequence continues at coordinate 58,971 of NZ_JAHBDE010000013.1, read as the reverse complement.
TAAGTGACCAACATCAGTGGAATCGTGATGTGCTCCACTATCTGTTCGAGGTGCGCAAAATCTTGTACGCCAACAATACAAATGCCATCCGCGCCGGCCCGTTGATAAGCGCGCGTTCGGTGAATGACCTCATGCACAGGTAAAGCTGAGGCGTTGGTTCGAGCAATAATCGAAAGCTCCGGATCAACGCGTGCTTCCAGTGCCGCACGCACTTTGCCTACACCCTCTTCAGTGCTGATGAGGTCTGTTGATTTACACCCGAATTGAGCCGGAAGGAGGGTGTCTTCAATCATGAGTGCCGCTATTCCTGCGCGCTCCAACTCCTGGACAGTTCGCATGACGTTGAGTGCATTTCCGTAACCGTGATCGGCGTCAGCGATGACGGGCAATTGCGCCACACGACCAATTCTGGCCGCCTGTTCGACAAACTCAGACAGGGTAATGAGCGCGAAGTCTGGTGCAGCCAGAACCTGCAGAGATGCAACTGATCCCCCCAAAATACCCACTTCAAATCCGAGATCGGCGGCAATGCGTGCTGACATCGGATCAAAGACTGAAGCGGTCTGGAAACAGTTACTGGATGCCAGCAGCTCGCGAAACGAACGGCGTAATGCTTGGTGGGAAACTCTGGGCATGATCGCTCCTCACTGTGGCCGTCATCGTCTGAACGATCAGAGCCAACTCAAAAGTGCGGCGAGACTATCACGCAAAAAATAGCGGGTGATGACGTTTCAGAATGACCCGATGCACAGATGTCATTACCCATACTTGAGGGATGTTTTTCGCGCCTGGGAGCTTCGATCAACTGGCTGTTTTGCCATGGAGATCGCGGGAAGCTCCTTCGAGGGTTTTCCATAAGTTGCGCATCGTAGGGTTCTCATTGGTGATGGAGCAGTAGGAGCGTATCTCCAGTCGCGTGCTCCATTCATCACCACCCGCTTTTACCAACTGTCCTCGCTGAAGCTCGTCTATGACAGCGCTTTGTGGCAACCATGCCACCCCATAGCCCTCGACTGCCATCCGCATCAGTAGCATCGTCATATCCGCCTCGTAGCACCGCTCCAACATGCATACAGTCGGGCCATTCTTTATGACGATGTCGGCAACACGACCTAGAAAAGTCGTAGCTGTATAAGCGAGGTGAGGAACTGTTTTGCTGGAAGTGCCCGGTAAGGGATACAGCGGATTCCCATCGCTGTTAGGTGCGCACACAGGAATAAACGCATCATGACCCAAGGTCAAACTCCCGAACTTTTCCGAATCGAGAAGAATGGGCGCCAAGGGGTGATGATAGACAATCATCAGATCACAACTCCCCTCCTCCAGAGATATGACCGCGTCGTGGATGTTGGCGGCAACGACCCGCGCATTGAATTGCTCATTGTGCTGCTGAAATTGCTTCAGCCATTTCGGCAGGAATGTCATCGACAAGCTGTGGCCGGCAGTGACCTGGATGGATCGCCCTGGCATCCGCTCTACCTCGCGAAGGCTTGAGCGCAGCCTCATTAACCCCGCCAATGCCTCGCGACTTTCTTCACAAAATGTGCGGCCAGCAGAGGTCAGTTGGACAGGATAGGTGCCACGATCCACCAACTCCGCACCTACCCATTCTTCAAGTGACTTTATACGCCTCGACAAAGCCGACTGGGTCACACAGCGAACCTCCGCAGCCCGAGAAAAATTCTTCCACTCCGCGACCGCCAGAAGATCATCCAGCCATTTGATTTGCATACCGACACCTCATGCCCCGAATGAGCAGTTTACTGCGCCGCAGTCGGGATGAAGCAGCGATTTCGAAAACTATTCCAAAAGCGCATGAGGCTATCGGGATTACTCATCACGACCCTTCAACCCCAGCCCTAGAATCGAAAACGTAGAAGCGAGGCCGAAGAGCTTCGACCTAATGACACTTGTCTCCTGCCAAGTAAAAAAAGCAAAAAAACCACTTGAGGAAAGCTCCGTGAAGAAAAATAAACTTCCGCGTCGGATCGCAATTGGCATCGCCTTAGGCGTGCTTGTAGGTTGGGCGTGCCACCACTTCGCAGGGAGCGAACAAAGCGCCAAAGAGATCGCGTCTTACTTCTCGATGGTCACCGACATATTTTTACGCATGATCAAGATGATCATCGCGCCTCTGGTGTTCGCCACCTTGGTCGGCGGCATTGCCAGCATGGGAAACTCCCGCTCCGTTGGGCGCATTGGCCTGCGAGCCATGGCCTGGTTCGTCACCGCTTCGGTGATATCGCTGGCAATCGGCATGGGCCTGGTGAACCTGTTCCAACCCGGCGCAGGACTGAACATGGAGGTCGTCCAGCATGCGGCGAGCCCCGTGGTGAACACCGGGGATTTCAGCCTCAAGGTTTTCATCAGTCACGTGTTTCCCCGCAGCATTGCTGAAGCAATGGCCAACAACGAAATCCTGCAAATCGTGGTGTTCTCGTTGTTCTTCGGGTTTGCCTTGGCGGGTGTGAAGCGAGCGGGTTACACAACGATTGTCGATGGCATCGAAGAGCTGGCCAAGGTGATGTTCAAGGTCACTGACTTCGTCATGGCCTTCGCGCCAATCGGCGTTTTCGCAGCCATCGCATCGGCGATCACCACTCAAGGTCTTGGCTTGATAGTCGATTACGGAAAGCTGATTGCCGAGTTCTACTTGGGCATTGTGATTCTGTGGTGCGTGTTGTTCGCTGCCGGCTACCTGTTCCTGGGGCGCTCAGTGTTTACCTTGGGCAAGCTCATCCGCGAACCTGTTCTGTTGGCATTTTCCACTGCCAGTAGCGAGTCCGCATACCCGAAAACCATGGAGGCACTGGAGAAGTTTGGTGCGCCGAAGCGCGTATCAAGCTTCGTTCTACCGTTGGGGTACTCATTCAACCTTGATGGCTCGATGATGTATCAAGCGTTCGCCATCATGTTCATTGCACAGGCCTACAACGTCGACTTGAGCTTCACACAGCAACTGCTGATCTTGCTGACGCTGATGATCACCAGCAAGGGTATGGCGGGTGTAGCCCGAGCATCGGTGGTTGTGGTGGCGGCTACGTTACCCATGTTCAATCTTCCCGAAGCCGGTATTTTGTTGATCCTTGGCATTGACCAATTCCTCGATATGGCCAGGACTGCCACCAACGTCGTTGGCAATAGCATCGCGACGGCTGTGGTTGCCAAATCAGAATCACATGAAGAAGCTGAAGACGTGCCCGGCACTGAGTCTCCGCTCCCGATTCATACTGCAGCCACCGCGTGAGAACCTAACCATGAAAGGTAAATCGAAGCCGTCCAGCGGGTCATCGTTTGCTCGCAAACTAGGTATCGTCGGCGGGCTTGGCTCACTGGCCGGCGGCGATCTTTTCTACAAGTTGGTGAAGTCCAGAGCTGTTCTGGAGGATCAAGGTCGCTATCACTTCCTGTTTGAGCAACACCCCTTCAAAGACGTCCTGATGCCCCTGGATCGGGGCGCCAGTATGACCTCCAGGAAGTTCTATGTTTTCCAGGTTTGTCAGACATTCGAGGCCAGCGAAGTCAATGCAGTTTTACTGCCTTGTTTTGCCAGTCACACCTTTCTTGAGGAGATCCAGGAGGAAATTGGCATACCCGTTCTGGATATGATGGCGGCGTTACGCAAGCACGTGGATCATGTCGCTGAATGCGGCAGTACGTTGGGAATCATCGCGTCTGACTATGTTCGGCACTCAGGACTGTTTGAGCGCTATTTCGGCAATGACTTCAAGCTCATTTATCCAAATGATAACAAGCAGTCCGGATTGATGGACGCGATGTATGGCGTTAATGGTATCAAAGATGGGTACCTTGACGGTGTACCGCTGGAGTGTGTCTATCAGGCCTGCCTTTCGCTTCAGGATCAGGGGGCCACAATCATCCTGCCTGGCATGACTGAGCTCTCACTGGTCTGCGGCGATCTTCAACGGCGTGGCTTGACTGTCCTGGATATCAACGAGATTTATGCCACTTTCGCAACCTTGGAAAAAGGTCAGTCTACCCGCCCGCCATTCAAGCTTGGGATAGTGGGTGGAGTTGGGCCGGCAGCAACGGTCGACTTCATGGGTAAGGTCGTTGCGCATACACCGGCAGGTCGCGATCAAGAGCACATCAAAATGGTGGTCGAACAAAACCCCCAGATCCCTGATCGCACAGCGAACCTGCTGTATGACGAAACCGACCCGACGATGGCGATGTACGCAACATGCAAGCGACTGGAAAGCGCTGGCGCCAATGCCATAGCGATTCCGTGCAATACAGCTCATGCATTTGTTGAGCGCATTCAGGCGCACCTACGTGTGCCTATTGTGAACATGCTGACAGAGACAGTAGAGGCTATTGTGCAGAGGTATGGCGCTGGTAAAACCGTCGGGCTGCTAGCGACCTCAGGCACAATTAAAAGTCAGGTGTATCACGAGGCTGCTCGACGAGTTGGATTGCAAATAATTGCCCCTGGTGTCGATTACCAAGCGTTGGTGATGGAGTCGATTTACGGAGACAACGGAATCAAGGCGGGTTTCACAGACGGTATCTGCAAAGACCAGCTGCTGACCGCCGCAGAGCACTTGTGTGAACTGGGCGCTGATGTGCTCATCCTGGGATGTACGGAGCTACCTCTGGCGCTCGAGCATAGCGAATCCTACATGATCAAAAATCATGAGGTTGCATTGGTCGACCCGACAACCATTTTGGCGTTGAAGTGCATTGAGCTTGCCCGAGAAAATACGGTAAAGCCTAGTCAACCGGTTGGCTTATCGACTACAGAAAACCAACTCTAGAATCAACGTCCGCCAAACAGTAAAAAAGGCCCATCTCGGGCCTTTTTTGTACTCAAACCAAACTCACTTGGTCAGCCAGGACTCAACAGCGTCAAAACGGTGCCCGGCGATTTCAGACCTTTGCTACGCTACCCTCTTCCACGGAGGAATCACAATGTCGAATGCAGACCTACTCCCTTCCCTACTTTCAAGATCAATCAGAACTAGTAAGCTCTCGAAGCCGCGATCATGGAGTTGACGCTGTGGGTCGAACAGCGTGGCGCGGGTGAAGCTGGCGGCAATGTGCGCGGTGCTCTGGCAACGATCAGCAATAACGAAGAGTTCATCAACATGACTTTAGCGGTGCTCATGACGCCTGAGTGAGTAGTCTCTTGATAGGCTATCCGGGCCTCGTTGACCCGAAGTAGCGACCTTCTCGTTGATGTCACATCACACCACAGCTTAGCCATGGGCAAGCGATGACTCGAGCGCAGTATGATTTGAACACAAACTCCCCTCTCAATGCCCGTGAGGTCTACCAGGTTCTAAGGGACGCCTCCCGTGGCATACGCACCATCCAAACGACGCTGGCAACGGCGCGAGGGTATTCGAGGCCAATCTGTGCACGATGCGCTCCCCGCGATCGTGCCCGACCAGATGGAGGCGTTCACGCCCCAGAGCGCGCATCAGTGCCAGTTAGTATGCAGCCACCGCCCGAAGCCGTAGTGGGAAAGATCCGCTTGCATCGAAGGCTTACCCGACCCTGCCATAGCCGACCAGGTCAGCACACACTACGCTACAGCCCCGCGCGACCTTTGCTGGTGCGATTGCTTCTAGATCGCTAGCGGCTGGGGGAACCCGTGGAGCATCAGGACGGCATCGCCATCCCCCGCTGTAAAGCATACGATCTCAGTGCTGCTTCATCGTGAAAGCCTTTAAACATGGAACCTAAGCTCAGTAATGCCGCAGGGGCTTTGTTGGCGTTGAGTCTATCGGCCAGACAAAGGACGACCCGAGTAAGAGTTCAACGCCAGTGCTGCAATAAAGCGGCCGAGTGGTGCTGAGTGCTGAGGGCAGCATCTCGGGACTCGCAGCTTATGCCGGTTTCAGTCAGGAGCGGGCCCGCAAGCGGCGAGTGCGGAAAGCCCCCCACCCGCTGCCGAACACAGCTTTAAGGAACGCCCAGAATCCACTTTCGTTGGGGCAAGGTTCGCCACCTTTGGCAATGCGTTTGAGTTGTCCGGTGTACCAGAGGACTTCCATAATCCCCATGCGATCCACGGCCTTGATGCCGGTATTGATTGGTCGCACCTGTTGATTGCTGTCGCTCCCCCTCAGCAATGCCGCTGGGGCATCCGGATCAATGGCCAGCAGTCGTGCCAGACCGACCACATCTAGCGATCCGGAGCGCAGTGCCTCGTTCATCCCTGCCGCAGTGCGAAAACCGCCTGTGACCATCAAGGGCACTTGCACGTTAGCTCGAACCTTCGCGGCGAACTCTAGGAAGTAGGCTTCGCGCGCTACGGTAGAGCCTTTTTTCGGCTCATGCATCGCACCACTCATGGCTGGAGCCTCGTAGGTGCCGCCGGATATCTCGATTAGATCAATACCAGCGTCGATCAGCGCGCGGATAGTTTCCATCGACTCCTCTTCAGTGAAGCCACCGCGCTGGAAATCAGCCGAGTTGAGTTTAATCCCCACCGGGAAGTCCGCTCCGACCTGGCGTCGAATTTCGGCGTAGACGGACAGCACAAAACGGCGACGCTTCTCCGGTGTGCCACCCCATTCGTCTTCGCGCCGATTGTGATGGGGTGAGAGGAACTGATTGATTAGGTAGCCGTGTGCTCCGTGGATTTCCACGCCGCTGAAACCAGCTTTTTTGCAGATGGCGGCACTGCGCCCGAAGCGCTCGATGATGTCCTGGATCTCGGCAACAGTGGCTTCACGCGGGGTTTCGAAAAAGGCAGCCATATCCTCTCGAAACGGAACAGCCGATGGAGCAAGGTTGCTGGCGTTCAGCCCCTTTGTCGATTGTTTGCCTGGGTGGTTGAGTTGCACCCAGATCGCCGCCCCCTGGTCGGTAGCAACCTTCGCCCACTGCTGCAGTACCGGCAGATCCTCCTCGTCCTCAATGACGACATTGCCCGGTTCGCCAAGGGATCGACGGTCAATCATCACATTCCCCGTAATGATAAGCCCCAGACCGGAGGCTGCCCAGCGACGGTACAGTTCGACTAACCCTAGGGTAGGCCGGTTATTGTAAGTGCCCAGCGTCTCGCTCATCGATGCCTTGGCCAGTCGATTACGCAGCACGCTTCCGTTGGGCAGTTGCAGGGATTGGTTCAGCAGGTTTGTTTCAGCTTTCATCTGGTGTTCCCACAAGGCTGGAATGAGGAAGAGCAGCAAGCAATGTGTCCGGCAAGTTTTCCGGATTGAATTCGAGCACTTGAAACAGTTGCTCGAAGGTTTCGAGCTGTGTGTGCGGTAGATGAGCCCGACCTTCGCGCAACGCGTCTGCCGGCGAAATTTGTCGTAGGGCCAGCGCCATGAAGGTATTCAGATCGCAGTGGATGACCACATCGGCCGCTGGGGCAGAACCTGAGCGCGCGAGTATCTCGCTGTCATCCACGCGTATATGGAAGACTTCCTCGCCCACGTGAAACTCGTATGTGGCGCGTAATCCAGTGCTTGCATCGGAGCGGCCAATGCCCGTGAGGCTGAGGGCTATGAGTTCAGCGCGTGCAGTCGCGGGATCGATGCGTTCGTCCACTGGCAAGCTCAGCCCCCAGAGTCCTAGCGCGAGCAGTGGTTTACGCAACTGCTCCCCCAACTCCGTTAGTTCGTAGGCGGCCATTGGCGCTGTAGCAGGCTTGGCGATTCCGTTGTCTACCAGCACCTTCAGCCGTGCGGACAACCGGTTAGTCCCCATTGCAGGCAATACTGCCAACAGCTCTTTGAACCGCTTTGGGCCCAATAGCAGTTCGCGGAGCACCAATAGCGTCCAGCGCTCGCCTAGCACATCGAGGCTTCTGGCAATCGGACAAAGCTGCCCATAGGTCTTGTTTAGCATTTTGTCAGGCGCCATCGTCGTTAAAACGCAGTGCGGTCATAGGGAGCGACCAATTTGGGTGGCTGCAGGTAAGCAGTCAGTCCCTGGAAAAACATTACCTTGAGGAAATCACCGCTGATAACCAACTCCTCGTTACCCAGCCCCCTAAGGAACGCTGCCTGGCTGTCCTTGGCCGAGAGAATTGCAAAACCCTTATCGGCGTCTTTAAATTTCAAAGTGAAGAGCGGATTGTCGGCCAGGCCGGCAACGGATCGGATGGCGCCGTTTCGGATGACGAAATAGCGGCCGATACCAGCATCGGTACGGATCTGGAACACAAGATCCTCGCCTTCGATGTAGCGGGCGCAGTTGGGGTTTATCCTGACCTGCCGTTTCAGCAGTTGGGTGAACATCCACAATAGAAATTTGAACTTGATCATGGTGACAACCTTGAGTCGGTGGATCGGGTTTGACGTTATTCGCTGAGAAACCTAGCGGCGTGATAGAGAAAGCGCTCCGGGTACTGGAACTGCGCGCCGTGCCCGGCATCCGGATAAATAAATAACTGCGCGTTCGGCAGATTGCGCGCCATGTAGAACGAGTTGATGGTCGGAATCATTACGTCGTGCACGCCATTAAGGATAAACGTCGGTTGCTTGATTTGACGTAAGTAGGCAAACGGATCCTCTTCGGACACCCTCGGCAGATACAGCATGTTTGCCTCGATCTGCGCTGATGCAACCTCCTGCGAAGTAGGCGGATCCTGATCCTCGCGTTGATGCCGGCGCTCCCAGAATTCGCTTGCAGCTCGCTTTGCCACCTCGGAGCGGCCAAAAAACAGGTACTCAAAGTCTTCGTAGGTCGGAACTGGACGCGGCGCGGTTGTCAGCACCTTAGGCTCAATGTCCGGGTTGCCTCCACGCGGGCCTGTACCCAATAGCATCAGCTTACGAACAAGTGTGGGATGTCGCCATGTCAGATCCAACGCCTGGAAGCCGCCAAGTGAGAAGCCCAATACATCGATTTTCTCCAGGCCCAAGACATGTACGAAGGCGGCGGCATCATCAGCCATGTCTTCAATACGACGACGTGGCTGGCCGGAGGAAGAGGCCACGCCACGACCATTAAAGAGGATCACTTCCCGGCCCTGGGCCAAGCCGTCGGTCATCAGCGGATCCCAGTGATCCATGCCACCGCGAAAGTGCTGAAGCATCAGCAGCGGCGGCTGTTCGGTGGCCGTATTTCCCCACCTGCGGTAGGCGAAGCGGTCGCCATCGATCTCGCTGAAGCGAGTTTGGGCAGTCTGATGCGTATCGGTCATGTCTTTCCTCACGAGCGGTTTCGGATTCTGAGGCTGGAGCAATTCTAGCCTGTGATCGTCGGTATTTACTATACAAAAAATATAGCATTAATGAAATACGAATCGTATAGTGAATTCGTGACTGGGCCTTGCTCTGCTTTTGCAGGCCATGACCTCTCCAAAAAAATAAAAATGGGAGCGTAACGTGGAACTGGTTTTCGACTTTGACTTCATCGTCATAGGCTCGGGCTTCGGCGGCAGCGTTTCGGCGCACCGGCTGACGGAGAAGGGCTACCGTGTTGGCGTGATGGAAATGGGGCGCCGTTGGCGTGCCGAGGACTTTCCGAAAAGCAACTGGGATCTGCGTAGATGGATGTGGATGCCTGCGCTGAAAATGTTCGGCTTCTACAACATGCGGATGTTTCGACACGTGGTCGTCGCAAGCGGCAATGCGGTCGGCGGAGGCTCCATCACCTACGCCAACGCACTGCTGAGGCCTTCCGATAAGGTATGGGACGAGGGCTCATGGGCAGGTCTGGCAGATTGGAAGAGCATCATGCCAAGGCACTATGCAGAGGCCGAGAGAATGCTGGGAGTGACTGAGGGCAAAATCCTGGGAGAAGCGGATTTGCGTCTTAAAAGGATGGCGGAGCTAAATGGCGTCGCCCACACCTTTCACGCACCCAATGTTGGTACCTTCTTCGCTCCAGAGGGCGAGGTCGCGGGCAAAACCTATCCCGATCCGTACTTCGGCGGTGAAGGCCCTGAGCGAGGCAGTTGCGTGGGCTGCGGCGGCTGCATGATGGGCTGCCGGCACAATGCCAAGAACACACTCGACAAGAACTACCTGTTTTTGGCTGAGAAGCACGGAGCTCAAGTCTTTGCGGAAACTCAAGTCGTAGACGTCCGACCGTTGAATGGCAAGGTGGACGGCAGCGATGGCTACGAGATCCACACGCAATGTTCGACTTCCTGGTTCCGCAAGAGTAAGCGGGTCCTCCGCGCCCGAGGCGTGGTGTTCGCGGCATCCTCGTTAGGGACGATGGAGTTGCTGTTCCGGCTCAGGGAGAAAGGCTCTCTGCCTAGTATCAGTCAGGATCTGGGTAAACGGATACGCACCAATGCCGAGTCACTTATCGGCGTCCGCTTCCCTTCCACAGATAAAAGTATGTCGCCAGGCTTGGCGGGCGGGGCCAGTATCTACTTGGACGAGCATACTCATATAGGTGTCGTACGCTATCCGGAAGGGTCAGATGCCATAGGGCTGATGATGACGCTGATGAGCGGTGGTCGCCCTGGCTGGAGGCGAATTAGTACTTGGATACTGACATTACTCAGGCACCCGATGCAGGCCCTACGGGTACACAACCCCAGAGGCTTCGCACGGGAAAACATGTTGTTGCTTGTGATGCAAACGGTCGATGCTCATATCAATATGCGTCTTAAACGTCGCTGGTACTGGCCGTTTGGAAGCCGTCTAGTGACAGAAGGCGGCCCAATTCCTACGTTCATCCCGCAAGCGAATGCCTTCGTCGAGAAGGGTGCCAAGGCACTAGGTGGTATAGCGACCACCTTCCTCAGCGAAATTCTGTTCAACATTCCAACAACCGCGCATTGCATGGGCGGTTGCGCCATGGCGGAATCCGACGGCCATGGTGTCATGGACGCGCAAAATAGAGTGTTTGGATATCGCAACCTCCTGATCTGCGACGGATCAATGCTCAGTGCCAACCTTGGCGTGAACCCAAGTCTGACGATCACTGCACTAGCGGAACACGCGATGTCGTACATACCAGTGAAAGGGAAACCTCAAATCGAAACTCGGATTGCGATGACCCAATTGGAATAACGGGTTGCTTTACGGGCGAACGCGCTCGGTAACAAGAGCAGAACCGTTGCGCCACTTGGATGCGGCGACTAAGACGCTGATAAACGTCTCGAATTGCAGAGGCCGATTAGCGACTGCGTTTGCGCTGGTTTTGCCAGGGGTACAACTATCCATGTCCAAAAGTCATACAGGACGACGCGAATTATGCCTTCTACAGAATCTTTCTAAAGAAGCCGTAAGAGAACTTTTAAATCGATAAAAAACCACATCAATACAGAATCAGATTAGTCATATTAAAGAACTGCCATCCTTAGCGGAAAACGGCACCATCGCCTAAGCATAAAAACAAAAATTGGTCATCTAATGAATACAAAAAAAACAGTTGAACCATCAGCTGGCGTGACACCTCATCCCTGCCCTAACGTCCAGTCTAAACTTAAAACAAACTCAGACCTTACCCCGCGCAGTTCAATACTCTTCGGGGCGACTCTACTACTAACACTAGGAACTCCATCTGCTTCATGGGCAAATGGACTTGCGCTCAACGAACAAAGCGCTAGTGCTGCGGGGACTGCTTATGCTGGCCGCTCCTCGTCAGCAATAGACGCAAGCACCGTGTATGGTAACCCAGCGGGTTTAAGTAAAATCAAAAAAATAGAGGTAAGCGGCGGACTGGCATTAATTGACGCAACAGTTAACATAAGCGATGCAAGAAGTACTGCCCCAGGTACCACTGACGGCAATTCCGTACCTCTTACAGCTATTCCTTTTGGATACTTCTCCTCGCCAATCGACGATCGTTTTACCGCTGGCATTGGTCTGTATGCGTCATACGGCCTCGTTAATGATTATGAGAGCTCCTTCCAAGGTCGCTACCATGGCTCCTACAGCAAGGTTCAGGTTAAAACATTGCACCCTGCTGTCTCGTACCGCTTAAACGATCGAGTAGCTATTGGCATTGGCACCACATTCAATCGTATTGAGAACAACCTCCAGTCCTATTTAGCCACAGGAGCTTTGAATGATGGAAAGGACACGCAGCTTACTGTAAAAGGCAACGATACTGCCATTGGCTATAATTTGGGCCTGATGGTTGATGTGAACGAATCAACCACATGGGGATTAACTTATCAACTCTGATCTGACTATCGATATAGCCTATACCTATCTAAGGGAGTCAACCACATCTGTTAATCAAACCGATACAAACGGTTTACAACCCGGATTTAGCGCTAAATACAATAATAGCGCACACATTATAGCAGCACAGTTAACACATCGATTTTGACGTCCCTTTGGCGTGGCATCTTGAATAATGCCATCGTCATTCTTGCTGAGTAAGAGGACGTTGCGCGTTTCTTATAAAGGAACATGAATCACCCCAGTACTTAAGCCGCTCGGATATCTCCGACTGGAAAAAACCGGATGATGCAATGCCAAACTCTTCGACTTGAACCCCGAAATCTTCAGAAACAGAAGGAACCCATACCGACATGAGGGCATAAATCTACTAATAGACATATCTGAGTCAGTACTAAAAGCGATCGCCTCCATAGCCGAGGCACCAAAGTCACCCCTGTCGACGATACAAGGAAAAATCCTGATTCGACACTCAGATTATAACATTGTCTCGGCACACCATCTTTTCAATAGTGGCTTTTCAAGCCGCCGACAATGGCAAGGCGCCCCATAAACTCGACTAGATCATAAAACTATAGCAATAACACCACACGGCAAGTGTTTTGATTTTAGTCATCCTTGCCCCAACTCAGCTAATTAATAAGATAGTCAAATTAGGTCTGAAAATGAGAACCAGCAAAGCACAGGCGCGGAAAAATCGGGTACGCGTTGTTGAGTCAGCTTCAGTGCTGTTCCGCGAGCGCGGCTATGACGGTATCGGGGTTAAGGAATTGATGGCGGGGGTCGGACTCACTCATGGAGGGTTTTACAACCAATTCAGCTCAAAGTCGACACTGATGATCGAAGCTACGTCGTTTGCTCTTTCCCAAATGACTGTTGACTCCAATGCGAGTGACTTCATCAATTACTACGTTTCCCGTGCTCACCGTGATTCAGTCGGCCAAGGTTGCGCGATCGCTGCGCTCGGTGGCGATGCTGCTCGTCAACATATAGAAATCAAGTCCGTATTTGAGACTGGCATAGAGAAGCTAATATCAGGCTTGAGTTCCGGGCTATCCGCTAACGAGCAAAAGGAAGCCCGTGCCAAGGCAGTTTCATTGTTGGCACAAGCGGTCGGAGCCATTGTACTGTCGCGGGCCTGCCCAGATGATACGCCGCTAGCCGACGAAATCCTGGACAGCTGTAAGCTGTCGCTCGCCATTTAGTTAGCGCCTAGAAGCATGTGTTTCGCCCGCAAGAGCCCTAATTGTTGGCACCGATGCCGAATTGACCCAGTTGCCGAGATGTCACTGACCCAGTCTGTTCCTCTCGAACCATTGCCCATGCGAGATTTGTGCAGATTTTGAGGTGGGTCAGTCTTGCTTCAGCTCGTGGGTCAATTCGGCGCCAGCGTCAACAGGACGTGTCAGCGCAGAGGTAAATTGACCAGCTCAGAACTCTCGAAATGAGCGCGATACGTTTTATGTTGCACGTTTAAAGAAGGGGAATGCTGTAGCTTACAAACACCCGGTTCTGATCTTGATCACGGGCGGCTTCGCTATTGGATTTACCGTTGCGCCAGCCGAAGCCAACACCTTTGAGCGCGCCCGACTGAAGGACGTAGTCCAGAAAGATATCCCTTTCCCATTCTTTCTGATTGTCGCCGGATCTCGTCTTGATATTGTCCCCGGAGACGTACATGACCGAGGCTTTCAGGCCTGGGACACCCAGGGCGGCAAAGTCATAGGCGTACTGACCGAATGACGTACGCTCCCCTGCACGGGTGAAGCTCTGGATCAGACGATCTGTATACAGGTACAAGCTGCTACCTCCGGCGCCTTTATCTACCAAGCTACCCTGGTTGACTTGGGTGAAGCTGCTACCGTCCGAAACGCTTTGGTAGCCCGCCGTTATCGCATGACCGCCAAGGGTGTATATCAATGCAGCGCTCCAGAGACGGTTGTCGATCGCGCCATCACCGTTTTTGGTGTAGCCACTGATTCTGTAACCCGATGTACCGGAGCTGTTTTCCCCTGACGAGTCAGTTTTGAAGTAGCGCAGGTCGGTTTTCAGGGATTGGTTGTCCGAGAACGGAAGCGTGTGAATCAGTCCAAAAAACTGCTGGTTATAGTAGTTCTCGAGATGGGCATAGTAGTACTGAGCCGTCAGATCCTTGGTGACTTTCCAGTCGCCCCCGGCGAAGTCGAACTGGTTGCTTTCACGCGTACCGCCCATAGCGGCCAGCCCCGTCTGATCAGTTGAACCGCGACCTGTTGCATGTTCAATTCGCCCACCCGTCAGGGTCAGATCCTTGAACTCGCTCGAGGTGATTTGGCCGCCCTCAAAGGTTTGTGGAAGCACCCGTCCATCATTGGCGACCAGAATCGGAAGTTTCGGAATCAAGGTGCCGTAGCGTAGTTCGGTCTTCGACATTTTGACTTTTCCGGTCAGCCCCAGCCGGCTCCACTCGTCGACGGCGCGGTTGTCACTGTCCGAGGGAATCATAGAGCTGCCGACGTGTCGTCCCTTGCCAGTGTCCAGGGTAATGCCCAGCAACCCCAGGGTATCAACACCAAAACCAACGGCGCCATCGGTATATCCCGACTTGAAGTCCAACATGAAACCCTGCGCCCACTCCTCGGTTTTCGAAGGGGCAGCGGTGCCATCACGGTTGTCGTTATTGAAGTAGAAATTCCTCATTCCCAAGGTAGCTTTGCTATCACTTAGGAAGTCAGCAAACGCCTGGCCACTTAGGGCAATGCTGCCAAACACCAAAGTTGCAGAAATTTTCTTTACGTTCACTTATAACGCTCCGATTTTTTTATAATTTGTAAGTAAAAGAAGCAACAAGAAAACCTTCCAAGCCAACGCAACACACACGAATCCAACACAGAATTCGCTAATGCGAACGCATCAACCTAATTTGCACACTGGGAGTTCCCTCCATCGCATCTAATGGTGCAATCCACCTTTCTGACTCCAGATGGATTTTGGGATTTTTTATCCAGGCAAACTTACCATTGCGCCGCTTACAACATTCATATCTGAAAATTGTGCGCGAGAAGTGATCGCCGCGACCAATAGTAGTTTTTACTACTGCTCGGCACTGCAGGCACCTTTCACTTCTTTGCAGCGCGCACAATTACTCAGTACCTAATTAGTAGCGCCGCGCGAGCTATATCTGCGACCCAAATGTATGTCGACGACGCGATGGTAGTTTTTCGTGGGCCTATGAGTGGAAATTAGTTTCTATAATTTCCTCCATACCAAACAATTCAGCCCCCTAGGAGCGAGCTGAACACGCCCTAGCAATTTTAAGCTAAACGGACAATTGCATCGCGACTGCCTGCTTGCTCGCGAAGTAAAAACTTCTGGATTTTCCCAGTTGCGGTTTTTGGCAACTCCGTAAAGATCACCCTGCGAGGGCATTTGAATCGAGCAAGACGGGCTTGGCAGAACACAATTATTTCTGCCTCGGTGGGAGGCTCAATACCACTCTTTAGTTCAACAAACGCGCAGGGGACTTCCCCCCATTTATCATCAGGCTGAGCGACGACTGCGGCATGTAAAACAGCTGGATGACAGTGGATGGTTTCTTCGATCTCTACGGACGAGATATTCTCCCCTCCGGAAATAATGACGTCCTTGCAACGGTCGGTAATTTGTACATAACCGTTGGGATGCACAACTGCTACATCACCAGTATGAAACCAGCCGCCTTCAAAGGCTTTTCGGGTTGCGCTTTCATTCTTCAGATAACCCATCATCACGGTGTTGCCCTTGAGCAGCAGCTCACCAGTTGTTTGGCCGTCTTTTGGTACTGGCTGCATAGTTTCGGAGTCAGCGACCATCAAGCCTTCGAAGGCTGCTGCACGAGCCCCTTGGCGTACACGGAGAGCGCCTTGCTCACTCGGTGTTAAATCGTCCCAGCCGTCTTGCCATACGCAGCTAATCGGGGTGCCGGAAACTTCTGTAATTCCATATACGTGGTCGACGTCGAAGCCTTGTGAGACTACGGCGTTGAGTACGGCGGCCGGAGGTGGGGAACCAGCAGTCAGCACTCGAACCGGAGTTTTAAGCGGAGGACGGTCTGCGGCGTTCGCAATCATGGCCATAACAATAGGCGCCGCACAGAAATGATCGACACCATAGTTATCTATCGACTCAAACACCGTCTCTGCGGAAACTTTTCTCAGGCACACGTGCGTGCCGGCCGCCGCAGTGATAGCCCAGGTAAAACACCATCCGTTAGCGTGGAACATAGGTAGTGTCCACAGGTAACGAGGAGCCCGAGAAAGCGGCCAGTTAGTCATCTGCAGCATGCTCATGAGGTATGTGCCGCGATGGCTAGCGACGACACCCTTTGGATCGCCGGTTGTACCTGAGGTGTAGTTGAGCGCTATCGGCTGCCACTCGTCACTGGGCCATACGCCCTCGAAATCAGGACTACCGCTGCCAATGAAGGTTTCATAATCGATGTCTCCATTGCTTTTGCAAATGGGCGCCAGGTGATCATTGATGTCGATGACCATAGGGCGGTGCTCCAGGAGATCAAGAGCGGCATCAGCCAGTGCAGCAAACTCTCGATCCACCAAGAGGAGCTTGCATTCCCCATGACGAAGTATGAATGCCACTCCTTCAGCATCCAGGCGGTAGTTAACTGTATTCAGTACCGCGCCGCAGAGGGGGATCCCAAAATGCGCCTCGAGCATGGCAGGGGTATTGGGGGACAGAATTGAAACGGTGTCTCCCGAACCCATGCCTTTTTCGGAAAGTGCTGAGGCTAGGCGATAGCACCGTTCGCGAGTTTCACTCCAGGTTCTGCGAAGTTCACCATGAACTACAGCTATCCGATCCGGGTGCACAAGTGCTGCGCGATCTAGAAAACCAAGTGGAGTCAGGGGCAAATAGTTTGCCGTGCAGTGATCAAGCCCATTCTCATAAGCACCAGGTTTCATGGTGTTGTCTCCTTATTATTGTGATGAAAAGTGGAAAACGCGCTCACCGGCTCCCGATCAGTAACCAAGGTGTTCTCAATACTGGTCTCGTCGGCGTATCCAAGACTCATTCCGCAAACCAGCATTTGATCAGCGGGGATCGCAAGGGCTTGCGAAATAACGTGGTGATATTTTAAAAAGGCTGCTTGTGGGCAGGTGTGCAACTTCCTCCCTCGCGCGGCCACCATCACGGCCTGCAGAAACATTCCGTAGTCAAGGAGACTCCCCTCCTTAAGCACTCGATCAATGGTAAAAATCAAGCCGACTGGCGCATCAAAGAAATGGTAATTGCGACCGTGTTGCGCATGCATCCGCTGCTTGTCACCCTTTGCAATTCCCAGCAGTCCATAGAGTTCCCAACCTACTTTCCTTCGCCGATCCACGTATGGCGAAGTCCATTCGCGTGGGTAATATTCGTATGCGTCTTCAAGGTTGTTGCTGAGTGACGGATTGTTGTCAATTTCCGCGATGGCGCATGAAAGATGAGTCTTTGCTTCTCCAGTGACAACATGGACGCGCCAAGGCTGCATGTTCACTCCCGTTGCGCAGAATCGAGCGATATCAAGGATCGATTCAATTTCTTCGCGTGGCACAGGAGTGGGCAAAAAAGCCCGAATGCTACGTCGTGAAGCTATCGCCCAATCAACCGTTTGGCTAAGCAGTTCAGACGATACTGGCGGTTGGGATAAGCGATTCATTTTCATGCCTTCGATTCCACGGATTCAGTTACAGGCGGATGTATCATGGTATTAGCTAGACAGGGCTGGGGCCTTTCTGACTTGAGTAGAGTCTGCGCGCGACTGGTTAATCATGGTGACTGCGGCAGCGCCAATAAGACCAGCAAGGCTGATAGCCATGAAGTTTTTCTCAAGCGGAAGGTTTAGTGATACCAGCCAGCCGATGAGGATAGGTGCGACGATAGCGCCAATTCTTCCTACACCAGACGCGAAGCCCACGCCGGTTGAACGAATCGATGACGGGTAGAAATCCCCAGCGTACGCATATGCCAACAGCTGGGTACCAAGAGTCGATGCCCCGACAATGAACACCACTGGAAAAAGCAAAGTCGTTGAGCGCGTATAACCCAAAATTGTTAGAGCAATTGCTCCTACGATGTAGAAGCAGACCAGTACGTGTTTGATGTTTAGCTTGTCACTCAACCATCCACCGCCAATTGCACCGGCGATGGCCCCCACATTGAAAACAATCACAAAGTTCAACGCAGAGCCAAGACTGAATCCAGCCATCGCCATAAGCTTGGTCAACCAGGAGTTAAGGGCGTACACCATGAAGAGGCCGGTCATGAACGCAGCCCAAATCATTACGGTGCTAAAGCCTCGACCATCCTTGAACAAGTTACGAACTGGCGCTTCCTGTTTATCCAATACTGTGGCGTTTCCGGTCATCACAGTGTTTTCGTCGATAATGAGAGTAGGGTCTATCTTGCGAGCAATAGCCCGTAGTTCATCCTGACGTCCGGTTTTAAGCAGATAGCCTATGGACTCAGGCATGGTCTTTAGGATCATAGGAATCAGAAGCACTGGCAGCAGTGCCACATAAAAGACCCACTGCCATCCGTGACTTTCAATGAGTTGCTTGCCAGTTAGTGCAACCAAAATACCGCCCACGGAGTACCCCGCGAAAACGAGGGTCACCAGGCGCGTACGGAGTTTGAGTGGAGAAAACTCACCCATCTGAGCGGTGCAAATTGGCAGTACGCCGCCGATGCCAAGGCCCGCGATGAAGCGAGAAATGCTGAAGCTAATCGGGTCACTGGTGAGACCAGCCCCAGCAGTGAAAATACTGAACAAGGCCACACAGATTGCGATCATCTTGGGACGCCCAATACGGTCAGCTAGCGTCCCAAGAAAAATCGCTCCGAGCATCGTTCCGAAGAGCGCAGAACCAGCCATGATGCCGGCGCTGGTTGGATCAATGTTCATGTCCTTCATGATCGCCGGAAGGGCTGCACCGACTACAGCAAGGTCATAGCCATCAATTATCAGAATGAGGACACACCAAAATAGAATGAGCCCATGGAAGCGGTTGAACTTCGATTCAACCGCGAGTGCATAAACGTTTACCGGCTGCATATCACGTCTCCTTCGATCTTGTTTTTGTTTGTGAAGTGCTAGGCGCCCAGTCTTGGAGGCATATCGAGGAGGAGAACGCACCGGTTGAAGACTCGGTGGTCTGCTTGAGATGCGACGCTAGGGCTACCTGCGTCGCATCGTAGGAGTTGGGCTTGCTGTGGCCTATGCCCTACGACATCGTTCTGCTTGACCGATTTAGACACCCATAGCTGGCCAGAAACGACCAATGTGATCTTGGGGAGGAGATGTCCATCGGCATTTTGGCGGGTGAAACGAGTTGCAGATCTCAGTACGTAATCTGGCGGGGGAAGTAGTTCTCTTGTTCCGGAAGTAAGGCTTTTAGCTTTCGTCCGGTTCTTCAGCATTGGAGCGGCGATAAGCGCCAGGGCTCACTCCCGTCCACTTCTTGAAGGCACGGTGAAATGCACTGCTTTCTTGGAAGCCTGTGAGAGCAGCTACTTCGGTTACTGTCATATTTGGCTGGCACAGCAGGTTGATCGCCATGTCGCGGCGCAGATTGTCTTTCAAACGCTGATAGCTAACCCCCTCGGCTTGGAGCCTTCGCTGAAGCGTCGAATATGACATGCGGAGCACTTTTGCCACCTTATCCAGCTCTGGCCATTCCTCCGGATTCAGGCATCTCAATCTCATTCGGATCTGGGCGCTGATGCTGTCCTCGTTACGATATTTTACTAGCAAATTAGCAGGCGACTCTTTCAAAAACGTCGATAGGCTGGCCTTGTTTTGCACGACCTTGAGGCTTAGAAAAATACGGTCAAAACGAATCATCGTAACTGGAGCGCCAAACTGAATTTCTTCGCAGAAGCGCATCCGATAGTCGCTATCGTCGAGCGGTCGATTCGGTCTAAAGCAGAGTTCCTTTATCGGAATGCGTCTGTTGCCCAGCCAGCAGAGCAATCCATGTACCAAGATCAGCCATGTTCCGTAGCTAAAGAGGCGGCGCTCAATTCCTTTGTCATGGATAACGATGACGGCGGAGTCGTCTTCAAGCCTCAGCTCACCGTGAATGTCGTCCAATACGAGGCGTAGAAATTTCAGAATCCGCCGCAACGCTTGCTCTAACGACTCGCAGTCAATCGAAGACTGGCACATCAATCGGAAGCTACCTCGTCGCATTGGATGGCTATCGATTCCGAAAAACTCATCGTCGAGTAGATCTGAAAGAGCGACCCACAGGCGAGAAAATGCAGCAGCCGAAACCCTGGCTTGGGGGGAAGTGAGGAGTTCCGGATCTATACGTGCTTGCTGCAATACGATGGATGTGTCCAGTTGGCGTCGCAATGCGCCATCGAGGGCTTCATGCACCAATCCAATTGAAGTAGTTCCCTTGTCCTGGATGAGCATGCTTATTCCTCTCCGCAGTTGAAATCTGACTTTATGCTGATCTTCAAATCTCTTCGGCAGGTCTGCTTTGAGCAACCTGACGAGCCTAAATTGTTTATCTACGTTCCAGCTTCACAGCATTGCATGTCAACCCGAAGGTTTTTTAGCAGGGAGCCCATTTGCACCCTCTCCTTCTAACCCTCGATGCCTGGCCTCGATTATCCAAAGCATTCAACCAAGCTGAGGCGTTTGAGCATTGTCGAGGCCAGTGATCACAGACAACATCCGTTTAAGAATCTCCAGCGTGGCTTACACCTGAAGTAAACCGGCGGCCGGCCCGATCTGGCCTTTGGGCCTTTTACATGTCAAATAACCGCGTATGCGGTACTGCCAATTTGTGAGGAAACATCATGCGCATCGAAAACTCAGTCTTCCTAATTACTGGCGCAGGTTCTGGACTCGGGCTGGCTTCGGCGCGTGAGTTGGTGGGCCGAGGTGCAAACGTGGTGCTGGTTGATGTGAACGAAGCCGCTGGTGTAGCTCGCGCTGACGAGCTAGGAAAACGTGCGATTTTCGTGCGAGCAGACATCACCAGTGAAATCGATTGCCGTACAGCGATTGCCTCTGCAGTAGGCGTCTTTGGCGCGTTGCATGGGGTGATCAACTGCGCGGGTGTTGCACCAGCCGAACGGGTTTTAGGCCGTAATGGCGCACATGGGCTTGAGAGTTTTCGCCGAACTATCGAAGTCAATTTGATCGGTAGCTTCAACATGGTTCGCCTTGCTGCTGAGGCTATGGCGGGAGGAGAGCCCGATGAAGAAGGTGAGCGCGGCGTAGTCATAAATACGGCCTCTGTCGCAGCTTTTGACGGTCAGATGGGCCAAGTCGCTTACGCCGCGTCCAAAGGTGGAGTTGCTGCCATGACATTGCCATTGGCACGCGACCTAGCTCGTTCAGGCATCCGTGTTATGTGCATTGCACCCGGAATATTTGAGACCCCGATGATGGCGGGTATGCCTCAGGACGTGCAGGCATCATTGGCATCCAATGTGCCGTTCCCTCCACGACTGGGACGGCCTTCCGAGTACGCAGCGTTGGCAGCGCACATCATCGAAAACTCCATGCTCAATGGTGAGGTGATTCGTTTGGATGGTGCTTTGAGAATGGCCGCGAATTAGATCGAGCTAAAAGTCTGTGATCGGGCACAAGCCCCCCAACATGAAACAGAGGATTCAGTTATGAGCCATACCGACCCTATCGTCATTGTCAGTGCTGCCCGAACTCCGTTAGGAGGCTTTCTTGGGAATTTCAAGGAAGTCACCGCTGCGCAGCTGGGTGCGGTTGCAATTCGTGCCGCCGTGGAGCGAGCCAGCTTGCAGCCCAGTGACATTGGCGAGGTCATCATGGGATGCGTGCTACAAGCTGGGCAAGGCCAGGCTCCGGCTCGCCAAGCTGCCCTGTTGGCGAATCTTCCGGAGCAAGTGGTGTGCTCAACAGTCAACAAGATGTGCGGCTCTGGCATGAAAGCGCTGATGTTCGGCCACGACCTTCTCCATGCCGGGAGCGCGGAGGTGGTGGTTGCCGGAGGTATGGAAAGCATGTCAAACGCTCCCTACCTGTTGGAGCGAGCTCGCTCAGGCTATCGAATGGGCCACAGCAAAATCATTGATCATATGTTTCTCGATGGGTTGGAAGATGCCTACGAGAAAGGCCGGCTCATGGGCACATACGCCGAAGACTGTGCTCAGAGTTATGGATTCACTCGAGGCCAGCAGGATGAGTTTGCGATCAGCTCGTTGACCCGAGCTCAGAAGGCAATCACCGAAGGGCGTTTCCAGGACGAGATTGTCCCTGTGCTGGCTTCGTCTGGCCGTGAGACGGTTTCGATTGAAAGCGATGAACAGCCGGGTAAGGCCCGGATCGACAAAATTCCTACGTTGAAACCTGCGTTTCGCGAAGGCGGGACGGTGACTGCGGCGAACTCCAGTTCTATTTCGGATGGCTCGGCTGCCCTCGTGCTGATGCGCTTGTCTGAAGCCGAGCGTAGAGGCCTTACACCGTTGGCCCGGATAGCAGGTCATGCATCCTACGCGCACGCTCCCGGCCTCTTTGCCTCCGCTCCGGTCGGTGCGATTAAACGCTTGCTAGAGCGAACCAACTGGTCAATGCAGGATGTTGATCTCTTTGAGATCAATGAGGCCTTTGCCGTGGTGCCCATGGTTGTTATCCGAGACTTGAATGTCGGACATGAGCAATTAAATGTCCACGGTGGGGCATGCGCTTTGGGGCACCCGATTGGCGCGTCAGGCGCGCGTGTTGTTGTTACGTTGGTAAATGCCTTGAGGCAGCACACGCTAAAGCGTGGCATCGCTTCTGTGTGCATTGGTGGCGGCGAGTCGACCGCGATTGCTATCGAACTCCTCTCATAGAGGAGCGTTGACTAGCTGTAATAAATCTCCCGCTGCGCCTCGGAAATCTTTTTTTTGCGCAAAGGATTTGTCTGTGAACTACCGGCCCCTAATAGTTGATCATGTCGAAGGAGCTGGCTTGATCACGCTTAACCGCCCAGACGCGCTGAATGCGATCAACAAAAGAAGGGATGCGAGCATTTGTGGAGAAACGCACAGCTAAGTTTTGAGCGTCAGTGTCGCGAGTTTAACGCTGCAGAATCCAGGAGATACCGTGGCAGAGAAAGAACTGTATTGGGAAGACCTCACCCCAGGTAGAACTTGGACAGCCAAGCAATCTGTTCCTATCACAACGGAACAAATTATCGCCTTTGCTGCCGAGTACGATCCTCTCGATATACATATAGATCCTGACCTTGCCCGTTCGAGTCCGCTAGGGGTGCACTGTGCCAGCGGGGTACAAACCTTCGGTATCTCGCAGCGGTTGATGTGTGATGCCTTACTGCTTCAAACAAACGTCGTGGCGGGAGGGAAGATCGATGGATTTAGGATGGTTGCTCCAGTAATACCTGGAGACATTCTCAAGCTCTCAGCTCAAGTCGTTCGATCACTCATCCACGCGGAAAACCATGATCGAGGGTGGGTTGTGTTTAAAATTGACGTCGCTACGACGAGGGGAAAAACCGTCCTTGTTTATGAGGTGGCGGTATTGATACTGCGCAGGGGCGGTCAGGGTGGGTCTTCACCTGGATGCGTTGTCCAGCGCTAAGGCTCCTGTGGCCCTCTTATGGCCAGAAGCGCACGGATCGTAGCGGCAGCTAGGCGTTACTCAAGAAATCCAATTCTTATTGGCGTAATGCTTGCGAATTTACGAGGTCTCGCGGCCACTGGCCCTCAAGTCCCATCAATAAATTTTCCAGGGCTCGCTTTGCCATTGCGTTGCGCGTCTCGTTTGTTGCTGAGCCAATATGGGGAACAGTGACGACGTTTTTCAACTTGAAGAACCTGGAGTCCGGCAAAGGCTCCTTCACGTAAACATCCAATCCCGCTGCCCGTATTGCCTTTGCTTCAAGTGCTTGAATCAGTGCCTCTTCATCAACCACTGGGCCCCGAGACACGTTGATCAAAATGCCTTCAGGCTTCATCTGCGCCAACTCGGAATGGCTGATGAGGTTCCTGGTATTGGAGGTCAATGGAACGACCGGGCACACAAAATCGGATTCGCCCAAAAGCGTTTCTTGTGTAACAAACCTTGCCCCCAGCTCTTGCTCCAGTTTGGGCTTGCGGGTTTTGCCGCTGTACAAAATATCCATACCGAAACCGAACCTACCTCTACGGGCGATGGCCTCTCCAATTTTGCCTAAACCGATAATGCCCAAGGTCTTTCCATGCACATCGCATCCGAAGTGGGATGCATCGATGGTCTTTGTCCAATTTCCGTCTTTCGTCCAGGCATCCAGCTCAGGGATACGCCGTGCTGTGGCGAGGATCAGAGCGAAAGCCAGATCAGCTGTTGTCTCGTTCAGCACATCCGGCGTATTGGTCAGCATGATCCCTCGGCTATTGAGAAAGCTGAGGTCATAGTTGTCATAGCCAACCGAGATACTGGAAATAATCTCCAGGTTTTTCGCCGATGCGAGGTCGGCCTCGCCCAGACGAAGATTTCCACCGATCAATCCATGGGCCTCGGGTAGAGCAGCTTTAAACTGAGCGTCCATATCACCATTCTCTGGGCTGAGGATAATGATGTTGTACTGATCTTTATAAGCCTCGAGCAGGCTTGGAGAGACGCGACTGAAGGCCAGAATCGTTTTTTTCATGACGCTTTATTTCACCTGTCTCAAGCTCAATTAGAACCGTGTTCTGACTTCAAATAGGTCTTTGCCCACTCACGGTAATTATCCGAAAGCGTGTATTTTGATAGCAGCTCTGGAAGGGAGAGCTCCACTCCTTTCGATCCGCTCTGCTCACGCAATGCCTCGTAACTCGCTTTGATCGCGGCCAAAAATGGGGCATGCCCATTGACCACGATCCGCACATTGGCTGCACTCAGTTTCTCAACATCGCTCAGTGCAGGGTTTCCATAATTGATCAGCATGATCGGCACGGAAAGATGCGAGGTGAGTGCCTCCAAGTGTTGGAAGTCCTTTACTCCGACAAGGCAAATCGCGTCGGCCCCAGCCTTTTGATAGGCCGTGGTGCGTGCAATGGAGTCTTCTAAAGTGGTAACGGCCACATTCGTACGGGCGATGATGCTGAGGGCATCATCTGAACGGGCAAACCGCGCAGCGTAAATCTTGCTTGCGGCTTCTTCCATTTCGATAAGTACGTGCGAATGCTCGTCGTATTTGGCCGGTAGGTGGGTGTCTTCCAGCGTTAGGGCAGCAACACCGGCTTTCTGCAGTTCGGTCACTGTTCGCATTACATTGAGTGCGTTACCAAACCCATGATCAGCGTCCCCAATGATTGGGATTTGGCTGGCCCGCCCGACTCTGGAAACCTGCTCGACATATTCATCAAGCGTGAGCAGAGAAATGTCCGGAGCTCCGAGCACTTGAAGCGAGGCGACGGAACCACCTTGGATTGCAACCTCAAAACCAAGGTCGGATGCCATACGAACCGAGATGGGATCGAATACGGAAGCAGCAAATTTACAGACTGTTCCATGAAGTAAATCACCAAACGCCTTGCGCAATTCATGATGAGATCGCTCAATCATTTTTTCGGCTCCATCAAATTCATTCGAGGACTTCTTTGGGATCGTTCCGCGTTGAACGAGTCCTGGAAATCACTACCGGTCATGGCCGTGGTTGAAGCGGAAATGACCGGTAAACTTTGCAGATTACTTTTGCGCCAACAATTCTTTTCGCGCTGCCTTTTCGAGTTTCATTGCGGCAATCTCACGCTCGCAGGCTTCGACGTCAAAGGAGTTGTCCCATTTGGCAATGGCGATGGTGCCGATACCGTTGCCGATCAGGTTAGTCACGGCTCGCGCTTCGTTGAGGAATCGGTCGATGCCCAAAAGCAGGACAAGGCCTACCAACGGAATGGAGTGGATGGTTGTGAGCGTTGCCGCAAGGGTTATGAACCCGGCACCCGCCACGCCAGCGGAGCCTTTTGAGGTCAGCAGGAAGACGCCCAACAGAATCATCTGATCCATAAACGTCAGTGGCGTATTGGTTGCCTGTGCGATAAAAATCGCCGCCATGGTGAGGTAAATGCAGGTGCCATCCGCATTGAAGGCATATCCAGTTGGTAGCACCATGCCCACCACTGACTTCTTGCAGCCCAGCTTTTCAAGTTTCACCATCATTCGCGGAAGTACGGCTTCGGTTGAGCAGGTGCCAAGCGTGATGAGAATTTCATCTTTGAAATAACGAAGAAATTGCATAAGCGGCATGCCCGACCATCTAGCAACCGTACCCAGCACTACCACGATGAAAATCAAGGTCGTGATGTAGAGCGCGACCAGCAACTGGCCGAGTGACAGCAAGGTACCAATTCCGTACTTGCCTATAGTGAAAGCCATCCCAGCGCCGGCACCAATCGGAGCCAGACGCATAACCATTGCCACGATCTTGAACAGCCCTTGCAGAAACAGGTCGATGGTATTAATCAGCGGTTTGCTGGTTTCGCCCATTTGAACGAGGGCAACGCCCATCAAAACCGAAATCAAGATGACCTGAAGCATGACGCCATTCGAGAATGCGCCAATGAAGGTACTCGGGATTATGTTGAGAAAGAAATCGATTGTTCCGCCCTGCTCACTGGCGGCTTGGCTGTACTTGGCGATAGCGCTGGCATCAAGCGTGGTAGCGTTGATATTCATCCCAGCGCCTGGCTTTGCGATATTGACCACAATAAGGCCGATGACCAGCGCAATGGTTGAAAGGATTTCAAAGTAGAGCAGCGCTTTGACGCCGATCCGCCCGACTTCCTTGATGCTGCCCATCTTAGCGATACCAACGACGACGGTACCGAAAATAATAGGCGCCAACAGCATTTTGATGAGTTTGATAAAGCCATCCGCAAAAGGTTGGAGCTTGGCTCCGAATTGCGGTTCAAAGTGACCAATTGCTGCACCGATGACGATACCGATCAGCACCTGCACATACAGCTGGCTGTACCAGCGGGACTTGGAGATTTCCACGGGAGCACCTCATTTTATTTTTGTGATGGGCGTGTGGCGTGGCGTCAGTGAGTGACGCCTGATAACTGCGGCCTCTTGAAAAAGGCCGCAGTTCGAGGGCTATTAGCCTTCGCCCAGCTCACGCATCACTGCGTACAAGGCGGACTTGGCTTCGAAGCCGACACCTGGAATATCCGGCAGACCGACATAGCCGTTTTCCACACGAATCCCGTCAGCGAACCCGCCGAAAGGCTGGAACACGTCTGGGTACGATTCGTTACCGCCCAGGTGCAGACCCGCTGCGATGTTCAGGGACATCTGGTGACCACCATGCGGAACTACACGGCGGGAGGACCAACCCATTTCTTCCATCACCTTCAGGGTGCGCATGTACTCCACGAGCCCGTAGGACAGAGCACAGTCGAACTGTAGGTAGTCGCGATCAGGGCGCATACCGCCGTGGCGCAGAAGGTTACGGGCATCCTGGTGGGAGAACAGGTTTTCCCCGGTAGCCATTGGCAGTTCATAGTGATTTGCAAGCTCAGCCTGCAGCGCGTAGTCCAGCGGATCGCCAATCTCTTCGTACCAAAAGAGGTTGTACTTTTTGATGGCCTCCGCGTATGCAATACCTGTCTTCAGATCGAAGCGGCCATTGGCATCGACCGCCAGTCGACGACCGTCCCCTACCACTTCAAGTACCGCCTCGATACGACGGATATCTTCGTCCAGTGATACTGCACCAATCTTCATCTTGACGACGTCGTAGCCACGATCCAGATAGCTCTGCATTTCTGCCTTGAGCTTGGTTTGATCTTTGCCAGGGTAGTAGTAGCCGCCCGCTGCGTAGACCCACACCTTGTCATCTGCCACGCCGTCACGATAACGGTCGGCCAGCAGGCGATACAGAGGCTTGCCTTCAATCTTGGCAACGGCATCCCATACAGCCATGTCAATGGTACCCACTGCGACTGAACGTTCACCGTGACCACCTGGCTTTTCGTTAGTCATCAGAGTCTTCCAGATGGCAAACGGATCCAGGTTGTTGTTCTCGTGGTCGATGAGAGTATCTGGATCAGCTTCCGTGATACGCGCCAGGAAGCGATCACGCATCAGTGCACCTTGACCGTAGCGACCGTTGGAGTTGAAGCCGTAGCCGATTACTGGTTTACCATCGCGAATCACATCCGTGACGACAGCGACAACCGAGCAGGTCATTTTGGAAAAATCGATATAGGCGTTGGCAATTGGGGAGGCAATAGAAACAGTTTTTTCACGGATGTCTACGATACGCATGACGGGCTCCTCTTGTTGTTGGTGGCCCCACGTTATGCTTTGCGATGACACCCGCCCAATGCTATTAATGCCGAGCCCTATGCACAGGAGGCATGGCCCTTGGAACTCGTTTGGCTAGAAGATTTTTCAGCGTTGGCAGAGTACGGCAGCTTTGTTCGTGCCGCTGAAGCGCGCCACGTTACTCAGCCGGCATTCAGTCGCAGAGTCCGCTCACTGGAAAATTGGATGGGTGTTGAACTGTTCGTTCGCACGCCACAAGGTGCAACGCTGACCGAGGCTGGGAAGCAGATTTTGCCAAGTGCCCAGGAGACTGCCAGGCGCTTGTACCGAATGCGCAGCGAAGCCCAGGAAGTGGCGGGAATGGCTGCCAAGACTCTGCAATTCGCTGCAACCCATTCGCTGTCGTTCACTTTCTTCCCGAGATGGTTAAGAAGCACGGAAAACGGCGCTCCCATTGAGGCTGTGCGGCTGCATTCCGACAGCATGGCGGTCTGTGAGCAGATGCTGATTCAGGGCCAGGTGCAGTTCCTGCTTTGTCATCGTCACCCGGATGTTCCACCGCTGTTGACCCCTGATCAGTTCATAGGCAAAAAGGTTGGCGAAGATGTTCTCGTTCCATTGGCGAGCGCTTCTGCCAACTTTGAAAGTTCGCCCGCATCGTTGCCGTACTTGGCGTATACCCAAGAGTCCGGGTTGGGACGCATCGTGGCTCACCGGCTTAATGGAAAGGAAGATTTCCTTCACCTCAAGCCATTATTCAGTAGTCACCTCGCTGCGGTACTGATGTCCATGGCCCTGGAAAACAAAGGTGTGGCCTGGCTACCAAGGAGCCTAACCGAACAGGAAGTCACCGACGGACGTCTTGTACGAGCTCTTGATGAAAGCTGGGATATCCCCTTGGAAATTCACCTCACGCGTCCAACGGCTCCTATCAGCCAATCCGCTGAAGAATTTTGGGCGAAGTTGAGAGACTGCTGAATATCGTTCACGGAAGATGGTGCCTACTTTCCGGGGCAATGCTGAGCCAACGGCAATGAAGCAATTATCTCAGCGTGGCAAACCTCGAGTATTTCATCAGCCAGAGAAGAATCATCTGGGCAGGCGCGTGACAACATGACCGCACCGATTGCATGCGCCAGCATGTCGATCATTTTTGCCCGTACCCCATCCTGCGGCGCGTCTTGCCTCGCGTTGTACTTTTCTTCGAGCGCTGCCAGCGTGCTTTCTACCCCGCTGGCAAAGGTGGCTTTCAACTCATCTGATTGACGCGCAGCGTCTCCACAAAGGGCCGCCATGGTGCAACCGCTGCCCCTGCCATCTCGGTGATCCCTCGACACATACAAATCGATGAACTCAGCAACTTCGAGACCTTCGGAACTGGTCAGCGAATGCGAAAGACTGTTCGCTGCCGCTTCAGCCATCAAATCAGCCTTGGAACCGAAGTGCTTGTAGAAACCGCCTTGGGTAAATCCGGCTGCTGCCATGAGTTCAGCCACCCCTACACCATCGTAGCCACGCTCGCGAAACAGCTCTGAAGCCGTCTCAACGATGTGAGCTCTATTGGCAAGTGATTGCGCCTTGGTGATCTTCATTTCCTGCGCCTCTGCATCTCAAAGCAATGCCCTCATCATACTCTGATGTCGATCATAATCAAAATCGTTGACAGTTTTGAGTATGACCGACATCATAAATACGCCAACACGAATCTTCCCTGGCACGGCGCATGTCGCCCTCATTAATCAACGAGTATGGAAACGATATGAACGATAAGACGTTATTTGAGCCGTACACGCTCGGCTCGCTGACACTTTCCAACAAAATCGTGATGGCTCCGCTGACGCGTAACCGTGCGGGAGAAGGCTTCGTCCCGAGCGAGTTCGCTGCAACCTATTACAGCCAGAGAGCCTCTACAGGTCTGTTGATCTCCGAAGCCTCGCAGATCTCGCAGCAGGGACAGGGCTACCAGGATACGCCCGGTATCTACACGCAGGCGCAGATTGATGGCTGGCGCAAGGTCACCGATGCCGTCCACGCAAAAGGCGGACGAATTTTCCTGCAACTGTGGCATGTCGGACGCGTATCGCACGTTGACCTGCAGGAGAACGGTGCCGCTCCGGTAGCACCCTCCGCTCTCCGTCCCGCGACCAAGGTGTTCGTCAACAATAGCTTCCTAGACGTTTCTGAGCCGCGAGCGCTTGATATCAGCGAGCTTCCCGGGATTGTTAATGATTTTCGCCAAGCGGCGGAAAATGCCATCGCTGCGGGATTCGATGGCGTAGAGATCCACGGCGCAAACGGCTATTTGCTGGATCAGTTCGTCAAGGACGGTGCCAATATCCGCACCGATGCCTACGGTGGCTCGATTGAAAATCGCGCTCGCCTACTGCTGGAAGTGACGGCGGCGGTAGTAGCCGAGGTCGGTGCAGAACGCACAGGCATCCGTATATCGCCAGTTTCGCCAGCCAATGGTGTCTCCAGCAGCGAACCGCAGGCCCAGTTTGACTACATTGTCGACCAACTCGATGCCTTGGGCATTGTGTACCTCCATGTGGTCGAAGGCGCGACTGGCGGGCCGCGCGATATTGCGCACTTCGACTTTGGTTCTTTGCGCCAACGCTTCAAAAACACTTACATCGCGAACAATGGCTACGACGTGAATTTGGCCACCTCTCAACTCAACGATGACAAGGCTGACTTGATCGCCTTTGGACGTCCCTTCATTGGTAACCCGGACTTGGTGGAGCGCCTTAAAACCGCTGCCTCTTTGTCGGCATTCGATCCTGCGACCCTGTATGGCGGCGGGGCAGAAGGCTACATCGACTACCCAACCCTTGCTGAATCCAGTACCCGGCACGGCTAAAAATCACGTCTGCGCACGTCCTCCGGACACCACGCATGACTCGCCTATCGATATCCGAAACTGAGGATCAATTCATGAGCATCCCTGCCACCGTTCTCATTACCGGCGCCTCCACTGGCATCGGCGCTACCTATGCCGAGCGCTTTGCACAGCGCGGGCACGACCTCGTACTGGTTGCCCGCGACAAAGGGCGGCTGGATGCTCTTGCAGCCCGGCTGCGTGAGAAACACAACATCATCATTGATGTTCTCCAGGCTGACCTGACCCAAATCAGCGATTTGACCACGGTCGAGGCTCGCCTGCGCGACGACGCCAGTATTGGCATCCTGGTGAACAATGCAGGCGCCGCACAATCCGGCAGCTTTATCGAACAATCCACCGACAGCGTTGCTCAGTTGGTCACGCTCAACACTACCGCACTGGTACGGCTTGCCAGCGCCATCGCCCCACGCCTGGCACAAGCCGGGGACGGAGCGATTATCAACATAGGCTCGGTCGTTGGCCTGGCACCGGAGTTCGGGATGACGGTCTACGGCGCGACCAAGGCGTTTGTACTGTTTCTTTCTCAAGGTATGAGCCTGGAGCTGTCGCCCAAAGGCGTCTATGTGCAAGCCGTTCTGCCGGCAGCCACTCGCACCGAAATCTGGGAGCGAGCAGGCATCGACATCAATACCCTCACTGACGTCATGGAAGTGGGTGATCTGGTCGATGCGGCGCTGGTCGGTTTTGATCGTCGCGAGCCCGTGACCATTCCACCCTTGCAGGACGCCGCCCGTTGGGATGCCTTGCAGGGTGCACGTCAGGGCTTGCTGTCAGAGATCAGGCAATCCGATGTCGCCGAGCGTTATCAAGCCAAGGCGTAATCATCGCGCAGCAGGCGCTGGTGCGTAACATTCGATTTAAAAGCGCCTGCAACACAGTCTCACTTGCAGCTTTTCGACCCGCATCACGGGGCAAACATGAATACTCAAGACACAAAATTTCATCCCGGATCGCGCACGCCGTTCGTAAATGCAGCGAACCAATGGATCAAGGTCGAAGGAACAGCGTTCGCTTACCGTGACATAGGCCCCAAGGGTGAGTTGCCGCTCGTTCTGCTTAACCATTGGGGCGCAGTGCTGGACAACTTCGACCC
Source organism: Pseudomonas sp. BF-R-30 (assembly GCF_019956175.1). Classification (NCBI taxonomy): domain Bacteria; kingdom Pseudomonadati; phylum Pseudomonadota; class Gammaproteobacteria; order Pseudomonadales; family Pseudomonadaceae; genus Pseudomonas; species Pseudomonas sp. BF-R-30. Next base: position 26,659 of record NZ_JAHBDE010000013.1, on the reverse strand, counting down.
ACGGATCATGGATGGGCTCGCAAGCACCAGGCGCATCATCGCCACTGACTATCGGGGAATCGGCGCCTCAGATGGCACCGCCCCTTCGACGGTCAGCGAAATGGCAAACGATGCCATCGCTTTAATTCGTGCGCTGGGTTTCGACAAGGTCGACCTGCTGGGTTTTTCACTTGGAGGGTTCGTGGCCCAGGAAATTGCTCTGAGCACCCCTGACCTGGTGCGCAGACTGATTCTGACCGGTACCGGGCCTGCTGGCGGCACCGGCATCGACAAGGTCTGGTCAGTGTCATGGCCATTGATGCTTAAAGGTTTGCTGACGTTGCGCGACCCGAAGACCTACCTATTCTTCACCTCGACGGTCAATGGCCGGCGAGCCGCCAAGGACTTTCTGAATCGCCTGAAGGAGCGCAGGAAAGATCGCGACAAAAATCCAACACCAACCGCTTTTTTGCAGCAGTTGAAAGCCATTAACGCGTGGGGCAGGCAGCCCCCACAAAATCTCAGTCGCATACAGATACCGACGCTAATCGCGAACGGTGACAACGACATCATGGTGCCCACGAAGAACTCTACCGACTTGGCAAACCGGATCCCGAATTCACACCTGATCATTTACGAAGACGCAGGGCATGGCGGAATTTTTCAACATCATGCCGACTTCGTGGCGAAAGCAACGGCATTCCTGGATGCCTGAGGATGCTCCGTCATTCCCATTTCAAGCGATGAGAGTTGAATCAATATGAAGGCTTTTTTAATCGACCGTTACGGCAAGCATAATGGACGTATTGGCGAGGTGCCTGCCCCTGAATTGGGTGCCCATAACGTCCTGGTTCAAGTGCACGCCACAAGCGTCAACGTGCTCGATTCGAAGATCAGTAAAGGCGAATTCAAACTAATATTGCCGTATTCATTCCCATTGATACTGGGCAATGACCTAGCTGGGGTGGTGGTTGACGTGGGCTCAGCTGTGCGGCGCTTCAAGCTAGGTGACGAAGTCTACGCGCGCCCTCCTCAAGAGCGCATAGGCACTTTCGCCGAGCTTATTGCTGTGGAAGAAAATGCACTCGCGTTGAAACCCAAAAATATCAGCATGGAAGAAGCTGCTTCCCTCCCCCTGGTCGCACTGACGGCCTGGCAGGTGTTGGTTGAAACAGCCAGGTTGCAAAAAGGCCAGAAGGTCTTTATTCACGCCGGTTCCGGCGGTGTTGGCACCATCGCCATCCAGCTCGCCAAGCATCTGGGCGCCTTCGTTGCGACAACCACCAGCACAAACAATGTTGAATGGGTTAAAGCGCTGGGAGCGGACGTTGTCGTCGACTACAAGAAGCAAAACTTCGAAAGCGTTTTGCAGGACTACGACGTCGTTTTGAACAGCTTGGGCGCTGAAGAACTGGAAAAGTCGCTCACCATTCTTAAGCCTGGTGGCCAGCTCATTTCCATCTCGGGTCCGCCGACGCCGCAGTTCGCTGAAGAGCAAAAACTGTTTTGGGGATTGGGCCTGGTCATGCGTATGTTGAGCAGTGGTATCCGCAGAAAAGCGCGTAAAAAAAATATCAACTATGCGTTCGTATTTATGCGTGCCAGTGGTGCCCAGCTGGATGAGATAACGGCGCTCATCGAGTCCGGCATTATAAAGCCGGTGATCGACCGAACCTTCCCTTTCGAATCGACAGCCGAGGCGTTGAGTTATGTCGGGCAAGGGAGATCAAAAGGCAAGGTCATCATTAAAATACAATAACTAACCGCCACCACTCTATGACGAGAGTTTAGGTTGAGCAGCATGTCTTGGCATTCCGATGCGATGTATGTCAGCAGCGAACTTCATTGATTGAAGATGTTAATAAAAGAAACTGCTCGTCAGCCCGGCGTCATTACTGATTACTGGCCTCCACATGTCGGCAATGAATTATGATCGCAATACCTAATTATGCTCATAACAAAATTGTTTACATCTAGCCCTTTGGCATTGGAGTGGATCGGTGCCAAAGGCAGCGCGAAAAAGGGCCAGAAGCGACGTGAACTCACATGACAAGATGCGGTGATGATTCTACTGAGAGCCAACCGTTTTGTAGGGGTAAAAACGGCCTGGATTAAAAAGGGGTCGCGAGATAAAATCTCGCAACCCCTTGAATTATATGGTCGGGACGGAGTGATTCGAACACTCGACCCCTAGCACCCCATCTCCTTTTTCATACTTCTTGAAAGCTTCCAAAATTTTACTCTGGATTTTTCTAAGCTAGTATTTACTTGAGCTCCAGCGGTGTTCTGCTCTACGAGAGTCCAGTAACGTCCATCAAGAGCCGACGTTTTTGTGGGGGTAAAAGTAGGGGGAACCTATTTTATGGCTAAAATCACCATCAAAGAACTCGAGTCGCTGACCGCTGAAGATGCCGGCCGAATCCTCAGGGAGGATGGCAATCTGGCCGGTCGAATCTCAGTCCGCAAGGACGGCGTGACAGTCAGCTTTTTCTATCGGTATCGGTGGGGTGACCAGAACAAAGAGTACTCCTGCGGCTCCTGGCCGCGCAAATCCCTGACGGACATCCGCAAGGCTCGCAACCAGGCCCGAGCGCTCATCGATGAGCAAATCAATCCCAACGAGCAGAAGAAAACCGCCAAGGCGCAGGCATACGCCGCGGCTAAGGTAGAGGCCGAACAAGTAAAAACGGCGAGGGTGAAAACGCTGACCGTCCAAGATCTGGCCAAGGCCTGGCTGTTGGATGGCGTGGCGCGCAAAGATGGCAATGCCGAACTACAACGCCGTTTTAACAAAGACCTTTTTCCGGCACTTGGCAAGACCGCGGTGAGCAGCGTCTCCGAACACGATGTTCGGGCGCTGATCCGCACCGTGCTCAACCGCGGCGCTCACCGGCAAGCCATCAGTTTCTTCGCCGACCTAACTCAGATGTTCAGCTGGGCCAGAAAGCGTCAGCCCTGGCGGGCCTTATTGATCGAGGGCGATCCGACCGAACTGGTCGACATCTCCCCCTTGATCCCCGCCGGCTACGAGGCAGAAAGAAGCCGCATCCTTTTGCCGGCTGAGCTGTTGGAACTGCACAACCGCTTCCAGCAAATGACCGCCGATTACAACGCCCTCCCCGCTGGTCAAAAGTACGAAGGTATTCGTCCATTAAAGAAGGAGACTCAACTTGCGCTCTGGATCAGCCTGGGCACCTTGTGCCGGATTGGTGAGTTACTGCAGGCCGAATGGAAAAATGTCGACCTGGACCGGCAGACCTGGTTCCTCCCCAGTGAAAACGTCAAAGGCACCCGGGGCAAAAAACAGGATCACCATGTTTTCCTCTCCCCCTTCGCCTTGCATTTCTTTCAGGACTTGAAAACCCTTACTGGACATAGCCAATGGTGCTTTCCCAACAAGCAGGATGATGGGCATGTGGACGTGAAGGTGGTGAGCAAACAGGTGGGTGACCGCCAAGCCCGGTTCAAAAACCGTAAGGCCCTCTCCAGACGGCGTCACGACGACACCCTGGTCCTTGCCCACGGCCAAAACGGCGACTGGACGCCGCATGACCTACGCCGCACCGGTGCGACCATGATGCAGGCCTTGGGGGTCAGCCTGGACGTCATCGACCGCTGCCAAAACCATGTGTTGGCCGGCTCCCGGGTAAGGCGCCACTACCTGCATCACGATTATGCCGAAGAGAAGAAGCGCGCTTGGGACCTGTTGGGCGATCGACTCAGTGCCGTGCTGTCCTCCACCTACGAGCATCCGCCAGCCGAGTCGATGCTGTCTTTTCCTGCGAATACCGCGACTGGCTCTTTACCGCCTTCTTAAGCCGGCGTCTTTAGTGTTGAGTCCTCATCGTTGCGCAAACATCGCCGAGCACGTTCTTCAGCTTGATTTCGGCTTAATGACCGGCAGAAATCGGCCAATAGCAGTCTTCGCAGATAAACGACATCGGACACATCTGCGTTCCCAAAGCGCCGGCAAGCGACAACCCTTGAGGGCGGACAGTCGCCTTGCTAAAACAGAAAAAGAGGGCCCACTCCCTCTGTTGGCTCCACTTCATTTTTTGTTTCTTACCAAGTACTCGAAACGAAACCATCAGAAGAATGCCCTCTAACCAAGCTTCGTCGATATATGGAAGCGGCTATTATGGTGGAGCAGAGTCTCTATGGACCATTTGAAAAAAAGCGCATCCGTGCTAAAACCAATGTATTCAATATTATGTATTTTTGGATTCAATTAATGCGCACGACTCGTGTATTTGATGATTCGGTCCAAGGACTGGCAGCGCAGAACGGCCGCGAGGTGCCAGGCGCCGGCTCTTGGGCGCTACGCTCTTTTGCTCGTCATGTGTCAGATGTTCGCCAGCGTGGCCAATGCCCCAGTTTCAGGAATGATAGCGAGCTTATATGCCCTCCAAAAAATCATCTTTAAGAATGGGCGGGCCTGGAGAAATTAGTACAAGTCCATTCCGTAGGTTCCCGGAAGTAGTTGACGCGATAGGGGGCTCCTCGCGAGGCGTTTTCAAAGACGCTGGTATCAGCCTTGAGCAATTTGCATATGAAGACAACCATCTCGCCTACATGGACGTTGCTCGTCTGTTCAACACGGCGTTCGAACACACTCAGTGCCCCCATATTGGCCTGTTGATCGGTGAGCGCTTTTCGCTGGAAAATTTGGGTCCGGTGGGTCAGCTTATGCGTCTTGCGACTACACCAGGCGATGCATTGAACGATCTGGTCGGGCATGCCAATCTCTATGATCGTGGTGCGACCCCACTCCTTCTTCCCTTGGCGGGTCAACACAGTTTGTTGGGATATGTCATTTATCGCCACGACCTGCCCAATCAATCATTACTAGTTGACACTGCCGTCATGGTTGGCCTGCAAATGTTGCGGACATTGTTAGGCGCTAACTGGACCCCCGTTCGTGTGCAGTTTTCATATCGCAAGCCATCCGATATCAACCCGTACGTCAGAAAATTTCGCTGTAACATTCAGTTCAATGCAAGCATCTCCGGGCTTGTAATAAACAATCAGCAACTCCGGCAAATTCAATGTACGGCGAATCCACGCTTACACCATCTACTTAAACTGGCTATTTCGATCGCCACGTCACATTTGACGATGTCAGAAAAAATAAAGAGCCAGGCATACGCTCTATTATTGCAAGGCCAGGCAAACTCCAAGCACATCGCCAGTCAATTCTCATTGCATGAAAGAACGCTGCGACGCCGGCTGGATGCGGAAGGTTCTCACCTGAAAGAACTGATCACCGATTCCAGAAGCAACTTCGCGCGGCAGCTCTTGAAAGATACCGATCTGCCGATATCCACAATCTCTCAAACCCTTCAATACCAGGATCCAAACGCCTTCTCCCGTGCATTCAAAACGTGGACAAATACGTCACCACAGCATTGGAGAGACGGGCTGGGGTAACTTCCATCGAGGGTTGATTCAACAATTCCCATACCCCCGCGATACCGCACGCACTGTCCGAAAATGCAAGGTGCCTTTCTGATGATTGTCGTAAAGTGAACGCAACAACAGGCTGGTCGCAAAGCTGCTCTTCGGTTTTTTGAACGGTTCTTGAGGCCGGCGATTAGTTGCACCTGCGGTTGGAGTTCCGCGCAGACACTCAAGAAAGCCGCACGAGTAAAAGACGGCGCCTCGGCCTTGGGGCGATCTAAGCGATATCGACTGAGTGATCTGAAGAGAAGGATCTCATGCCATTGAATAAAAGCGTGTTGTCGATTGCTGTTCTTGGTGCGCTGACACTCTTGACCAGTGGCCGAAGTGTTGCCGGTGGCCTAATGTTGTACGAAACCGCCACCGACAACGTCGGACTGGCCAATGCCGGTGCAGCGGCCCGGGCACAAGGCCCTTCGACCATTGCCAGCAACCCCGCCGGCTTGAGCTACCTCAGCGGAACACAGATCTCCGCTGGCGCTCAGGTTCTTTTTGGTGACTTATCGTTCGATCGGGACAGTGAAACCAATACGCCGGGCACTGGCAGCGGTAACGCGCTCGATCCCATACCGGGTGGCAGTTTCTTCATCAGCCATCAACTGGATGATCGGTGGTCCGTCGGTTTCGGCTCCTATGGCGATTTCGGTCTGGCTGTAAACTACGACAATGACTGGTCCGGCCGTTATTTCGTACAGAACGCGAGCATTGCGGGACTGTCACTGGTACCCAGTGTCGCCTATCGCTTCAACGATCAATGGTCCGTCGGCGTCGGACTCAAAGCCATGTACGGGATGCTGAAGAGCGAAGCCGCCATCGATCAGGCGCCGCTCGGACTGACACAACGGGGTGACGGCCAATACAAATACCGGGACAGCACCTGGGGTTACGGCGCCAACGCAGGCGTGATTTATGCCCCAAAGCCCGGTACCCGGATTGGCCTGGCTTACACCAGTCAGGTTGACCTCGACTTCGAGGATCGCCTGGATGTGAAGAGCAGTGCTCCGTTGGTGAGTCGCCTCAACAACCTCAACACCAAAATCGACCTGAAAGTACCGCAAACGGCGACCCTCAGCCTGTACCAGCAACTGGATACGCAATGGGCCGTTCTGGCCTCGGTCAATTGGCAGGACTGGTCGAAATTCGGTGACATCGGCATTGACGTAGACACGTCCAGAACCGGTTCCCGGGCCGCTTCAATCGATGCGCATTACAAAGACACGTATCAATTGGCGCTTGGCGCTCAATACCAGATGAACCAGGACTGGGTCTGGGATTTCGGTGTCGCCTATGACACGTCCGCAGTGTCCGACGGTAATCGTACGCTCACCGTGCCCATGGGCGCCGCCTGGCGCTTCGCCACAGGCTTTACTTATTCACTGAATAAAGAGACAGACGTGAATTTCAGTTGGGTCACGGTGTGGATGGGGGACATGTCCGTCGATCAGCAAAAAACGTTGTCAGGTAATCGTGTCTCAGGCGAGTTCGACAACGCCTGGATTCAAGCCCTGACTGGCAACATGACTTGGCGCTACTGAGAAAAATCCAAGAGCGTTTCAGGTGTCATGCCTAGTATCTAACCGTGGGCATGAACGCTCACGACACCGGCTTGTACAAAACTAACGAGGTGAAAATGAACAGGAAGTCTCACAGTGGCTGGACATTGGCTGCGGCGGTCGTCGTAGGTTCAACGCTTTTCACCGGGTGCACGAGCAAGCTCGATCCGATCACACAGGCCGACAAGGCCGATGTGACCAAGGGCGTTCCCGCGCCGAGCCTGGAGCAAACCAAGGCGATCGCCGAGGAAGGCTTTATCTACGGCTTGCCGCTGGTCATGAACTACGCCGTAATGAACGAATTCGCGGTGGACTCCAAGTCCAGCCAGTTCAAGGCCCCCTTCAACCAACTGCACCACGATCATAAGGTCGCGACCCCCGCTGACACGGCCATCATTACCCCCAACAGCGACACGCCGTACTCCTTTCTCTGGACCGACCTGCGCGCCGAGCCGTTGGTGATCACCGTGCCGGCCGTCTCCAAAAAACGCTACTACTCGGTGCAACTGATCGACGGCAATACCTATAACTACGGCTACATCGGCAGTCGGGCCACGGCCAGCGCACCCGGGAGCTATTTGATTGCAGGCCCCGACTGGAAGGGTGCGACACCTCCAGGCATCGACAAGGTGTTCAGCTCCACGACCCCTTTCGCACTGACGCTGATCCGCACTCAGCTGTTCAATCCGGCCGACATGCCGAAGGTCGAGAAGGTGCAGGCGGGTTACAAGGTCCAGCCGCTGTCCGCTTTCCTCCATCAACCCGCGCCGCCCGCTGTGCCGAAGATTGATTTCGTTCCGGCCACGACGGGGGGCATCAAGGCCAACTTCTTCGAGTACCTGTCAGCCGCGTTGGAGTATGTGCCGCCATCGGCAGACGACAAGGAGATCCGGTCCAAGCTGGCCAGCATCGGCGTAGGCCCCGGCCGGAGCTTCGAATTCAAGGATCTCTCGCTCGAGCACAAGGCCGTGGTCCTGCTCGGAATGAAAGCCGGCGACGAAAAGGTCGACAAGTTCCTCTCGAGCGGAATGAAGAATATCAACGGCTGGAGCGTCGGCGCGTTCTTCGGCGACCAGGCGTTCTACAAAGGCGACTGGCTGATGCGTGCTGGCGCCGCGAAGGCTGGTTTGTACGGCAATGACGCCGCCGAGGCGATGTATCCCATTACGCGTACCGATGGCAACGGCCAGACGTTGGATACCGGCAAGCACAACTACACGCTGACCTTCCCCGCCGGCAAACTGCCGCCCGTCAATGCCTTCTGGTCGGTGACCATGTACGACGGCAAGAGCCAACTGCTGATCAAGAATCCGATCAACCGCTACCTGATCAATTCGCCGATGCTGTCGGCCATGAAAAAGAACGCGGACGGTTCACTGACGCTGTATATCCAAAAGGATTCGCCGGGCAAGAACAAGGAGTCCAACTGGTTGCCCGCGCCTGACGACACGGCCTATCTGGTAATGCGCCTCTATTGGCCGAAGGCCACGCCGCCTTCAATTCTTCCCGCAGGCAGCGGCAGCTGGCAGCCGCCGGCAGTGGTGGCATTGAAGTAACGCGACGCTTGCGACTGCTTGCAGTTGGCAAGCAGTCGTTCGATTGCTCAGGCTGAGATCCAGTGGGGCCTATTCCGAAGGGGCTAAGGCCACAGAATCTGACCTTGAATAAAAGACATTCAGGAACATATCCCTCAAGGAGTACCGTTATATGAACTTCTCGCACAAATGGATAACGAGTGCCGCACTGAGCAGCTTGTTATTGACCGGCTGCGTATCGAAAGTCACTGAAGCCGAGCAATACTCGGGCTATCTGTCCAACTACAACAACTTGCAGGAAGTCAAAACGGCAAGCGGCGGTACAACAATGCGTTGGGTCAGTCCGTCGTGGAACCCGAATGCCTATGACACGGTGGTGTTCAACAATCTGGAGCTTTATCCCGCGCCCAAGCCCGATGAGCGGGTCAACCAGCAAACGCTGACCGACATCCAGAACTACATGACCAGTAAGGTTAAAGGCACCCTGGGTCAGAAATACCGTGTGGTTTCCAATACCAGCGCCGCGCCGGTGGGTTCCAACACCCTGCTGATGCGTGCGGCGATCACCGGGGTGAATGCCGAAAACGAAGGGATGAAATGGTACGAAGTGGTGCCGATCGCCGCCGTGGTCGGAGCAACACAGGCCGCCACCGGCCACCGTGATCAGGACAGCACTTTGTTCATCGAGGCCGAGATTATCGATGCGAGAACCAACCAGACGGTAGCCAAGGTAGTACGCAAAGTGTTTGGTACAACGCTGGAAAACGAAAGTCAGAAGATCACCGCCCAGGACTTCAAAGCGGCGATCGACAAGTTGAATGTCGATCTCTGGGCGTTCATTCGCAGTTAAGCCTTGATTGAACTGCCAAATACCAATAACGAGGTGAACCGTAATGAAAATAATCCTGTCCTGGCTGTCAGTCACGTTGATGACGGTGCTGATAAGTGCCTGTTCCGCCGTCGGGTCAACCGATGGTGGCGCTGGTGAAATCGAGATTCGCTCAGGGAAGATCGAGCAGATATCGCTGACGCAGATGCAGACCAACCACGACAGTGGTGTCGGCGCCGTACTCGGTGGCCTTGGCGGTCTGGCGCTTGGCAGCTTGATCGGGGGAGGCACCGGCCGTGACGTCGCCATGGTTGCCGGCGCGCTCGCCGGTGCTGCTGGCGGTAACTACGCCGAGAAGAAAAAGTATGACCAACCGGTCGAGGCGCAACAGATCATCGTGCGGGTCAGCAGTGGCGTGCTCGTATCGGTAACCCAACCGATCAATCCGTCCCTGGCTAAAGGCTCGAAGGTGTATATCCAAGGCTCAGGCAATGATGCCCGCGTTATGCCGCAAGGCAGTTAAGGCTGACTGTAAACGGAATTCGACATGACCAAGTACATTGAACGACTCTTACTATCACCTTTGTTTTTAGGTATTTCCGTTTCCAGCCAGGCTGACGATCAGGCGGAACTGGCTAAGCAGTCATTAAATCCAGTCGCGGCACTGTACAGCTTGCCCATTCAATACAACTGGAATCAGAAAATGGGTCCCTCCGGTAATGGAATCCAGAGCGTAACCAATATCCAGCCGGTATTACCCTTCACACTTAATGAAGATTGGAATCTGATTTCTCGCACGATCCTCCCGATCATTGATCAGCACGGGTTGGCACCGAGGGGTATCGCCGATAAAAGCGGAGTGGGCGACACCTCGCAAAGCTTCTTTTTCTCGCCCAAAAAGCCCACCGAGGACGGCTGGATCTGGGGCGCAGGCCCCGCGTTGTTGTTACCGACCGGCAGTGATGAGCTTCTGAGTAGCGAACAATGGGGAATTGGACCGACAGCGGTGGCATTGAAGCAAGCCAACGGTTGGACGACCGGTATTCTGGCGAACCATATCTGGTCACTGGACAACGACCCGGCCGATGACAAGGAGAAGGTCAACCAGACGTATCTACAACCCTTCCTGGTTTATACGACAACGTCGTACACCAGTTTTGGAATTAATACCGAATCCACTTACGACTGGGAAGCCAGGGAGTGGAATGTGCCGATCAACTTGTTCGTGACGCAATTGTTCAAAGTCGGCAAGCAGCCCATGAGCCTTCAGGTGGGACCGCGATACTGGGCGGACAGTCCTGAAGAGGGTGCACACGGCTGGGGCTTTCGAGTGGCGTACACCCTCCTTTTTCCTAAGTGAAACTAGAATATCACCGGACCTGCAGTTAACTGGCCGACTCACTCATCCAGTACGAAAAATGGAGTTTCAAGTTCATGATAACCACACTCCCGAGAACATTTGGCTGTGCGCTGGCATTGCTCGCGTCCTTTGGACTTACGCACGCCCAAGCAGCGGACATCACTGCCGCCGAAACGAAAGCCATCGCCGAAGAAGGCTATATCTACGGTCTGCCCATCGTGATGAACTACGCGATCATGTACGACTATGCCGTGGACAAAAACTCCGGCCAGTACAAGGCGCCGTTCAACCACATTCACAGCATGCACAATGTTTTTACTTACAAGGACACGGCCATCGTCTCGCCGAACAGCGACACACCGTATTCCTTGATGTTCATGGACCTGCGGAGCGAGCCGATGGTGCTCTCGGTACCGGCGGTAGAGAAACCGCGGTACTACTCGGTGCAGCTCATCGATAACAGCACCAACAACTTCGGTTACATCGGCAGCCGTACCACCGGCAACGCAGCCGGCGATTACATGCTGGTCGGCCCAGACTGGAAGGGCGTGACCCCGACAGGCATCAAGAAGGTTTTTCGTTCCAGCACACAACTGCCCTTCGTGATCTTTCGCACTCAGCTCTACAACCCGGCGGACATGCCAAACGTCGAGAAGATCCAGTCCGGTTATGCGGCCCGGCCGCTATCGGCTTATCTCAAGCAGCCTGCGCCGCCTGCCGCGCCGGCGCTCGACTTACCGAAGATCGACAAGGACCTGGTGAAGACCGACTTCTTCAAATATCTGGGCGTTGTAATGCAGCTTGCCCCTGCTACACCGGAAGAAACGGCGATCCGCGCGAAGCTGGCCCACCTGGGCATTGGCGCCGGCAAGGATTTCAACTTCCAGGAGCTCTCCGCCGAGCAAAAGGCCGCAGTGGTTGAGGGCATGCAGGCTGGGCATGCGAAGGTCCAGAATGCAGTCAATCATCTCGGCACGCAGGTCAATGGTTGGAACATCGTGAGTTCCGGCGGTGACGCGGCGTTCTACAAGGATGATTGGCTAAAGCGTGCCGCCATCGCGCAAGCGGGCATCTACGCCAACGACGCCGAAGAGGCCACGTATCCGATGGCCAAGATCCTGTCCGACGGTACGCCGCTTGACGGCAGCAAACACAACTACACCATCACCTTTCCCGCTGGACAGCTTCCGCCGGTCAATGCTTTCTGGTCGGTGACAATGTACGACGGCAAGTCGCAACTGCTGATTAAAAACCCGATCAATCGCTACCTCATCAACTCGCCGATGCTACCCGACATGAAGAAGAATGCAGACGGCTCGCTGACACTCTACATCCAGAAGGACTCGCCCGGCGCGGACAAGGAAAGCAACTGGCTGCCCGCACCGAATGATCTGATCTACATGGTGATGCGCCTGTATTGGCCAAAGACCGAAACCCCTTCCGTCCTGCCTCCTGGCAAAGGCACGTGGAGTCCGCCCGCGATCGTTAAAATCAATTGAGCGCCTAACGACCAGTTGCAGCGGACGGCGCTGGCATGCCGCCGCTAAACCGGAGCGTCAGGGTTTCGCAGAGGCCCTGACGTCCGATTTGATCACCCAAAGGCCGACGGTGGCCGCAAACCGTAGATATTGTTGTTTTGGCGTTATTTGCGCGGCACTCCGAATGCCGCGATTCAACGCCATTGGATGGATACCCCTCCTCAAGAGGGGGGCGGTGTGAGCACGGTTTGTTCACGATGCTCTTAATGCACCGCGCAGTTCCTTCCACCGTCCAATAGAGAACAACAAGCATGTTTTATGAAAACATCGACACCTCCTCCATCAACGACGAGGACCTGCCGTGGGTTCCGTTCGCACCTTACAGTGATGAAATCTTCATCAAATACATCAAATGCGACCCGGTTCGCGGGGAAACCATCACCCTGCTCAAGGCCCCGGCCGGGTCTTCTCTGCCCAAGCACTATCACTCCGGCACGGTCATCGTTTACACCGTCAAGGGTGGCTGGAAATACCTGGAGCACGACTGGATCTCGACACAGGGCGGCGTGGTGTTCGAAACCGCAGGTTCCAGCCATACGCCGATCGTGCTGACTGAATATGGTGATGAACTGATCACCTTGAACATCACCCAGGGCGACCTGCTGTATTACGACGACAACAACAACGTCGTGGCCATCGAGAACTGGAAATCCAGCGTGGATCGTTACCTGGCGTTCTGCAAAGCCAATGATATCGAGCCCAAAGACATCACCAGCTTTGCGGTCTGACCTGCTCTCCAATCTCTCGGCCGTCCGGTGTTCGACCGGGCGGCTGCGCCGTCGCAATGAATAAAAAACGGAGACACCCATGTCCCAGAAGCTGCAACCCGCCGGACGTTTCACCCTGAAACTCTGCGCACTGTTGGCCAGCTCGGTCGCATCCGCACAAGACTCGCTGCCTTTCCCGCCGACGCCTTCGGCCAGTGACGCCAAACCGACGCTGCAAGAATCGAAGCACCAGAAACGTCAGCAGCAATCCCGCCTTCCTGCCGAGGCCCCCAATATTCTGGTGATCATGCTCGATGACGCCGGCTTCGCGCAGTCCGACACCGTCGGCGGCGCAGTCCATACGCCGACCCTGAGTCGAGTCGCCGACAGCGGTGTGCGCTACAACGCTTTTCATACCGCTGCCATCAGCTCCGCAACTCGCGCCGCTTTGCTTACCGGACGCAACCATCACCGAGTTGGCAACGGCGTCATCGCAGAGCTGGCCACCGATTGGGAAGGCTACACCGGCAAGATCCCCAAAAGCTCGGTGACCATGGCCGAGGTGCTCAAGCAATATGGCTACAGCACCGCCGCGTTTGGCAAATGGCATAACACCCCCCCCCTGGACACCACGGCGGCCGGTCCTTTCGATACATGGCCGACGGCCTACGGTTTTGAACATTTCTACGGTTTCCTGGCCGGCGAAACCTCTCAGTACGAACCGCGTCTGTACCGCGACACAACGCCAATCGAACCGGCGCGAGATCCGAAATATCACCTCAGCGAAGATCTCGCCAATCAGGCCGTAAACTGGCTGCAAGACCATCAGACCTACGCGCCGGAAAAACCATTTTTCATGTATTGGACACCGGGTGCCGTACATGGCCCGCACCAGGTGAATGCGCAATGGGCCGATAAATACAAAGGCAAGTTCGACGGTGGCTGGGATGCCTATCGTGAGCAGACGTTCGCTCGCCAGAAAGCGCTGGGCTTTATCCCCCAGGACGCCGTCCTCACCCCACACCCGGCGGAACTCCCAGCCTGGGATAGCTTGTCTTCCGAACAGAAACAGTATCAGGCTCGGTTGATGGAGGTGTATGCCGGCTTCCTGGAACATGCCGACACGCAGGCTGGCAAGATCCTCGACGAACTGGAGCGTGAAGGTAAGCGCGACAACACGCTGATCTTTTATGTCTTCAGCGACAACGGCGCTTCTTCCGAGGGGATGGAGGGCACGATTAATGAGTTGCTGGCCCAAAACGGGATTCCAGTTCCCAAAGAGCAGCAGCTGAAAGTCCTCGACGAGATGTATGGCGGCTTGTCCGCGCTCGGCGGTCCCAAACTTGAAAGCATGTACAACGCTGCGTGGGCCTGGGCAGGATCAGGGCCATTCGTTGGCACTAAACTGGTCGCTGGTTACTTCGGCGGTACGCGCACGCCGCTGGCCGTTTCCTGGCCGAAACAGATCAAGGCCGACGCCAGAGTTCGCGGACAATTTCACCATGTCAACGACATTGCCCCAACGGTCTACGACGTGCTGTCGATCATGCCACCCAAAGAGGTCAACGGTATCGCTCAGGACCCCATGGATGGCATCAGCCTGCGCTATACCTTCAATGACGCTCAGGTGAAGTCGAAAAAACCGGCGCAATACTTCGAAGTCCTGGGCAGTCGCGGCATCTACAAGGATGGCTGGATGGCCTCGGTTTTTGGCCCGCGCAAACCCTGGGTGCAAGGTTTTGCACAGTTCATGGGCTGGAATCCGGCGAATGATCAATGGTCGCTCTACAACCTGCAAAACGACTACTCCCAGGCCAACGATGTAGCCGCGATCAATCCGCAAAAACTTGCGGAGCTGAAGGCGGAGTTTGACGTGCAGGCCAAGGCAAACCATGTCTATCCGATTGGTGCCGGTCTCTACCCCTTCCTCGATCCGACCGCACGAATCTCCAGCAGCCAACGCGAATGGCATTTCAGCGATCGCGTCCAGCGCTTTCCGGAATTTGCGGCCCCGAACCTGCGCAATCAGAACAGCAAAGTTTTCGTCGACGCCGAGGTTCCAGCTAACGCCACCGGCGTGTTGTATGCCTTGGGCGGAATCGGTGGCGGGGTCAGCCTGTACATGGATGACGGTTTCCTGAACTACGAGTACAACGCGCTGGCTATCTCTCGAGTCAAACTGCGTTCGACCGAACGAGTACCCGCAGGCAAAGTCAGTATCGAAGTGCTGACGACCCTGTCGTCAGCCAAGCCCGGAGCGCCGGCCAGTCTGAGCCTGCGACTTGACGGGCAGGAAGTCGCCAAAGGGGTGACGTCGTTTACTCCGGCACTGACGTTCACCGCCAGCGAAACCTTCGACGTGGCTCAAGACCTCGGCTCCCCCGTCACCCTGGACTATTTCGAGCGTGCGCCCTTCGCATTCAACGGCAAGGTCAAGGATGTACACGTGACATATTTGCCTTGACCCACAATGCCGCCCGGACAACCGGGCGGCAAACAGATGACTCCCGGACCCTGCCCCCATGCCTACCCACGAATCCCCGCCCCAGGGCTTGCATCTCATGGCCAAACCCGTCGGGCCGATCTGCAACCTCGATTGCAGCTACTGTTTCTACCTCGAAAAAGAACAGCTTTACCCGCCTCGGGAACGCTTCAGCATGACCGACGAGGTGCTGCGTCTGTATGTGCAGCGCTACATCGAGGCCCAGCCCACGCCTGAGGTCGAATTTACCTGGCAAGGCGGCGAACCGACGTTGCTGGGGCTGGATTTTTTCCAGCGCGCGGTCCTGTATCAACGCCAGTTCGCGGGGAACAAAGTCATTCGCAACACGTTGCAGACCAATGGCACGTTACTCAATGACGACTGGTGCGCGTTCCTCGCCCGTGAACGCTTCATGGTGGGGATCAGCCTCGATGGCCCGCGATTCGTTCACGACCTCTATCGCCCCGACAAGCGTGGACGCTCCAGTTTCGATGACGTGATACACGGTCTCGAACTGCTCAAGCGGCATGGCGTCGACTTCAATGTGTTGGTGACCGTGGCGCGCGATGTCGCCAGATTCCCCTTGGAAATCTATCGATTCCTCAAGTCAGAGGGCGTTCGTCATATTCAGTTCAATCCCGTGGTGGAACGCGTGCCAAGCGCCTTACAGGTCAGTCTGGGTCTGCATTTCGCTATCCCGCCGGAATTGCGCTTGCACGTGGTGCCGGAGCCGGCGATGGTGACGGAGCAAACGGTTGCCCCCGAGGCCTATGGCGATTTTCTCATCACGATTTTTGACGAGTGGGTGCGCCAGGACGTCGGGGAGGTTCATGTCATGAACTTCGAGTGGGCACTGGCTTCATGGTGTCAGCTACCGGCCTCGGTGTGCCTGTTCAGCCCGCGCTGCGGCAAAGCGGCGATCGTGGAGCACGACGGCAACGTCTTCTCCTGCGATCACTACATGTATCCCGAGTATTTGCTGGGCAACTTGAAGACCGATGATCCGGCCCTGCTACTCGCCTCTGCTGCGCAACAAGCCTTTGGCGCCGCCAAGGAAGAGACACTGCCGACGTATTGCCAGCAGTGCGATTACCGCTTCGCCTGCCATGGCGAATGCCCGAAAAACCGCTTCATGAACGCGCCCGACGGCGAGCCGGGTCTGAACTATCTGTGTCCGAGCTACAAGAAATACTTTCGTCACCTGACGCCCTACATGAACGCCATGGCCCAACTGGTCAGCCACAACCAACCCGTGGCGTTGATCATGCAGGCCTTCGCCGGCCCGCTGATCGTGCCCTTGGATAAATAGCCTTTCAGCTATGAAATCTGAAGTCGCGAAACTGTTCGCGAAGCTTCATCTTTTGCAATTTGCCGGTGGCGGTATGCGGCAGCGCTTCGACGAAGGCCACATCGTCCGGCAGCCACCACTTCGCCACGCGGCTTTGCAGCACCGTCAGCAGATCGTCTTTGCTCGCGGTTCTACCAGGTTTGAGCACCACCACCAACAACGGCCGTTCCTGCCATTTGGGATGAGGGATGCCGATCACCGCCGCTTCGGCGACGGCCGGGTGACTGACGGCAGCGTTTTCCAGATCAATCGAGGAAATCCACTCGCCACCCGACTTGATAACGTCCTTGGCGCGGTCGGTGATCTGCATATAGCCGTCAGTGTCGATCGTTGCGATGTCACCGGTATCGAGCCAGCCCTCGCTATCAAGAATCTGCCCTCCCTCGCCGCCGTAATACTGGCTGGCGATCCATGGTCCCTTGACCAGTAGAAGACCGCTTGCCTTGCCGTCTCGCGGTAGTTCAGCGCCTTGCTCATCGACAATCTTCATCGACACCCCAAACAACGCCCGCCCTTGTTTGGCCTGCAAGTCGAGCACTGCTTCCAGCGAAGCATCACGGTGTTTGGGCAGCGGATTGCAGATGGTGCCCAGCGGGGACATCTCGGTCATCCCCCAGGCATGCAACACACGCGCATTGAAACGGGTTTCAAACGTCTCGACCTGGCTGCGCGGCGCGGCGGCTCCGCCGATCACCACCCGGTTCAGGCACAGCTCTGTCGCCGGTTGCAGAGCCTGAGTCTCGACATGTTGTTGCAGCATCATCCACACCGTCGGAACACCCAGCGCCAGGGTCACCTGTTCATCTCGCATCAGCGTGTAGAGGCTCTCGCCGTCAAGTGCGGCGCCCGGCAACACCAATTTTGCCCCACACATTGCGGCGGCATACGGCATTCCCCAGGCATTGACGTGGAACATCGGCACAACCAACAACGCTGAATCCGCCGCCGATAGACCGAAGCCCTCCGAGGTACACAGCGCCAGCGAATGCAGGATCGAAGAACGGTGCGAATACAGCACACCCTTTGGATTGCCAGTGGTACCCGAGGTGTAGCACATTGACGATGCCGTGCGCTCATCGAACTCAGGCCAGATGAAGTCGTTGCTGTGCCCGGCGATCAGGTCTTCGTAGCACATCAAGCCAGGCACATTGATTGCCGGCATTTGCTCCCGCTCACACAGAGCGATGAACGCTTTGACTGTCTTCAGGCGCGGCGCGATCTGCTCGACCAACTCAGCGAACGACAGGTCGAAAAGCAGGTACTGGTCCTCGGCGTGGTTGGCGATGAATTCGATCTGCTCGGCGAACAGCCGCGGGTTGATCGTATGCAGTACCGCGCCCATGCCCGACACACCGAAATACAATTCCATGTGCCGGTAACCGTTCCAGGCCAGGGTGCCGATTCGATCGCCGGATTGCACGCCCAACGCAACCAGTGCATTGGCCACTTGTTTAGCGCGTTCGCCGATGTCGGCGTAAGTGCAGTGATGCACCGTTCCATCTGCCGTACGTGAGGCAATTTCGGTGTGCGAATGCGCCTTCAGCGCATGTTCCAGAACGGAAGAAATCAACAGCGGTTGATCTTGCATCAAGCCCAGCATGGTTTTGTGTTCCTTTTATTCTTGTTTGATGTCGATGTTTCAGAAACGGCAGAGACTCACAGGTGGCGGAGCGGATAAATCATGCAAGCAATCATTTCAAGGAGCGCGACGGAGCAGGAAATGCGACAGCGCCGGGATCAGCACCAAGGCGCCGACCATGTTCCAGATGAACATGAACGTCAGCAGGATGCCCATGTCGGCCTGGAACTTGATCGGCGACCAGGCCCAGGTGATGACGCCCGCCGCCAGGGTGATGCCAACCAGCGCCACCACTTTGCCAGTGAACGCCACCGAGTTTTTGTAGGCTTCGGTCAACGACAGACCGGCACGCTGCTGAGCCAATTGAACGCTGAGCAGGTACAGCGCGTAATCAACACCGATGCCGACACCCAAGGCAATCACCGGCAAGGTCGCGACCTTCACGCCCATGCCCAGCCAGACCATCAACGCCTCGCAGAGAATCGACGTCAGCATCAACGGCACGACCGCCACCACTACCGCTCGCCAGCTGCGGAAGGTGATGAAGCACAGCACGATCACCGCGCCATACACGTAAAACAACATGGTGCGATTGGCGTCGCGCACGACGATATTGGTCGCCGCTTCGATCCCGGCGCTACCGGCGGCGAGCATGAACTGCCGATCGTCGTTGCTGTGCTCACGGGCGAACTGATCGGCCACTTTCACCACGTGATCGAGGGTTTCGGCCTTGTGGTCGGAGAGATAAGCGATCACCGGCATCATTGAACAATCACTGTCGAACAGTTCCGGGTTGTTCACCGAGGCCTGTTGCGCGCCGTAGTTCAACACGTTCTGGTTGCGCGCGACGGTCAGCATTTTCGGGTTGCCCTCATAGGAACCCGCCGTGATCTGGCGCACAGCGTTGACCAGTGACACGGTCGTCTGCACGCCCGGTTGCTGTTGCAGCAGCCAGCCGAGACGATCGGCTTCCACCAGGGTTTCGTACTTCAGGCAACCTTCGCTGGCGGTTTTGACCATGACCGCAAACTGGTCGCTGGACAGCGAATAGTTGGCAGTGATGTAGGCGTTGTCGCGGTTGTAACGTGAGTCGGCGCGCAGCTCGGGGGCGCCCGGATCGAGATCACCAATTTTCAAATGCGTGCTGACCATGAAGCCACCTACCGCCAGCAACCCGGCCACCACCACCGCCACTGTTGCCCAACGACGCTCGGTAAAGCGGTCAAGCAGGCTCCACACATTGCCCAGCCCTTTCCCTTTCAGCTCCTGACTTTCCTGACGCAAGCTGCGCGCCGCCGCCTTGGGACTGACACCCCAATAAGACAGGAGCACTGGCAGCAACACCAGGTTGGTAAAGATCAAGACCGCCACACCAATGCTCGCGGTGACGGCCAGGTCCTGGATCACCGGAATGTCGATCAGCATCAGCACCGCAAAACCCACGGCATCGGCCAGCAATGCGGTCAGTCCGGCCAGGAACAGACGACGGAAGGTGTAACGCGCGGCGATCAACTGATGGGTGCCGCGTCCGACGTCCTGCATGATCCCGTTCATTTTTTGCGCACCGTGGGACACGCCGATGGCGAACACCAGAAACGGCACCAGAATCGAAAACGGGTCGAGTACATAACCGAACAAGGTGATCAGGCCCAGTTGCCACACCACCGCAACCACCGAGCACAGAATCACCAGCGCGGTGCTGCGCACGCAACGGGTAAAGCCAAAGATGATGGCAGTAGCGATCAGCGCTGCGGCACCGAAGTACATCATGATCAGCATCAGGCCATCGATCAGATCGCCCACCAGTTTGGCGAAACCGATCACGCGGATCTTGATCGGGCCTTTGCCCTCTTCACCGGCGAGGTGTACCGCGCTACTGCCGGCAAACTCAAACTTGTTGCGTAGCTGCTCTTCAAGCATCCGCGAAAAATGGTGATAGTCGATTGCTGCGCCCGTGACCGGATCCTTCTCCAGCAGCGGCACCACAATCATGCTCGATTTGAAATTATTGCCGACAAGACTGCCGATGATGCCGGAACGGGCGATGTTCAAGCGCAGTTGCTCGACCCCACTGGCCGAGCCGTCGTAGGAGTCCGGCATGACCGGGCCACCACGGAAGCCCTCCTCCGTGACCTCGGTCCAGCGCACGGCAGGCGTCCACAATGACTTTATCCAGGCCCGGTCCACGCCCGGGGTCAGGAACAAGGTGTCATTAACCTGCTTGAGCACCTCCAGGTATTTCGGGTCGTAGATGTCGCCGTCGGTGTTTTCCACCACCACCCGAACCGTATTGCCCAGCCCGCGCAACGCCTGACGATTCTCAAGGTAGTTTTTGATGTACGGCTGACTCTGCGGAATCATCTTTTCGAAGCTGGCATTGAGCATCAGCCCAGTGGCCGCGACATAGCTCAGCAATACCGTCACGATCAGGCAGGTCAGCACCACCAGCAGGCGGTTGTTGAAAATCAGGCGTTCAAGGACATTGCCGGAGCGTGCATCGAAGCCCTTCAGCTCTCGGATCACCGGCATCGTATCGAGGTTATAGTTACCCATGAAGTGGCTCGTCTCTTTTTATTATGTGGGATGTGGGCTCATTCGAAGGGCAACTGGCGCAAGCCCCGTGCGCCCGCGACCACCACGACGTCTGATGCGATGGCCTGCGCCGCAGCGGCGGGCTCCAGGCGGTCTTGTGGCTTTAGCGTGAAACTGGCGCCGTCGTCGGTGCTGACAAGCACATGCCCGGCCTGGCTGACCAGGATGATTCGGCCGTCGGCGGTGATCGTGCTCGCGGTGATGCTTGAGGACAGCCCCAGTTCAACCTTGTCCCAGTTCACGCCGTGATCGACACTGCGATAAACATTGCCTCGCAGGCCATAGACGAGCACCGAGCCCGGCTTGCCGGTTATGCCGAAATAGCTGCCGCTGTAGGGCGTCGGGATGTTGATGAAGCGTTGCGTTGCCGAGTCCAGTTTCAACACCAGGCCTTGCTCACCGACAATGAACAGGTCATCGCCGATTGCTCGTATCCCGTAGAGATTCAGTGCTCCCGGATTGTCGGTGCGATCCATCAACGGAACCCAGCTCCGGCCGCCGTCTTCAGTGCGGAAAATCAGATTGAACGCGCCGACGATATATCCGGTTTTATCATTGGCGAACCAAACGTCCAGAAAAGGTTTGTCAGCCCCTTCATCGACCATTCGTTGAGCCTCGACCAATAACGCATCGTTGGGCTGTTGCCCTTCTTGCCTCTGAAAATGTTCGAGCATGATCTGCCCCACCTGACGGCCATCGAGCTGACGCTTCCAGGTTTCACCACTGTTGTCGCTGTGCAACACAATGCCGTCGTGCCCGACCGCCCACCCCTGCGTCGGGCTCGGAAAATGCACGGCCACCAGATCGGAACTCACCGGCACTTCTGCCTGGTGCCAGCGGACGCCGTTGTCATCGGAATAAAAAATATGGCCGCGTTGGCCCACGGCGACCAGGCGCTGACCTGCACGGGTCAGCCCGGTGAACACCCCGCCAATCGCCTTGTCACTCTGAATCGCGGGGCTCGACAGCACGTCGACAAAGTCAGCGGCGACGACGGATCTGGTGAATGGGGCAGCCAACGCCAAAATTAGCGCAGTGAGCGCAATCCATCTAAATGTATTCATGAGGTCTACTCGGCAAAAAAGCCGCCGAACAGTGCGATACACACTGTCGGCGACAAGAAAACACCTGCGTTACGGCTCAGCGAATACCCGTGCCGGCCAATGACTCAGGTGCCCATTGCGCTTTCGAAAGCGGGTCGATGTACTTGACGCCGCCGTACGGCCCGTAGATGCCGGTGATGTTGTAGCTGCCAGAGACCAGGTCATAAATCATGTGGTTATCGGAATTCGGCGCCTGCACGTCATAGCTGTATGCCATGTGTGCAAAGGACCCGCGGTACAGCTTGCCGCTGGCGTCATATTCATCCGAAGCCAGGGCGATCCAGCTGTCTTCGTCGAGGTAGAAGGTGCGCTTGCTGTAGATGTGGCGTTTGCCCGGTTTCAGCGTGGCTTCGACCACCCACACGCGGTGCAACTCCCAGCGCATCAGGTCTGGATTGACGTGATGCGGCGTGGTGATATCCGCAGCGACCTTGTGGTAGTTCAACTTGTACGTGTTGTAAGGAATGATCATTTCCTTCTTGCCGACGAGTTTGAAGTCGTAACGGTCCATTGCGCCGTTGAATACCCAGGCATCGTCATAGGTCGAAGCACCGGCCGAGCCAGGGTTTGGCGTGTCGTAGGCGATATCCGGTGCGAGTTTCACGCGGCGCTGACCTGGCAGGTATTGCCAGCCACGACGCTCCATTTTCAGAGGGTTGACGGCATCCTGCACCAGGATGGCTTCGCCCGCGCGACGGGCCGGGGCCTGGTAGTAGAGTTTGGTCTTGAAGAACAGATCCGTTTCTTTCGCCGGGTCCATACGCTTGGGATCGTACAGCGGGTATTCCAGATAGGCATTGCCGGACGTGGCCAGAATTGCCCTCCCGGAACTGTCGACGTTCCAGGAGTCATATTTCAAATTGGTGGCATACCCCTGATAACGCAGCAAGTGGTTCCACATGGCCTCATAACCATCTTTCGGGATCGGGAACGGAACGCCCGGCAACGCGTTCTCCAGTGCTACCCCGCCTTCGAGTGTTTTAGTGCCGACGGCGTTTTTTGCGGTGTTATCCAGCAACCGTTGAGGCAGCGCAACGCTGCGATGAGTCGGAAACACATCGACCCGGAACGTCGGGTAACGCTTGAGCAGTTCTTGCGTGGTTGCGGTCAGTTTGTCGGTGTATTGACTGACGTTTTTGCCATCGACGACAACGCGTGGCTTGTCGGCCTCATAAGGGTCCGGACGGAACGAACTACCCGGTTGAAAACTGGCCGGCGCCGTGGTGAGACCGCCGGTGTAGGGCGGAATGGTGTTGTCGGCATTACCGATCTTTTCAGCGCCGACGCCTGTCAGGCTGTTGCCGAGTCTGGCTGCTTCATCGGGGGACACGGCTGCGTGTGCCGCACCCGCGATGGCAACGGTCAAGGCAGTGAACAAAAGCGTATTGACGAACTTCATGGAGTGACTCCTGCTATCAAGCAAAGACTTCGATCAAATGGTCGTTTTGAAGGTAAAAGTGACCATGCCCCGATCCTTGAGCTGAGGCTGAGTACCGCCGAAAGCAGTGGTCTGCCCCGGTACGCAGTTGTATTGGCCGTTGGCCCCTGGTGCGGCACCCTCGCCCTGTGCACCTGCACCACCGGCTGAGCCGCAGGTGTCGAACGGACCAAAGTTGTCCACGTACTTCAGGTCAAACCGGTACTGGTTGTGCACGTCCATGCCAACGCCCACCGAGTAACTGCCGGAGTCCTTGTTACCCCCGAGCTGAACCGACGAGTTGCCCGCAAGGCCGACGCTGTAGTTGGCCGGCAGGTACATATCGATGCCGGGAAACACCTGATACCAGGTCGGGTTGAAGTTGACGCCCAGGACATAGTTGTCCCTGGTGACCTTGTCGACACCGCGATACCAGTCTTCGCCTTTGAACAGCTGCTTGTTCTCGGTGACATCCAGCCAGCGGCTGTAGGCGAGTTCAACCAGCAAGGTCGAACTGTCCCAGACCGGTGTCGCACCGAAAGTGGTCAAGCCGTTGAGCACCGCGTGCACGGTGTTGCCTCGGGCCACGCCGTTATCACCATCAAAGCTACTGATGAAGCCAGGCAAACCGGCAGCACCGGCTACCGGATTGACCGTTGCCGGCACGCTGGCCAGCGGCATGTTGTGGCGATAGTTCAGGTCGAGACCGACGCTGACACCTTCGATGCTTTTCGACAGGCTGATGCCGTAGATATCGATGTCGTCGACATAGAACTGGTTGTAGCTGCCGGCATTGCCGGAGATCAGTTGCGCAGGGCCGACCGCCGTTGGCTGCAACACCAGGTTGGGCAGAATGTCGGAGGTTTTGCGGTAGTAGAAACCCAGCGTACCCTGCAGCCATTCCGGGCTCCACTTGGCCATCAGGCCAAAGTCACCCTGGTTGTCCGGGGTAAACGTATGCCCGTTGGACAGCCGTAAAAACTGGTTGGCACCCAGTGGGCCAGGTGTGCCGAACAACGGGTTTCGGCCGCCGATCAACGACAGGTTGTGCCCGCCATTTTGAATGCCGTCGTTGAACCCCAGATAAGTACCCGACTCAGGCAACCGCGCGGCGTCCCAGTCCAGGAAGTACTGCGCGGCGAGGGTCAGTTCCGGATTGACCGTGAGGCTGGTGGACAACTGATTACGCGGAATGAACAATTCTTTGGCTTCTGTTCCCGGGACCGCCAGCGACTTGGAAATATCCAGGCCGGACTGGCCATAACTGTTGCCATGGGCAAAGGCGAGGATGCTTTCGCCCCAGTAAACGGTGTGCTTGCCGAGCTTGCCGCTGAGCAGTGATTCATCGCCGACTTCAGTGCTGCCAAACACGAAGGCATCAAGGATTTCCGAAGAAGGACCGTTGTAATACCGATCGGCGTAACCGCTTTGATGACGAGAGTCCGGCTTACCGTTGTTGAGCTGATTGGTCGAGGCGTTATCGCTGCCAATATCGTCGTAGGCGTGGTCGTACCAGGTGTTGGCGCTGACACGGAAACCGACTTTTTCTTTGTAAACCACGTCCAGTTCGGTCAGCACATCCAGTCGTTGAGAAACGGGACTGCCGGAGGAGAAGTTGCGATCCCCGTCATTGTTGTTCCACGAATTGGCCAACTTGCTGTTGGGGGCTTCCACGCGCTGGGCGTAGTTGAACTTCAGCGTGTTGTCGAAGCGAACCGCAAAGTCTTCATTCCCCGTGTTGATCTCCACAGCCCCTACGGGCGCGATGCCCAGGCCGGTGAGAATGGCGGAGGCCAACAACCCTTTGCGAAGGTTTGCATGGCAGATCTTATTATTTTTGTTCATCTAGCTTGCCACCTGCTCTATGGTTTACGAAAAGTCATGGGTTGAATCACGGCGTAGTGAGCCTCCTCTCAGGTGCGCTGCAAAAGGGTGACCGACACCGACCGGCCCAGGGCGGTGCTATGTTGTAAAGCCGTGCGGGCACCAGCAATTTGCCTGCCGTCGGCCACGCCGCGCAGTTGCCAGACCAACTCGACCAGTTGCGCCAACCCGGTGGCACCCGGGGCGTGACCACGTCCCAGCAAGCCACCCGATGGGCACACCGCATTCATCTGTCCTTTCAGGCGGTGTCCTTGCTGCACGAATCGATCGATCTCGTCCTCCCGGCAAAAGCCCAGCGCGGCGCTATTGACCATGAAGTCGCCGACGCTTTGGTCGTGCAGTTCAACCACGTCGATGTCTTCCGCACCGAGGCCAGCCTGCTGATAGGCCAACTGCGCGACTCGCCGGGTGGTCGCCTGTCCGAGCACATCCAGCACGCAACCCGCTTCCTGCTCTGAAGCGCTGTCACTGCCCCTGACACAGGCCAACACAGTGACGTCCGCCCGAGCGCCGAAACGCAGGGCGAAGGCCGGGGTACAGAGCAGGATGGCCGCCGCACCGCAGGCGGGCGGGCACAGATAAGGCGGGAGCCAGCCGTCGCGATCCGGCACTCGGTTCAACACGGCGTAGGGATTGCGTCCGGCCTGGGCCCGTGCCTGCTCAAGCACTTGATCGAAGCTGCTTTGAGCAATGCCCATGCGTGTCAATAACCAACTGGTTTGGGCCGCGAACAGCAGCGCCGGTTGTTGTCGACGCTCGATAAAGCCGATGGGGTTCTCATCCTGCCTGAGCGTTGCCGACTCATCGCGAGCGAGATCTTTCAAACCGAAAAACTCACGATTGGAGATGTGTGCCGGCATGCACTCGACACCCACCAACAGGACACATTCAGCCTGGCCGCACAGCAGGCTATTGCGGGCCAGATGGAAAGCACTACTGGCCGACGCACAGCCATCGCCGAGGCTGAAAATCGGCACGCCCGAGTAGCCAATCTGCGACAACATTTGCTCGGCGATACCAGCTTCTGCGTGTACGCAGGAAGTAAACACCTGGTCGACCAGGTCATAGTCGATCCGCGCATCGGCCAGCGCTGCACGAATGGCTTGCCCCGCCAATGCCGCATGACTGTCAGAGCCACCCAGCGGTAGAAACGGCACCATTGCTGCACCGGCGATCAGCACTTTTACAGACATAGACCTGCTCCCACTCACCGATACGTTGGTGCTTTTGTGGGGTCAGACTATTGCGAACTCGAAAAGCGTACCCCCCCATTGACTGGGGGGGGCGGCTGGAAAT